>JACIWQ010000028.1 GCA_014360895.1 Thermoflexales bacterium | reverse complement strand
CGGCCGAAGGCCGCCGCCCGTGTTATTCCAACAATTCGGAGAGGTGGGCCAGGACGGCGTGGGTGCTGGCCCTCTGGCGGGGGTCGCAGGCGACGACCCGCTGGGAAGCTACTCCCAGCATCCGGGCAATCTCCTGCGGGGGCATGGGGCGATGCCCATCCTGTTTGGTCGCCACCACCAGATAGGGGGTCCGCCGACGGGCCAGGCGCCGCAGGAGCTGGCGCGCCAGCGTCAGGGTGGAGCGGTCGGTGCTATCCACCAGGACCAGCAGGGCGTCCGCATCCCGGGCCAGGATGTCCCACATAAAGTCAAAGCGCGGCTGGCCGGGGGTCCCGTAGAGGTGAAAGAGTCGGCCCCCCACCGTGGTCTGTCCGTAATCCATCGCCACCGTGGTGGTCTCTTTGACCTGAGAGAGGTCGTCGGTGATGTGCTTTTCCGTGCTGACGACCGCGATGTCCGAAGCCGTCCGGATAAATGCGCTTTTCCCCGTGTTAAATGCTCCGGTGATCACCACTTTGCAGGACTTCATGGAGCTTTTTCCTCCGCATCATTCTTCCGGAAATCCACGAAGCGATACCCCACGCCTCGCTCTGTGAGGATGTAGCGTGGGTTGGCCGGGTCCGGCTCAATCTTCTGCCGGAGATAAGCGATGTAGAGCCGCACGTAATGGGTCTCATCCCGGTATTCGGGCCCCCAGACTTTCACCAGCAGCGTCTCCTGGGGGACCACCCATCCGGCGTTCTCAATCAACACGCTCAGCAGGCGGAATTCGGTGGGGCGAAGTTTCACCCGCTTTCCCCCCACGATGGCCTCTTGCAAGTTATAATCCACACTAAGATAATCGTCAATCTTCAGGATGGCAGACTCCGGAGGGGCCATCGGTCGGGCCCGCCGGAGAACGGCCTGGATCCGGCTGACCAGTTCCCGTACGCTGAAGGGTTTGGTGACATAGTCATCGGCCCCCAACCGCAGCCCGCGAACGATGTCATCCTCATCGGAGCGGACGGTCAGCATAATAACCGGCACATCGGAGAATTCGCGCAGGAGCTGGAGGGTCTCAAAGCCGTCTATATCGGGCATCATCACGTCCAGCAGGACCAGGTCCGGATACAGGGAACGGACCCGCTGGAGCGCTTCCAGGCCGGAGGTCGCCGTGGTGACCCGGAATCCCTCCAGTTCCAGGTTCATGCGCACAAAGCGGAGGATTTTTTCCTCATCATCCACAGCGAGGATCAGGGGGCCGGAAGACCTCTTGCCGCTCATGGGCTATTCCCGCACGAACGTCACTACTTTCTCTTCCTCGCCGGTGGGCAGAATTTCCACACAATGGATCCGGTGCCAGGGCAGGATGAGGGAGCGAACTTCGGGGAGCAGATAATTCACCTCCCGACCGTCCCGTCGGCGAGGGTTTTCACAGACCAGGAATTGATCGGTGGGCTCTGGGATGCGATCAATCTCGGCCACAATGGGATCTTCGTTCATCATATGGATCATGACCGTCATCGGCATCCGGTACCTCCTGAAGACGGAGTTTTATTGGGGGGGTACGCGAGGGTCCATCCTTTTCACCCGCTGGAGTTCTTCTCGGTCCCTTCGCCGGCGCTAACCGTGATGTGGAGGCGCAGTCGGCCCAACTGGACTTCGGACTCTTTGGGGAGCGGATACGGCAGGTAAGGCGTCAGACGCTGGCCGTTCAGGAACGTGCCGTTCGCGCTTCCCACGTCTTCAATATAAGTTCTTCCTTCCCGCTGGACAATTTTAGCGTGACGGCGGGAAACCCCCATCTCCAACCCTTTCTCCGCGCCCAGGTCCAGGTGGGGAAAGATGCCATGGGTGGGGTCCAGCCGCCCCAGCAACAGTTCAGGGAGGGCGGGGAGGACAACCTCCCGCCCGGTATCTACAATGCGCACCCGGATAACCGGCGGTGCTTTCTCCCGTTCGTCGTCGGGTGCGGCGGTCTCCCATGCCGCCGCCCGTGGTGCCGAGAGTTCGTCGGTAGGGAACGGCTCGGTCCGCAGCGTCTTCATGGTCGGGAGATAGATGCCACACTCGGTGCAAAACAGGGTGCCCAACCGGTGTTTCTTTCCGCAAGACGGACACTCTATCATGACCCCCTCCCTTGCATACCCAGGCCTCGGGTCCCGTAGCGAATCACCTTCTGCCCCTTGCTGGACATCTGGCCTCCCTGGGCAATGCGGCCGGCCTCCAATAGGGCCACATGCGCCAGTTCCGCCTCCCCCATATCCAGCAAGCGGGTTGCAATCGTCTCCAGCCGCCGCCGCGCCTCTTCTATACGGCCGGTATCCAGGGCCTTCCAGACCTGCTCCTGCATCCGGAAAATGCTGAGTCGGCTCAGAACATTGACCAGGGTTGGTGGAACGGGTTCCTCTACGGCTTCGGGCACAAATTCCCGTTCCAGGTCAAAAATCAGCCGCTCCTGTCGGTTGAAGGTGGGAATATGGGCATTCATCTCCAGTTGGAGCAGGAGGTGGAACCCGGGCCGGTTCTCCCGAACGACCACTTCAAAGAGGACCTGCGTGGCTTTCCCGGCCAGCAGGTTGCCCAGATGGTAAACCCCACCTTTGGGAATGAGGTATTCCATAAAGGGCGCGGTCCGGAAGCAATTTTCCACCCATGCGCGCTCCGTCGTGCGAACGGTCAGCGTGACATCGCGGGCCAGCAGCATCGTCAGTCGCTGAACAAGTTCCCGCATGACCCCGCGAACCTGCTGGGGATAGGCGATGTACGTGGAGGTCCCGCCGGTCTGACGGGCCAACTGGTCCAGAAAGACATCGTTCCAGTCTTCGCCAATGCCCAGCACACTGATTTCAATCCCTTCCAGGCCGGCCCGACGGGCCTCCGCCAGGCACTGCTCCTCGTCCCCGTACGTGCGCCCGTCGGTCAGCAGAATCAAATGACTGATGGCCTCTTTCCGGTGATGGCGTCGGATTTCTTCCAGGCCGGCCTGCAACCCTTTCAGGATTTCCGTGCCCCCGCTGGCCCATATGGAAGAAATCCGGGCATGGATCCGCAACGGATCCGTCAGCAGCTGGCTGGGGTACATCACCGTTGCCCGGTCGTTGAAGGCAACCACCCCGACCACATCCTCTTTCGCCAACTCATCTACAATCTGATGAGCCGCGGCTTTGACATGGTCCAGCCGGTCACCGTCCATAGAGGTGCTCTGGTCAATCACCAGGCAGAGGTTCAACGGAATGCGTTTAAAGGACGTCTTTCCAGAAGGCTTCAGGTCCACCAGGAGGTAAAGCATCTGCTCATCGGGCAGGGCCTGGAGTTGCTGACGGCTGACCAGGATGTCCCAGGCCAAAGCCACATTCAGGTCGCGTCCCCGCTCGGCTCTCCGCCGGTCATAGGCCTGCCGGCGGGCCAGGTCGCCCAGGACCCGGTAAGCTTCCTGGACCTCCTGGAACCTCTCGGCGGATGCCTCTTCGGAACCGCTATCGGGATGAAGCCGGCGCGCCAGCTTGCGGTACGCGTGCCGAATCTCCTCTTGAGTGGCCAGCGGGGAAACGCCCAGGACGGCATATAAGTCTTTTTCTTCCTCCGGCATCTCATATCTCCGGCCAGTGAAATTCCGAATCAACGATCTCCGGAGGGGCCGCGAGGATAACGCTGATGTTGTCCTTTCCCCCGGCTTGATTGGCCTTCTCCACGAGGATGTCACATGCCTCTTGCAGGGAAGAGGATGTGGCCACAACCTGAACCATTTCTTCCTCGCTCACCATTTCCCAAAGCCCATCAGAGCACAGCAAGAGAACTCCTCCCGGCGGTATGTGGCAGAGAAATGTGTCTACTTCCAATGGCCCTCTTTGCCCCACCGCGCGATAGAGTACGTTTCGCTGCGGGTGATGGACTGCCTCTTCCGAAGTCATCTGGCCCAATTCTACCATAATATCTACGATGGAGTGGTCGCGGGTAATCTGGCGGCAGCCTTCGGGCGAGACCAGATAAGCCCGACTATCTCCGACGTTGGCAATATATGCCCGA
This sequence comes from Thermoflexales bacterium, assembly GCA_014360895.1. GTDB lineage: Bacteria > Chloroflexota > Anaerolineae > B4-G1 > DUEL01 > SpSt-77. The sequence continues at coordinate 27,907 of JACIWQ010000028.1, read as the reverse complement.
TTCCCCAGGATCAGAGCACATAGAAGCGTAGTCCCCCCTCCCGGCACGCGCTCGGTGACCAGTTCGTTGGCCCTCTGGAAAGCCTCTATCAGCACTTCTTTCAGCGAGGGCTCGCTGGCGCTGTGCTCGCGTATGGGAAGCAGGGTCAGACAAGCCTGCAGGATGTGCTGGGCTGCCGCACGGGTCGCCAGTGCACTGGCAACCTCGCCGGCGAGATGCCCGCCCATACCATCGGCCAGGACCAGGAGGGCGGTGGACGGCGTGCCGTAATAGCCGGCCTGTTCCAACTCCGCTATCAGAACGGTATCCTCATTGTGACTCCGTTGCCGCCCGACATCGGTGGCCCATCCCACAGTCAGCCGGGGGCGCGGGGAGGGGCGCTCCACCGGCAGAGCCGTCGCAGGAGGTCCAGGAGGCCCCTTTTCCTCCTGCCGCTTCGCCGGCCGAAAACGACGAAACCAGGATTTCCAGTTCAAAATCGTGCTCCGTGAAAGGGGCCTTTTAAATCGGCAGCGCGTACACGTTGTGGTCCAACGAGCCAACGTAGACGATGTCGTTCGCCACCCGGGGGCTGGAGACGACCGGCCCACCGGTCTGGAACCGCCACCGCAGTTGTCCCGTCTGGGCGTCCAGCGAATAGACGTATCCATCCACCGACCCGACATACACCGCGCCCTGATAGACGGCAGGCGATGAAGTGACCTGCCCGCCGGTCCGATACCGCCAGACCAGATAGCCGTTGGTGGCATCCAGGGCATACAGATGTCCATCCGCTGAGCCAACGAAAACCGTATCCCCCGCGACCGCCGGGGATGAGATGACCGGGCCGTCGGTCCGATACCGCCAGACCACCCAGCCGGCGCGCAGGTCCAGCGCGTAGACGAACCAGTCCTGAGAGCCGACGTACAGCAGGTCCTGGCCGACCGCTGGAGAAGAGGTAATCGCCCGGCGAGCGCGGAAACGCCAGATCAAACGGCCGTTCACCCCGACGGCGTGGAGGACCCCTTCTTCATCCCCAACGTAAATGGCATCGGATCCGGTGGCGGGGGTGGAGCGAACGGCCCCCTCTGTCTCAACACTCCATGCCATCCGCCCGGTGATGGTGTTGACCGCATAGAGGTGGCGGTCGTCCGATCCGATGAAGACATGCCCGAACTGAACCCGGGGCGAGGAGTAGATGCGCGCTTTCGTCGGATAGGTCCACATCAACCGACCGGTCTCGGCGTTGAGGGCATACAGAGAGCCATCGGTGGACCCAAAGAAAACCCGACCATCCGCCACCGCCGGGGAGGAAGCAATCCCGCCTTCGGTGGCGTATTTCCATAGAAACTTTCCTGTTTCAGCGTCCAGCGCGTAGAGGTTGTTGTCGTAGGCGCCGACGTAGAGAATCCCTTCATGGATGCATGGGCTGGAGCGGACCTCGTCCTCGCAGGCAAACTGCCAGATGACCTTCAGCGCGTCCGGGCGGACTCCTTCGGGGGTCGGCATATAGGCTGTAGCAGCCAGTCCCCGGGCGGACTTCAGGGAGAGAAGTGCTCGCTTCATCTCCTCGGCCGACCCGAACCGTTTCTGGATGTCATACTCCAGCGCCCGACTGATGATCTCCTGCAGTTCGGCCGAGATGGCGGGATTGTATTGATGGATGGGTCGCTTATGAAAGGTGAAGGGCGGTTCCAGACGGGGGTCCTGTTTGGTCAGCAGATGGTGGAGCGTCGCCCCCAAGGCATAAATATCTCCCCGGGGTTCGGCAACTCCCCGATATTGCTCCGGCGGGGAGTAGCCCTCCGTGCCGATCATCGTCCCCTTCTCCCCGCTCTGGAAGACCTTCGCAATGCCAAAATCCACCAGACGGATCCGCCCCTGATCGTCCAGCATCAGGTTGGAGGGCTTCATATCCCGGAACACGATGGGCTGGGGCGTCCGGGTGTGGAGGTACGTCAGCACATCGCAAATCTGGATGGCCCATTGAACGACCTGGGCCTCGGGGAAAAACCCCTCGGTCTCGTGGAGAAGGGCCTCTAGGTCCTTTCCCGGAATCAGTTCGGTCACCAGATACGCCCGGTCTCCCTCCGTGAAGTAGTCATAGACCTGAGGAATGGCCGGATGGCTCAGCGTCGCCAGGATGCTGGCCTCGCGTTCAAAGTTCTGCATCATCAGCGCCCGAACCCGGGGGTCGGTGGCGGTATTGAGCATCTCCTTTACCGCGCAGAAGCGCTGGACCTTGGGGAACCGGAGGTCCTGAGCCTTGTAGACGGTGCTCATCCCCCCCGAGCCCAGGACACCCAGGATGCGATAGCGGCCCTGGAGAACGGTGCCCTCGGCCAGTCGCCCCGACGTGGGCGCCGGACGCGGATGGACCTCCTGTTTCGCCACGTCGGGTGGAGGTACATCTGGCGCTGCTGGTGCTGCAGGCGTGGGACTCTCCGTCAGGCCGGTGCCCATCCGCCGCGCGGCCAGCCCTGGCATCATACGGGTGCTCAGGTCTTCTTTGAACGGCGTCCCTCTACTTTCTTCCGGGTCTTTATCCCGTCCTTGCACCAACTTCTCATCCCCCTAATCCATAATACTTCCGACTTCCCGCTTCCTGCTTCCTACTTCCTACTTCCGACTTCCCGCTTCCTGCTTCCTACTTCCGACTTCCCGCTTCCTGCTTCCTACTTCCTACTTCCGACTTCCTGCTTCCTACTTCCAACTTCCCCCATCAGCGACCATGGCCCGGCCCAGGTGATGTGAACCGTCACCCGCTGGCCGGTCAGGTCGCGCGGGTCCTCAAAGAAAACCAGTTTGTCGGTCCGGGTGCGACCCCACCAGCGGCCCTTTTTCCGACCTTCCACCAAGACTTCCACCGACTGCCCGACCAGGGCCGCGTTGATTTCTCCGGCGATGCGGGCCTGCAACTCGTCCAGCGCCTTGCGGCGGCGCTCTTTCTCTTCCGGCGGGACATCGTCCGGGTAGCGGCGGGCGGCCAGCGTCTGCGGACGGGGAGAGTAGCGGGCGATGTGCGCCTTATCCAGCCGCAGTTCCGCCAACAGGTCGTATGTGCGCATGAACTGAGCTTCCGTCTCCCCCGGAAAGCCAACGATGACATCGGTGGCGATAGACACGCCGGAGATCACTGCCCGGGCGCGCGCGATCAGGCGGCGGTAGTCGTCGGCGGTGTAGCCGCGTCGCATCCGGGCCAGGATTTCATCATCCCCGGCCTGGACCGGGACCTCCAGGTGCTCGCAGACTTTGGGCAGACGGGCCACCGCTTCCAGCAATTCGTCCGTCATCCAGGACGGGTGGCTGGTGAGGAAGCGGATTCGCTCCAGACCTTCTATTTCGTGAAGCCGCTCCAGCAACTCGGCCAGGGGGGAGCGGTCCCGCTGGGGGACGAGGTCGTAGCCATACCGGTCCACAATCTGCCCCAGCAGCGTGATTTCCTTCACCCCCTGGGCAACCAGCGCGCGGGCCTCGGCCAGAATCTCCTCTTGAGGCCGGCTGCGCTCGGGCCCCCGGCGGTAGGGGATGACGCAGTAGGTGCAGGCATGGGAGCATCCCAGGACGGCCGGGACGTAAGCCGTGACCTGCCGGCCCCGTTCTTGGCGCGGAAGCAGGAACGGGGTGGGAATCCGGCGGGCGGCGTCTTCGGCCTCCAGCGCCCGTCCCGTATCGGCCAACCCCCTCTCCGCCAGATAGTCCAGCAACGGCCCGGGGTCCGACGGCGGGGCGAAGACATCCACCCATGGGAACCGCTCCCGCAGGGGTGCCGAATCCCGACGGCCCACCAGGCAGCCCATCAGGCCGATGACCACATCGGGTCGGCGAGTTTTCAAAGGGCGCAGGGAGCTCAGTCGCCCGTAGACCTTGTCCTCCGCCTGTTGCCGGACCACGCAGGTATTCAGGACAACCACGTCGGCCTCTTCGGCCCGGGGAACCGGGGTATACCCCAACCGCTCCAGTGCGGCGGCCAGCCGCCGGGAGTCGGCTTCGTTCATCTGACAGCCAATTGTCCAAATATGGTACTTCATTCAGCACACGGCCTTCCTTAACCACATTATACACGCTTTCCGTCGGTAAGGCAATCCGGCGCATCGGTCAGACGCGTTTCAGTTTTGTGACGGGTCGCGATTCCGGCCCTGCCCCCGGCGGCGAGAGGAACTTGACAATTACCGCAAAGGGGCTATGATAAAAAATGCTTCCGCCTGCCGCACAACCGGTCTTATCCCCCGACCGGTAGGATGTACAGGTTCCGTCCCGTCAGCCAGAAAGGAGGTCTGTCATGCCCGCATATAACTTCCAACTGCTGCTGAAGCACATCCTCCACTACGGCGTCGCCTGGGCCCCCGAACAGGAAATCGTCTACCGCGACCTGGTCCGCTACACCTACACCGCCATGTACAACCGGGTGCTCAAGCTGGCCGGCGCCCTCCAGGCCCTGGGCGTGAAGCCAGGCACCCGGGTCGGCGTCATTGAGTGGGATAGCCACCGCTACCTGGAGATGTACTTCGCCATCCCCGGCATCGGCGCCGTCCTCCACACCATCAACCCCCGCCTGGCCCCTGAGGACATCGCCTACACGATGGCCCACGCAGAGGACGAGGTTCTCATCTTCCATGAGGACTTCTATCCCCTGGTGGAGCGCGTCCGTCCCCGCATCCCCTCCATCCGCAAGACCATCCTGATCACCGACCGAAAGGAGAAACCGGACATCAAGGTGGACGCGGAGTACGAGGAACTGCTCTCAGCGGCCATCCCGCTGGACGAACTGCCCGACATGGACGAGAACACGCTGGCGACGATGGCTTACACCACTGGCACGACCGGCCTGCCGAAGGGGGTCTACTTCACCCAGCGGCAACTGGTTCTGCACACCCTCGCCGTCGGCCTGGCGGTGGCGGCCTTCGGCAACTTCGGCGGCGTGAGCAAGAGCGACGTCTACATGCCCCTCACGCCGATGTTCCACGTCCACGCCTGGGGCATCCCCTACATGTCCACCCTCTTCGGCGTCAAGCAGGTCTATCCGGGCCGGTATGAGCCGGAGATGCTGATGCGGCTCCTGTTGACCGAGAAGGTCACCTTCAGCCACTGCGTCCCCACCATCCTCCAGATGATTGTCACCTCCCCGGCAGTGCGCGGGCTGGACCTGAGCAACTGGAAGGTGGTCATCGGCGGGGCGCGGCTGCCGAAGGGGCTGGCGTTGGAGGCGACCAAACTGGGCATCAAGGTCTACGCCGGGTATGGCCTCTCCGAGACCTGCCCCGTCCTCACCCTGGCCCACCTGAAGCCGCCCATGCTGGCCTGGAGCGCGGAGCAGCAACTGGACCGGCAGATTATGACCGGCTTCATCGCCCCGCTGGTCTACCTGCGGGTGGTGGACGCGGCCGGGAACGACGTCCCCCGGGACGGGCGCTCCACCGGCGAGATTATCGTTCGGGCTCCCTGGTGCACTCAGGGCTACTACAAGGAGCCCGAGAAGAGCGAGGAACTGTGGGCCGGCGGCTGGATGCACACCGGTGATGTCGCCTATATGGACGAGTACGGCTACATCCAGATTGTGGACCGGCTCAAGGATGTCATCAAGAGCGGCGGCGAGTGGATTGTCTCCCAGGAACTGGAGAACCTGCTCAGCCTGCACGAAGGGGTGCTGGAGGCGGCGGTCATCGGTATCCCGGACGAGAAGTGGGGCGAGCGCCCGCTGGCGATCGTCGTCCCGCGCGAGGAGTATAAAGGGAAACTCACGGGGGACATACTCCGCGCTCACCTCAACCGCTACGTGGAGGAGGGGCTGATCACCAGTTGGTCCGTGCCGGAGAACTACACCTTCGTGGACGAGTTGCCCAAGACCAGCGTGGGCAAGATTGATAAGAAGGTGCTCCGGAGCCGCTTCGGCGTGGCGTAGCCCGTCATCGGCGGCCATAGACGGCGCACCGGAGGGAAGCGCTCCGGTGCGCCGTTGTTTTTCGGTCGCCGGCCCATTGGGGTACAGTCTTCACGGCCCCCCGAGCCAACTCTGCCGCAGGCGGGGCAGGGTGCCGTCCTCCTCCATCGCCGTCAGCGCGCCGTTGACCGCCCGCAGGAGCGCGCCATCCTCCCGGCGGACCGCGATGGCGTAGGGCTCATCCGTCAGCATCTCTCCGACAGTGCGCAGGGGCATGCCCTTCCCGATGGCCTGAAGGGCGGAGAGATGGTCCACCACCGCGGCGTCGGCCTCGCCGGAGGCGACCCGCGCCAGAGCCTCCTCCGCTGTCCCGGAGGGGAGAACGGTCAGGCTGGCCAGCCGCCGGGCCCACTGGCGGGCCACCACGTCCCCCTCGCTCCCCCATTCCACGGCCAGGGTCCGCCCCGCCAGGTCGGCCATCGCCCGGATGTCCGTCGTCCCTGTACGTACCACCAGGACCTGTCCGGCGTTGAAGTAGGAGTAGGAATAGGCGAAGTCCGCCATCCGTGTCGGGTCCACGTAGAGCGCCGAGATGACCACATCCACCACGTCAGCGGTCAGCGCGTCGTAGAGGCCGTCGTAGGAGAGATTGGCAACAAAGCGGGCCTCCACCCCCAGCCGCGCCGCCAGTTCCCGCCCCAGGTCCACATCCAGCCCGACCAGGTTCCCCTCCCCGTCTATGTACTCAAAGGGCGGATAACTGGCATCCATCCCCACCCGCAGGACCCCCGTCTCCAGAATCCGGTCCAGCCGGTCGGCGGGGGAGCAGGCGGAAAGAAGCAAGAGGCAGGAGGCGAGAAGCAAGAGGCAGGAGGCAAGAGGCAAGGAGCGGGGGGTAAGAGGCAGGAGGCGGGGGGCAAGAGGCAAGAAGCGGGGGGCAGAAAAGGGGACGCGGATGAACGCAGATAAGCGCGGATTTTGCCTGGACATACAGTTCGCCTATATCTGTTGGCCCAGCGGCCGGCGTTACGGGGCTACGGGGCCGCGCGCACAACGAAGGGCAGGTAAGCACGGTGCGAAAGGCCCGGCGAGTGCAGAATCAGCAGTCCTCTCTCTTCATCGGCAACGAAGAGGAGGTTACCCACTTTCTTCACTTCTGTGGCCTGGGAGGTCTCGTAAAATCCCACTTCTACCGGAGAGGTAGGGTCGGCCACAAACAGGACTCGCAGGCCAGCCGAACCGTCGGCAACGTAGGCATATTCTCCTTCCACGATGACATCTGTAGCACAACCCGGGGTATCGTAGCTCCCCACTTTTTGGGGGTTCGCCGGGGCGGAGACATCCACAATGTGCAGACCGCTTTGGCAGACCGCAACATAAGCGTAGTGGCCCGCTATAGTGATACCCAGGCCCTCTGCATTTTCAACTACAATGTAATGGGCGCGCCACGAAGGGGCCTGGGGATTGGAAACGTCGTAGACCTGCAAGTAGGCCCGTCCGCCCACCAGATAGGCGTAGCCTCCTGCCAGCCCTATATCGTTGGCACCAACAGCGTAACCTATCTGAGTCACCGAGACGGGGTTTGTCGGCTCTGCAATATCCACGATATGAACGGGCAGAAGCCGGTGCACGATATAGGTGTATCGTCCATCCACCGCCACCGCGGAGGCCTGGTGACCCGGTGAGGTGTAGGCTCCGATTTCGGAAAGGGATGGGAGGTCAGAAAGGTCCACAATCCGCAGGCCGCTCTCGCCGTCGGCCACAAAGGCGAAGGTGTCGGATACGGTTACGCCGAAGCCTTCGCCCGGCGAATCCCAGACGCCAATCTCCTCCGGAAGTTCGGGATGGGCCAGGCTCACCACATACAGTCCTTTCCGACCGCTGGCGACATAAGCGTACTCTCCCTGGACATCCAGGCCATAAGCGTATCCGAGGGGCTGAAATGTCCCGACCTTCTGAACATTGTCCGGAGCCGAGATATCCAGAATCGGTAAGCCCATCTCGCCATCGGCGACCAGGGCGTATGTGCCCGTTATGGCTACTTGATAGGCATCCCCCGGCGTATCGTAGTGACCAACCCTGACCGGTTGTTCAGGATCAGAGACGTTCACAATCTGCAGGCCACTTATCTGGGAGGCAACGTAGGCGAAGTTTCCGGCGATTCGCACATCCTGGGGCGCCCCGTCAAGAGAAGCCGTTTTCACTATCTGGGGCTGGTTGGGATCGGAGATGTCTATGATAGAGAGGCCACCGGAGCGGGCAATGTACGCATACTGACCAGCCACTGCGAGGCCGTAGTTCAGCGCCCCGGTGGCATGGGAACTCACCACTTTGGGCTGGGTGGGGTCCGTGACCTGGATAACCACCAGGCCGGGGTCGTAGGCGGCTACGTAGGCGTATTCGCCCTGCACAACCACGTCCATCGCGCTTTCCCATGTGGAGCAGGAGCCCACCTCAACGGGACGCTCGGGGTCGGAGATGTCCACGACCCGCAGCCCGGTATTGGCTGCGATGTAGGCATAGTTGCCCGAGACGGCGGCGCCGAGGGCGCTCCAGGAGGATTGATAGAACCCCACTTCCCGGGGAGCAGTCGGGTCGGAGATGTCCACGATTCGCAATCCGCCCCGCCCGTCGGCGATATACGCCCGGCCATCCGCCAGGGCGATGTCCTCTACTGCGGCGGGCGTCAGTACCCGACCGAGGACGGTGGGCGTTGTGGGATGGGAAATGTCCACGACCAGCAACTGTTGTCCCACGCCTACAAAGACCAGGTTCCCTTCTACGGCCACCGCTCCGGTGCGACCGCCGACCTGCCCGACGAGTTCCACATTTCTCGCGGTCTGCTGAGCGCTCACACGGCCTGCGGGGCCATCAGCATCTGGGGTGAAAGGGCGGGCTTCCGGGTAGGGCGGTGGCTGGTTTGCTTGAACTTCCTGGAACGCCACCGCCATAGCCAGTATCACGACCGGCAGAATCCCTGTCAGCCATTTCCCCGCGAGTCTCCGTCTCAAAAAACCATCCAGCATCATCCTTCCTGCTCCTTCATTCCGCCTTTATTCCGTCATTCCCCCATTCTGTCATTCTGTCATTCTGTCATTCCCCCATTCCCCGTATATTCCTGCACCGCCAGGTAGATGGGCTTGGGGTGGAAGTCAGGGGTGACGAAGGTGGAGTAGTCCTGGAAGTTGTGGAGGGGGGCGGGGTAGCGGAAGGCCCAGAAGGCGACGGCCCGACACCAGGGCCAGTTCTGGCGGGCCCACTCATAGGCGCCGATGGTGTAGGCGACGCGCTGGGCCGGGCGGACGGCGCGCGCCCAGCGGGGGTGGTCGTTCCATCCCCCCTCGGTGATGTAGACGGGCTTGTGGCCGTCCCCGTGGGCCTCCATAATCGCCCGCAGGAGTTCGGTCCGGCGGAAGTTGATGACATCCGGGGCGGGCTCTGCCTCCGGTGGGAAGTTGGTCCCGTAGGCGTGGACGGCCAGGGCGTCAAAGTACGGCGCGGCCCCGGCCGCGTACATCCCCTCCAGATAGTCCAGGTCGTTCAGGCCGGCCGGGCTCCCCGGCGGCTCCAGCGTGGGGGCCAGGGCCCCCGCCAGCACCACCGCGTCGGGGTTGGCCGCATGGGCCGCCGGATACACCACCCGCAGCATCTCGGTGTAGGCGGCGGGGTCCACTGGCCGGTAGCCCCACTCCAGGCTCAGGTTCGGCTCGTTCCAGATGATGACGTGGTTCACCTCCCCCCGATAGTGGGTCAGGAAAGCCGCGACGAAGGCGGCGAACTCGTCGTAGAATTCGGGGTCAATGTAGTTGAAGGTCGTGTCTTCGGGTCGGGCCCACTCCGGAACGAAGCCCAATCGGGCGATGACCGTCAGTCCCTGCGCGCGGGCGTGGCGGATGACCATGTCGGCGTGGGCCCAGTCAAACTGGCCTGGACGGGGCTCTATGTAGGCCCAGGGGAAAAACTCCACAATCCACGGCGCGCCCATTTCCCGGACCATCTGGAGGGTGCGCTGGATTTTCCATTCCTCCACCTCGTCGGTGAGGCGGGTGTGGACGCCGACCAGCGGGTTGGTCGTACGCACTTCCTGGGGCGGCCCGACGACCACCAGGACGCGCGGGGGCTGGAGGCTCCAGAGGATGAAGAGGAGCAGGGCCAGGCGGAGAAGGAGAGACCCGTGAGTCGCTCCTATCCGGAAGATTTTGCCGCAAAGGTCATGAAGGACAGACAAGGGGCGCAAAGAATATTTGTGATAAAGAAGACACTAAAATAAATCCGCTTTCACCCGCGTCCTCACCCGACCAGCCGTCCGGTGATGCGGTCTAAGCCCCCCATCCAGGGCCGCAGGACCTCCGGCACCACGACGGAGCCGTCGGCCTGCTGGTAGTTTTCCAGAATGGCGATGACGACGCGCGGGAGCGCCAGGCCCGAACCGTTGAGGGTGTGGACGAAGCGGGGGCGGGCGTCGGGAGCGGGCCGGTAGCGGATGTTGGCCCGGCGAGCCTGAAACTCCTCGCAGTTGCTGACGGAACTGACTTCCAGCCACTCCCCACAGCCCGGGGCCCACATCTCAATGTCGTAGGTTTTGGCCGCCGTGAAGCCCAGGTCTCCGGTGCAGAGTTGGACGACGCGGTGGGGAATCTCCAGCCGTCGGCAGAGGTCCAGCGCGTGCTCCAGCATCTCCTCCAGCGCGTCGTAACTGGCCTCCGGGGTGGTGAACTGGTACATCTCCACCTTATCAAACTGGTGGCCGCGCTTGATGCCCCGGACGTCTCGCCCGGCGCTCATCTTCTCCCGGCGGAAGCAGGGGGTGTAAGCGACGTATTTGAGGGGCAGCGCGTCGGCGGGGAGGATTTCGTCCCGATGGAGATTGGTCAGCGGGACCTCCGCCGTCGGGACCAGCCAGAGGTCGTCCTCCACGTCGTGATAGAGGTTGTCCTCAAACTTGGGGAGTTGCCCGGCCCCTACCAGGCACTCCTGCCGGACGACGAAGGGGAGGTAGGCTTCAGTGTAGCCGTGTTCGCGGGTGTGGACGTGGAGCATCCAGGCGATAAGGGCCCGCTCCAGGAGGGCCCCGGCGCCCCAGAGGACGTAGAAGCGGCTGCCGGCAAGGCGGACTCCCCGGTCAAAATCCAGAATGCCCAGTTCGGGCCCCAGGTCCCAGTGAGGAAGGGGATCAAACTCAAAATGGCGGGGGGTTCCCCACTCCCGCACCACAATGTTGCCACCGGCATCCGGGCCAACGGGGACGGAGGGGTGAGGAATGTTGGGCAGATGGAGAAGGAGGTTATCCCGTTCCGTCTCCGCTGCCCGGACCTGCTCTTCCAGTTCGGCAATCCGGTCGCCCACGGCGCGCATGCGGGCAATCATGGCCTCCCGCTGAGCCGGGTCCTGGATGCGGGGGATTTCTTTGGAGGTCCGGTTGCGCTCGGCGCGCAGTTCCTCCACCTGAGCCAGAAGGTCCCGCCAGCGGCCATCTATTTCCAGGACGCGGTCCACCAGGGCGGGGTCCTCGTTTCGGGAGACCAGGGCATTCCGAACCCGTTGCGGGTCTTTACGCAGAAGGTTGACGTCCAGCATATCCCGTATCCCGCTTCACGTTTCACGCTTCACTCTTCACGTTTCACGCCTCACGTCTCCCTGGGCCGCAGGTGGGGAAAGAGGATGACCTCCCGGATGGACGGGCGGTCGGTAAAGAGCATGACCAGCCGGTCAATGCCCATGCCGAAGCCGCCGTTGGGCGGCATGCCGTACATCATCGCCCGGACGTAGTCCTCGTCCATCGGGTGAGCCTCTTCGTCCTCTGCCCGGTAGAGCCGCCCCATCTCCAGGAAGCGCTGCTCCTGGTCCAGGGGGTCATTCAGTTCGCTGAAGGCGTTGGCGACCTCCATCCCGCCGATGAAGGCCTCAAACCGCTCCACATGGGTGGGGTCGTCCGGCTTGGCCTTCGCCAGGGGGGAGATATCGCGCGGGTAATCGTACAGGATGGTGGGCTGAATCAGGTTGGGCTCCACCAACCCGCTCAGGAGTTCTTTGTCTATCAGTTTGCCCCAGGACTGGCCCGGCTGGGCGGGGATTCCGGCCTTCCGGAGGGCTTCGTAGAGGGCCTCCGCTGTGGGGTACTGGGTGTAGTCAATCCCACTGGCCTCCAGAATGGCCTCCCGGAGCGTCATCCGCCGCCAGGGCGGGGCCAGGTCTATCGTATGCCCTTCGTAGGTGATAACGGTCGTCCCCAGCACTTCTCGCGCCACCGTGGAGACCATCTCCTCGCAGAGGTCCATCACCGCCCGGTAGTCCAGGTAGGCGGCGTAGAACTCCAGCATGGTGAACTCCGGATTATGTTTGAAGGAGACGCCCTCGTTGCGGAAGTCGCGGCCGATTTCGTAGACCCGTTCAAAGCCGCCCACCAGGAGCCGCTTCAGGTACAGTTCATCGGAGATACGCAGGTAGAGGTCCTGATTCAACTGGTTGTGGTGGGTGATGAAGGGACGGGCCGCCGCCCCGCCGTAGACCGGCTGGAGGATGGGGGTTTCCACCTCCAGGAAGCCCCGCTCGTCCAGGAAACGTCGGATAGCGGCGACGGTGCGGGCACGGATGCGGAAGATTTCGCGGACTTCGGGATGGACGGCCAGATCGGCGTAGCGCTGGCGGTACCGCTCCTCCACGTCGGTGAGGGCGGAGTAGCGGACGACCCGGTCGCCGACCTGTTGCTCCTTGCCCCAGGGGAGGGGAGTCAGGGCCTTCGCCAGCATCCGCAGGCGGGTGACCTCAACGGTGATCTCTCCGGTGCGGGTGCGCATCAGGCGGCCCCTGGCCTCCACGAAGTCCCCCAGGTCAAAGTCCCGCTCAAAGGTTTCGTAGGTCTCTTCGCCCAGCAGGTTGAGGCGGAGGAGAATCTGGATTTTGCCGCTCTCGTCCTCCACGTGGGCGAAGGTGGCCTTCCCCATCACCCGGATACTGCGCAGGCGGCCTGCGATGGTGACCTCCTGTCCCTCGCCTCCGGCCTGGTAGAGGGCAACTGCCTGAGCGGCCGTATGGGTCCGCTCCGCCCGGGGCGGGTACGGGTCCCAGCCCCGCTCTCGCAGCCGCTGCAATTTCTCCAGCCGCTGTCGCTCTAGGTCGCTCAGTTCCACCCTTGCCCCCCGTGACGCTCAGGCGATTTCTACAATCCGAAACACCATCACCCGGGCCGGCGCGCTGACCCGGACCTCATCCCCGACCCGATGCCCCAGAAGGGCTTTTCCGAGGGGAGACTCGTAGGAGATGCGCCCCTGGGAGGGGTCGGCCTCCGCAGGCCCGACGATGTGGTAAGTCTCCGGGGGACCGTCACCTTCCACAACGGTCACCCGACTCCCCACATTGACGACCCCGGAGGGTTTTTCTTCCTCCACAATCTCTGCGGTGCCCAGGAGCGTTTCCAGTTCCAGGATGCGGCCTTCCACAAAGGCCTGCTCATTGCGCGCGGCTTCCAGTTCGGCGTTCTCCAGGATGTCTCCTTCGGCGAGAGCCTCGTGGAGCCGGCGCGCGACCTCCTGGCGGCGCACGGTCCGCAGGTACTCCAGTTCCGCCTTCAGACGTTCGTATCCTTCGCGAGTCAGATAGACAACTTGTTCGGCCATATCGTCGGGTCTCTCCTGGGATGGACGGGGGATTCAGAGGCATCAGGGGACTTTGTGGCGGCGGCCCGGCCACCACAAAATCCTCTAAAAATCCAAATGCCCACCCTCTGGAAAAAGGGCAGGCCGATGACCGAAAGAAAAAGACGCGCAGCCGCTGTGCGGCGCGTCTACCCCCTTATGCGCAACGACTGAGAGGGAGATCCCTCTCAGCCGTGTGGTTTTATTATAGCCTACAATGCCGATTTTGTAAAGTGGGCGCGTTCTTTCACGTAAAATGTTACCGGATGCTATACTGTCGCCAAATGATAATGTTACCAGGAGGGCAAAATGCATCCGGAGGAAAAGATGAACTTTACCGAACGCCGTAAGTATCTGGCCCTGATGCGTCGGCGGTACCTGGAGGCTTCCCGAGCAGAACGCTCGGGTCTCCTGGACGAGATGGAAGCGGTCACCAGATTTCACCGAAAGTATCTGATTCGCTTGATGCAAGACCCCGTAGCCCTGCAACGAAAGCCCCGTCGCCGGGAACGAGGCCCGGTCTATGGCTCTAATGTCCGAGCGGCCGTTTCCCTCATCGCCAGAGCTCTGGATTATCCCGCCGCGGAACGACTCCAACCCGTGCTGAGACCGATGGCCCTCCTCCTGGCCCAGCAGGGGCTACTGCAAGTGGATGAAGACCTCCTCAACCAACTGGAAGTCATCAGTGTCGCTACGACCCGCCGGATTCTGGACCAACTCCCTCGGGACAAACCCCGCCCAGCCGCCTCTGGGCCTCGCCCTCATCCTGCCCCCTTGCTGAAGATTCCTGCCGGCCGAATCCCCTGGAACATCGGCGAACCCGGCCATTTTGAGATAGACCTGGTCCACCACTGCGGCCTCAGCGCTTCCGGAGAATACATCTACACCCTGGTGATGGTAGATGTGGATACCGGTTGGACGGAACTTCGGGCCTTCTTAGACCGCAGTTATCGGGTGGTAGAAGATGCTTTCCGACAGGTCTTCCGCCGGATTCCTTTCTCCATCCGGGAACTCCATCCCGATAACGGGAGCGAGTTTTTCAATGCCCATCTGCTTCGCTTCTGGGAGCAACACCTCCCGGAGGCCACGATTTCCCGCAGTCGGCCCTACCACAAGAACGACAATCGGTTTGTGGAAGAGCGGAATCACACGCTGGTTCGGTCCTGGATTGGAGATGACCGGCTGGACACCGTGGCCCAGACCCTGATCCTCAATCGGGTCTACGACCGACTCTGGGTATATGCCAATCTCTTCCTGCCGGTGATGCGGATGGCGGAGAAAGTGCAGATTCCGGTGGAGGGAGGGAAGTTTCGCACCCGGCGGATATATGACCGGGCCCGTCCACCGTTGGAGCGGCTGGAAGAGAAAGGCGTCATTCCCCCGCACCAGCTGGAGGCATTGAAACAGCTCCGGGACCAGACAAACCCCCTCCAATTGCGGGAAGAGATTTACACCCTGATAGAGCACCTCTTCTCCCTGCCAGGGGCCACGCCAGGCGTCACCGAGAACGTCTTTGAAACCCTGAACCTACCCCCTATCTTGCCGGAAGCGGTCTTGGCTCCAGTAACATTATCATTTGACGGGTGACTCCCTCCCGGTAACATTATCATTTGGCTTGACACGCACGTTCAGGTGACAGTCACCTGATACACGGTTGCGCAACTGCAGGCCGATGCTATAATCTCCAACGTGAAAAGCCTCATTATCTACAACCCCATCGCCGGCCCCCGCGACGTCTGGAAGGAACTGAAGCGGGTGCGCCGGGAACTCTCCGCCCGGGGTTGGTCGGTGGAGATAGAGGTCACCCGCCGGGCCGGAGAGGCGACCGCGCTGGCCCGGGAGGCCGCTCGGGCCGGAATGGACGCCGTCTGGGTCGCCGGAGGGGACGGGACCGTCAACGAGGCCGTCAACGGCCTGGTCGGCACGGAGACCGCGCTGGGGGTCCTGCCGGTGGGCACCGGCAACGTCTGGGCGCGGCAACTCCATCTGCCCGTGTACACGCTGACCCACCCCTTCCGCCTGCGGGAAGCCGCCATCGCCCAGGCCGAGGGACGCATCCGGACGGTGGACACCGGTCGCTTGAACAATCGCTACTTTCTCCTGTGGGCCGGCATCGGGTTTGACGCCCAGATCACCTCGGATATGGAGCCCCGTCCTAAACGGGTCAAGCGGCTGGGTGTGCTGCCCTACATCATTGCCGGGCTGACGCTGGCGCGGGAGTTTTCCGGCGTGCGCACCCATCTGGTGCTGGACGGGCGGGCCCTGCGGGGCCGCGCCCTGCTGGTAGTGGTCAGCAACGTCCAAATGTACTCGGTCTTCCATTTAACCCCTCAGGCCCGGATGGATGACGGTCTACTGGACGTCTTCCTCTTTAAGGGACTGGGGGGATTCCTGTATATGTTGCGCATGGCTGGCCAACTGTTCATCGGCCGCCATCTCCAGAACCCCCAGGTCGTCCAGCGGACAGCCCGCCAGGTGACCGTCTGGACCGAGACGCCGATGGCCGTCCAGGCCGACGGGGAACCCCTGGGGACCACACCGGTCGGCATCCGGGTCGTCCCCCGGTCGCTGCGGGTGATGGTGCCAACCCAGGCCCCTGCAACTCTATTCAGCCCGGAGGAACGGTGAACGTTCTCTATGGCCTGCTAATTCTGGTCCCGGTCGCGTTGCTCTCCCGGTATCTGGGTGGACCGGCGGTCCTGACCTTTGGCGCGGCGGCCCTGGGCATCGTCCCCCTGGCCGCGCTGCTGGGCCGGGCGACAGAGGCCCTGGCGGAACGGGCCGGGCCTCGGGTGAGTGGTCTGATCAACGGCACGCTGGGGAACGCGGCCGAACTCATCATCACCTTCTTCGCCATCCGCGCGGGACTGCTGGAACTGGTCAAAGCCTCCATTACTGGCTCCATCCTGGGAAACCTGCTGCTGGTGATGGGGCTCAGCCTCCTGGTCGGAGGGTTGCGGCATGGCCTCCAGAAGTTTGACCGCACGCAGGCCGGCCTGAACGCGACGATGCTGATGCTGGCCGTCATCGCGCTGGGCATCCCCTCCCTCTTCAGCCACGCGATAGAGGTGGGGACCGGCCATATGGCGGTGGAATATCTGAGTCTGGGCGTGGCTGGGGCCATGCTGCTGGTCTACGTCCTGAGCCAGTTCTATTTGCTCCGAAACGGGGGCGGGGATTCCCGGCCGGATGTGCTCCATAGCCGGGCGCCGTCTGGCATGTCGGCCTGGCCGCTCTGGAAAACGCTGGGCGGACTGGCCCTCTCCACCGCGCTGATCGCCTGGCTGAGCGAGGTCCTGGTGGCCGCGGTGGAGCCGGTACTGGAGCACCTGGGATGGACCGAGTTCTTCATCGGGGTTGTCATCATCCCCCTGGTGGGCAACACAACGGAGCACCTGGTCGCCGTGCAGGTGGCCGCCAAAGACGAGATGGACCTGAGTATGGGTATTGCGGTAGGGTCGGGATTACAGGTGGCGCTCTTTGTGGCCCCCGTCCTGGTCTTTCTCAGCCTGGCGATGGGGAATCCGTTGACCCTGGTCTTCAACACGTTTGAACTGGCCGCCCTGGGGGCCGCCAGCATCATCGCCGCCCTGGTCTCCCAGGACGGAGAATCCAACTGGATGGAAGGGGTCCAACTGCTGGTTGTCTACCTCATCCTGGCGCTGGCTTTCTATTTTCTGCCGACGGGGGGATAAATCGGAAGTGCCTGGCACGTTTCAACCCCTTGACAAATGGCCCGTCGGGAATAAAATAGAAGAGCAGCAATCATATCAAGGGGGGAATTCCGATGGAACGCAACGAAGGGACCGTAGATCGCATCATTCGGGCCATACTGGCCGTCATCTTCCTGGCAGTGGGGCTGGGCCCGCTGAGAGCTCTGCAGGGGGCTGTCCTGGGGATTATCGTGGCGGTGGTTGGTCTGATCCTGGCCTTCACCGCCGCCAGCGGCTTCTGCCTCATCTACAAACTCCTGGGCATCTCCACCACCGGGACGTGCAAGCAATAGCATCGGGGACCTGGCGGTGGCGGCAGATGGCCGTCCTCGCCACATCCCCCATCTCAGCCTGAGGAGGCAACATGGACTGGAATACCCCTTTGGGTGTGTTGCGGCGCGGCATGAGCCTGGAGCGAGACGGCTACCGCTTCTACATGCTGGCCGCTGAACGGGCTTCCGATGAGCGGGGGCGCCGGATGTTTCGCGACCTGGCCGGGCAGGAGGAGGACCACCTGCGGCTGCTTCTGGCGGAGTACCGGTCTCTGGAAGCTGGTGGAGGCTGGCTCCCCTACGAAGTGGCGATCAAGGCCGACTTTCCCCTGGACCCGGCCCAGCCGGACCTCCCCGGCGAAGAGCCACCCGACCCGCTGCCGGTCTTCACCCCCGACCGGCCGATCTCGCTGGAAGGGGACATCGCCGCGCTGGAATTCGGGCTGGAGACAGAGCGGCTCTCGCGGGAACTGTACGCGCAGGCTGCAGAGGCCGCCGACGACCCCCGCGCCGCCGAGGCCTACCGGTTCCTCACCCGCCAGGAAGAGGCCCACTACCGGCTCCTCCACGACACCCACGAATACCTGACCCAGAACAAGACCTGGTGGGACCCCTTCCAGAAGCCGTTCTTCACCGGGTGAGCCGTCCCCCCATCCGCCCACAAAAACGCCGATGCTCCAGGTCACCGAACACGGTCCGGTCACCCGCCTGCATATGGCCCGGACGGCCTTCGGCCGCGCACTCTACACCGTGAGCGCGTACTGGGTAGACGGCCTGCTCATAGATACAGGCTGTCCCGGCACCGCGCGGGAGATGCTGGCCTGGTGCCGGAACCGGCCCATCCGACAGGTCGTGAACACCCACCACCACGAAGACCATGCCGGGGGCAACGCCCTCCTTCAGCAGGCCCTCGGCCTCCCTATTGCCGCCCCGCCGGACGCCGTCCCCATCCTGGCCCACTTCCCCCGCCTCCAGTTCTACCGCCGCCTGGTCTGGGGACAGCCGCGAAACGTCACCGTGGAGCCGCTGGGGAACGCCGTGGAGACCGACCATTACCGCTTTGAGGTCATCCCCACCCCGGGCCACTCCCCCGACCACGTCTGCTTCTTTGAGCCGCGCCAGGGCTGGCTCTTCAGCGGGGACCTCTTCATCCACGAGCGGGTGCGCTATCTGAGGGCAGACGAGGATATAGGGGCAACCCTTCAATCGCTGCGGGAGGTCCTGAAGCGGGCCCCGAGGACGCTCTTCTGCGCTCACGCCGGTATGGTGGAGGACGCTACAGAGGCCATCCGGCGCAAAATCGCCCATCTGGAGAAACTGGCCCGGGAAGCTCACACGCTCCGACAGCGGGGCCTCCCGGTGGAGGAAATCAGCTGCCGCCTCCTCGGCCCCGAAGACCGGATGACCCGCATCACCGGCGGCCACTTCTCCAAAACCAACCTGATCCGCGCCCTGCTCCGGACCTGAAAGCACGACGTGCCTGGCACTTCCGGAAGTGCCAGGCACGTCCCCTGCTATCCCTGCGGGCTCCGGGGGATGAACTTCCCCCTCCCCCGCCGACCGACAAACTCCCCCTCCCGATAGACCATCTGTCCCCGCGAGAAGACCATAGAAATCCGTCCCTGGACGCGCATCCCCTCGTAGGGAGTGTACCCGGCCAGGTGATGGAGGTCGGCCGCGCGCACCACCCCCTCCGGGCGCGGGTCGTAGAGGACGATGTCGGCGTCGGCGCCGGGGAGCAGGGCCCCCTTGCGCGGCCACAGCCCCCAGACCCGGGCCGGATGGGCCGAAAGGAGCGCCACCAGTTGGGGAAGCGTCAGTCGCCCGGCCGCCACGCCGTAGGTGTACATCAACGGCAGGAGCGTCTCCATCCCGGGCAGGCCGCCCGGAGTACGGGTGAAATCATCGGCTTCGGTCTTCTGGGACTGAGTGTAGTCGCAGTGGTCGGTGGCGATGAAGTCCACATCCCCCTCCGCCACCCGACCCCACAGCTGCTCCAGCTCCCCCGGCGCCCGCAGCGGGGGCTGGAGAATGTAGCGCCACGGCTCCGGCCCCTCATACCGTCCGGCATCCAGCAGCAGGTACTGGGGACAGGTCTCGCAGGTGACGGCCTGGCCCTCTGCCCGCGCCCGCGCCACCGCCGCCACCGATTCGGCCACGGAGCAGTGGACGATGTGGACCGGACAGCGGGCCACCGCGGCCAGGAAAAGAACCCGCCGCACCGCCTCCACCTCCGCCAGCGCGGGGCGGGATTGGCCGTGATACCGCCAGGATGTTTTCCCTTCGCCCACCAGCGCCTGAGTCCGGGCCGTCACCAGCGCGTCGTTCTCGCAGTGGACCAGCGGGCGAATCCCCAGGTGGGCCGCCGTCTCCATCAGGCGCAAAATGGTGGCGTCGTCGGCATAATAATTGGGCCGGTACGTGGTGTAGAGTTTGATGCTGGGGGTGCCCAGGTCCACCAGGTCGGCCAGTTCCCCCTCCCGGCCCGGCGGCAGGTCGGTGACCATCACGTGGAGAGCATAATCTATGGCCGCGTCCCGGGCCTCCTCCCGCCGCGCCTCCACCGCCTGCCGGAGGCTCTGGCCGGGAAACTGGGTGGCGAAATCCACCACCGTCGTCACCCCGCCGCAGGCGGCAGCCCGGGTGCCGATGAACCAGTCGTCGGGGGTGCGGTAAATGCCGGTATCCAGCGCGATGTGGGTGTGGCTATCTATGACGCCGGGCAGGACCAGCAGCCCATGCGCCTCCACGACGACGGTATCGGGCGCCGTCGGCAGGCCCTGACCGACCGCCTT
The DNA here is from genome assembly GCA_014360895.1 of Thermoflexales bacterium. GTDB lineage: Bacteria > Chloroflexota > Anaerolineae > B4-G1 > DUEL01 > SpSt-77. Next base: position 7,633 of record JACIWQ010000028.1, on the reverse strand, counting down.
GATGCGCTCCCCCTGGATCAGCAGGTCCGCCTCCAGCACCCCCTCCGGGGTGACCAGCGTGCCGCCCTGAATGAGGGCCGTCTGCGAAGAATACGGTTTCATTCTTCCCCCACTATCTGCACCACCAGCCGACGGCTGCGCGGCCGGGTGTCAAAATCGCAGAAGACCACCTGCTGCCACGTCCCCAGCGTCAGGCGGCGATCCACGAAGGGAATCGTGATAGACGGCCCCATCAACGCCGCGCGGACGTGAGCATGGCCGTTATCGTCCCCCCAGCGCAGGTGGTGGCGATAGGGCCGGTCCGGCGGGACGATGTCGTCCAATACCTGCTGGAGGTCGGCGACGGCGCCGTCCTCGTACTCTATTGTGGTCAGGGCCCCGGTGGACCCGGGGCAGAAGACGGTGACGATGCCGGCCCGCAGGCCCGATTCCCGCACCAGGCGGGCCACCTCAGCGGTGATGTCCCGGACGTCCCCGTTCCCCCGGGTAGATAGAGACAAATCCCGTGTGACCACCACGTTCAACCTCCCACTTCCATCGGAAGCATGATGAGCCGCATAACGCTCAGCAAAGCCTCCCGCCACGCGGGGGGAACTGTCGCCGCCAGAAATGCATAGAGGGCCACGACCGCCAGCAGGAGCAGGCCGATAAGGGCGCCCTCGCGGCCGGGGGACAGGCGGTGGGCCGTCCGGACCGCCTGGATCAGGAGGGCGACCGCGTAGAGGAAGAGAACCCCGCCGACCCCCGCCAACATCCAGGTCTGAGGGACCTCGGGGATCAGAACGGGAACGATCCAGCCGATGACGCTGAGGACCCCCGCGATGGGCATCCATCCCGAAATGGCCACGGCGATGAGGTAGTAGTGCACCCGCGCCGGGGCTGTACCGCCCCGCGAACGGGCAATACCTTCGGTGAGAATGCCCAGTCCGAGCCAGATGACCAGGGCGCCCGCCAGCAGACGGACCAGGTCATCCAAAAATTTCACGGAAAGCAGATTGACCATATGGAACGTCAGGCCTCCGGGTGAAAAGGCGGCCAGCAACAGAGTGCCCATCCATCGGGCCAGGGTCAGGGCGATAGCTCCCAGAGCGATGCTCAGTATAGACCGGAGGGGAGAGGCCAGGGCAATCTCGGGAGCAAAGGCCAGGTCCGGGTCCAGAATGGCGGCACCCACCCAGGGGCGAGCTAGGGATGAGGTGCTCCGGATTTCCCGTTGCACGGCCCTCCGAACATCCACCGGCTGCAAGGGGGCTCCACAGCGGTTGCAAATGTACGCCCAGCCCGGGTTCTTCTGCCGGCAGCGAGGACATTGCTGCGAGGGTAACCGGTCCAGCGGTACCCGGTTGTCCTCCAACCCGGCCATCCAGGGAGCCCGAGCCGCCAGGTACTCGTACCCTTCCCGCAGATGGGCGAGAAAAGAGAGTCCTGACCGGGCGAAAGGATTGGCGGGGTTGATCCGGATGACGTTCTGCAGGCACTCCCGCTGGGCCTCAATGCCCTCTACAACAGCACTCAGCCAGAGCCAGGCCCGTTCGCTATCCGGGTTCAGCGCAAGAGACTGGCGAAGCAGTTCCTCCGCCTCCTCCTTGCGCTCTGCGCGGGCCGCCGCAATCCCCCGTTCCATCAGTTCGTAGGCCTCTTTCTGCTCCTTCGGCTTCTTCATTTTCGCCTCCGGCTGTAAGAGTACGTTCATTATACCATCGGAGCAGAGCCTGGGCAAAACAGCGTTTCAATTCTATGGCGAGTTGTGAGATAATGAGCTGCAGGCAATATGGCTCAATTTGACAAACCGGGCATCCGTGATATAAGTTGTAAGCAATCTACCTTATTGATTTCTATCATGGCATCTTTATTCTAACGCTGTTAGACTGGATGACCGCCCACTTAGCTTGCTCCAGGTTAATGACGAGAGCGAGCAAGTTCAGCCCTTAACCTTGGATGAGAACACAGTTGAGATCGGTGGTTATACGGTCCAATTGATAACTGGCAGAGCCAGGTTATGCCTTGTAAACTGGTTATGCATTCGGCAGTCCTCTGATCGCAGGAGAGCTATCCGTATTTAGCTTTATTCGCCACATTGTGCCTGATTGTCAGGCCTCTTCAGACTAGCTCTTTGTGGTTTTCTTTCATCAAGGAGGACGGAGTGGATGCACTGTTCGGCACCGACGGCATTCGCGGCACGACGGAATTCACCAACGAGCACCGCTCCCGAAAACTGACGCCGGAACTGGCCCTGCGCATCGGGCAGGCAGCGGGATATGCCCTCACCCCCTCCGTCCTCCCGGAAGGGAAGGCCTTTGCCATCATCGGCCGGGACCCCCGCATTTCCGGGATGATGCTGGAAAGCGCCATCGCGGCGGGCCTGCTTTCCCAGGGGATGGATGTTCTCCACGCCGGGGTCATCCCTACTCCTGCCGTCGCCTACCTGACCCGCCATCTGGGGGCCAGCCTGGGCGTGGTCATCTCCGCTTCCCATAACCCCGTGGAGGATAACGGCATCAAGTTTTTCGGCCCCGATGGCTATAAACTGGACGACGCGCTGGAAGGCCGGATTCAGTCCCTGGTCTTAGACCCCGCGTGGGTTTTCACCCCCCGGGATACGCGCGGACTGGGCCGCTCCCACCCGGCCCCCGAACTGGCCGAGACGTATGTGGACTACCTGGTCCGCTCCTGGCGAGGGAAGCGGGACCTTTCCGGAATGCGGGTGGTCCTGGAGTGCGCCAACGGCGCGACGTCCTTCGTCGCGCCGGAGGTCTTCCGGCGGCTGGGCGCGCAGGTGGAGGTCCTCAACGGCAACCCCGACGGCCTGAACATCAACGACAGTTACGAATACATAGAGCCTCGCACCCTGGCAGCTCACGTGGTCGCGACGGGTGCCCACCTGGGCGTCGCCTTTGACGGCGACGGCGACCGGGTCGTCCTGGTGGACGAACGGGGCGGCATCGTGGACGGCGACGGCATCCTGGCCATCCTGGCCTGCCACTTCCACGCTCAGGGCTTGCTGTCGGTCCCCGTTGTGGTGGCGACGCCGATGAGCAACTTTGGCCTGCATGAGACCTTGCGCCCGCTGGGGATTGAGGTCGTGGAGGCGAAGGTCGGGGACAAATTCGTCCTGGAGCGGATGCGGGAACTGGGGACGGTGCTGGGCGGAGAGCAGTCGGGCCACATCCTCATCCTGGACCGGGGTCAGACCACCGGCGACGGCATCTACACCGCGCTGGTGGTCGCCGCGCTGATGGTGGACCAGGCGGAGAGCTCTCTCTCCCGCCTGACCGCCGGGATTCCCCGCTATCCGCAGGCGATGGTCAGCCTGGACGCACCCCGTATCCCCATCCCGCTGACCGAAGTGCCGGAAATCCGGGCCCTCCTGGACGGCCTGCAGGCCCGGGCGGGAGACGGGGCAGAGGTCCTCCTGCGCTATTCCGGCACCGAGGACAAACTGCGCCTCTCCGTCCGCACCCGCGCCAATGGCGACGCGATGATGCTGGCGGAGGAGACCCGCCGCGCGCTGGAACGGATTGTCGCGACAGTGAGGCGCATGGCAGGAGCAGACAAGAATAGCAGTGAGGGACCCCCATGACTCTGGACCTGACCCGTCTATCCCGCGCGGCGGGTGAGATGGGCCGCGCGCTGGCCCGGCAGGAGCAGGAGTTCGGAAGCCAGGTCGCGGCCGCCCGCCGGTGGATGGAGGAGTTCGCCGAATCCGGCCTCTCCCTTCAAGAAGCTGCTGCAGAAGCTGGAGCGGCCATCCCCACGGCCGAACCTCTGAACACCGTGGTGGCCTGTCCGCCGGTCCCCCAACGCTTCACCGTCATCGGCGCCGACGGGAGCGCCATCGGGCCGGACCGCCACAGCCTGGCCCTCTACTACCTCATCAACATCGGCAGTCTGGTCTTCCGGCACGGCAGTGGGGAAGCGCCCGAGGCCCGCAGTGTTCCCACTCTGGCCTTCCAGGACGAGGACCTTTATGAGGGGGATTTGCTGGTCTCCGGCAACCTGCTGGATGTGCGGCGGGACTGCGCCGAAATCGCCCATCTGGCCGACCGGGTGGAGGATGTAGCGAAAGCTGACAGCTTGCGCTACGGCCCGACGCTGGCGCTGGTGGACGGTACCCTCATCCTCTGGGTGCTGGATGACCTCCCGGCGGCCGGGCGGAAGGAGAAAATCGCCTTCTACCTCCGCCAGATGGAGCGCATCCGCGAAAAGGGGGCCGCGCTGGCGGCGTTCATCAGCCGGCCGCGCCATACCGAAGTGGGGAAACTCCTGCACCTGGTCCGGGTCGGCGGAGACCCGGTCCGGGCGCGGGATGAGAAAAACCCGCTGGGACGCATCCCCGACCGGGTCATTTTCACTTCTCTGCCCGCCGGTGCCCGCTCGGCTCTCTTCGTCTCCCCCAGCGGGATCAACCGCAATTACTATGAGCCGGCAGGGCATGAGGTACAGTTTTTCTACCTCAACGTCGCGGCGGAGGGCCGGGAGCCGATTATTGCCCGGGTGGAGGTCCCGTGCTGGGTCGCGGAAAGCCCCCCGGCACTGGGGCTGACCCACGCCGGGATTGTCGCCCAGTGCCGCATCCTGGGGGGGTTCCCCTACGTCCTGGCTCGCGCGGACGAACTGGCCTACGTCAGCGGGCCGGAGCGGGAGCAACTGGAGGAAATGGTGGGGAATGCACTGATGAGCGCGGGCATCATCCCGGCCCCGTCTCCCAAAGCGTACTACAAGGGGCTGACCCGGAGGTGGAGAGAGGTCTGACCTGCCTTAAGGCCAGGGGCAAGTCTGATAGTCCGCGCCGATGATGAGGCGGAAACCGAACGAGGCGTCCGGGTCATCCTGATAGGTCACCCGTTCGTCCGGGATGCCGAACATCTCCTGGAGGTACTCCACACCGGTCCCCTTCGCGTGAGTCCGAAAGACAATGAGCATAGTTTGGGGGTAATCGCGACGGTCTGGAGTGCCGACGCGTGCCGGGAACCCGGCGCGGACCAGCCGATCCACCGCCAGATCATCCCAATCGGGGTTAGGAGTCCCATTCCACACCTCCACCGGGCCGAAGAGGCGGTTGAGGCGAGCTTCCGGCACCGGAGCCATTGCCTCTGCCAGGACGGGCTCTATCTGCTCCCAGAGAGGCAAGAATACGTGCCCTCCGTAGGGGGTTGTCCAGGGCATCACCAACCCCGGGCCGATGTTGTAAAAGCGAACGTTCTCCTCCTCCAGCCGAAGGGCGACCTGTGCCAGTTGCAGAATTTCGGTCAGGCCGAGGTCTGTGACGACCATCTGCCGGGCCTGCGCCCACAAGGTTGGTACCTCCCGCAGCACCCCCGTACTTCGCGCCCGGCGCCAGATGGCCTGAAGCACCTGTTGCTGGCGACGCTCACGGGAGAAGACGCTGGTCGTCAGGCGGGATCGGGCGTACCAGAGCGCCGTCTCCCCGTCCATATGGTGGACCCCCGGCTCCAGAGTCAGAATCGGGTATTCCCCATTTTCGTCCGGGTATGGCCAGTGATCGCTCAGTCGGCAATGGACGGGGACATCTATCCCGCCCAGGGTGTCTACAATACCGATCAGTCCGTCAAAATTGGTGCGCACGAAGTAATCCGCGCGAATGCCCAGGTTGTACAGGAGCGTGTCCCGCAGGAGCGCGGTTCCCCCGCCCGGATAATCGTAGGCCTCTCCGTAGTAGTCGGCAAAATTGATGCGGCTCATCCAGAATCCGGGGATATACACGTACAGGTCCCGGGGGATAGAGATCACCGACACCGCCGGACGGCCCGTCTGCACCGAGACGATATGAATGGCGTCCGTATGCCATTCCGACCAATCCGGACGCTGGTCGCTTCCCAGGACAACGATGTTGATCGCGTCGGAGGCCACCGGGACGGGGGGCACCGGGGTCGGAATGGGGATGGGGGTAGAGAGCACCGTCTGCCAGGAGACACTGGCCGTGGGGAAGGGGGAAGGAACCACCAGGTACGGCGTCGGCGTGGGGGCCGGCGTCGGTGTGGGGGACGGCGAGGGGGTAGCAGTCGGAGAAGGCGTCCAGGTCGGAGGGAAAGGAGGAAAATCGGGAGTCGGAGAAGGCGACCCGGCCCAAGGAGTGACGGGGATGATGGCCACAGCCGGAGAGGCCCCTTTGCCCATCACCCATCCCCCCATCGCCAGCGCACCCAACACAAAAAGGGCCGCGACGAAGAATCCCCATAACCCGTACCTGGAAGAAGCTTGGGAGGGCAGGGGCGTTACCGCCTCCGCCGAAGGGGACAGGCCGGAAGGGGAAGCTATGGCGCTCCCGGCGTCGGAAAAAAGGGCATCAAGGGCCTGCCATAAGTCTGTGGAGGATGTGGAGAGAGGAGCCTCCACATTCACAAACAGGTCCTCTATCCGTCCTCGCAGGTCACGGTTGGGATTTCGGGCACTCATAACGACATCGGGGACTCCCTTGAAGTGGATACAGCCATCATATGCCCGGATAACAGTTCAGTGGCCAGAAGGCGATACTGATGCGCCCCCCGGCTCCGGGGAGCATACCGGTTGATGGGGTTCCCCGCCACCCCGCTCTCTTTCAGGCGGGCATCCACCTCTATGATGGTTCGCAGGACCCGATGCCCCAGTTGTTGCTGCAATTGCTCCAGGACGAGATGGGAGAGGCGGATGCGCCGGTCATACATGGTGACCAGAATGCGGTATTCCAGGGAGGGGTTGGTCCGTTCCCGGACCAGTTTGGCCATCCCAATGGTCTGGCGTAAAGAACGAGCTGCATAATAATCGCACAGGAGGGGGATGACCAGCAAGTCAGCTGCCGTGAGCGCATTGAGGGTCAACGGGCCACAGGCAGGGGGACAATCTATCAGGATAACGTCGTACAATCTGTCGTTCAGCGCACGGATCTGCTGCTTAAGGAGAAACTCATAGCCCGCCTGACGATAGAGAACTTTGTTGACCACCGAGAGACTCTGGTTAGCTGGAACAATGTCCAGGCCGAACGTTCCGGTTTCCCGACTGGCGCCGACCAGAGAGAGGTTCCCCAGTAAGACTTCACTGGCCGTATAGCGGATGTTCTCCGGCTTCAGACCTACAGAAAGGGTCAGATGAGCCTGGGGGTCCAGGTCCAGAAGAAGGACGATTTTCCCCATCTCCGCCAGGCATCCCCCGAGGGATAGGCAGGTGGTGGTTTTCGCCACTCCGCCTTTCAGGTTGGCGATTGCAATCACCGTGGTCATTGGGGAACTCCCCTACCCGCGCGAATAAATACACTTCATTCGGAAATAGGACGCGGATGAACGCGGACGAGCGCAGATTTTCCCTGAAAAGGATACGTGCCGCGCTACCTGGCGCTATTTCCGATAAAGTTCAATGCCGAAAGCGGCTGTCGCTCCCTTTTCTACCGAGAGCGATAAACCGATACCATTTGTTGAGTCCTATAAAGTCGTACCGGGTAACGCCGCTTTCGGGAAGCGCGTGGCCCTCTTCTCATCCCCCCGGCCCTAAAGGTAGGACAACTGCGAGCGGTTGTCCTACTCTTTTGCGCCCGGAAAGGGCGGTTTCCGGATACTCCCTTGCCCCGTGCCTGAAAAAAGCCAAACTTCAGGGGAGAAAAAAGCGGGGTTTTGCGGCGGCGGCCGGAGCCGCCGCAAAA
>JACIWQ010000027.1 GCA_014360895.1 Thermoflexales bacterium | reverse complement strand
GGGGAGGGGTGAGGGCGAAAAACGGCAGATTGCCGGATTAATTTTTCAAGTTGCAAGAAGTCAGCCTCCTTGGACCTGCGGCCAACAGTCGGCCTTCGCCGATGGGTGGCCTCTGCGTCCGCGCAGGCGGACGCAAGGCCGAAGGCCCAAGCAGACCGATTTCCAATCGGCGCTACCCCCACCACCGGAAATCCACATCCGGGAACACCTTATCCAGTTCCCAGAGTTCCTCCGCTAAGGCGCGGTCGGGGCGGCCCGATTCCACGCTGGCGACCAATTTCTCAAAGCGCTCCACGTGGGCGGTGAAACGCTGGATCGCGTACTCCCGCGCCTGCCCCGTCGTGACCAGGAAGGGCCAATCCGAGGCCTCCAGGAGCAGGAGTTCCCGCGCCGCCTGGTGGAGGACGAAGGTCTCGTCGGCCGTCGCGCTCTCTGCCTTTTCGCGCGCCAGCCGGGTCATCCGCGCCTCGCACTCGTGGATGGGCGTCCACATCCAGTGAGTCTCCGGATTGTCCCAGGTCCAGTGGCCGCCGCCCAGGCCCCAGGAACTCTCCGGAATCGCCAGGACCTCCTCCGGCGGATGGGCCTCCAGGTACTGGCTCGCCGTGGTCAGCGCCACCCGGTCGGAAGCGGCCAGCAACCGCAGGACCTCCCGAATCCAGTCCACCCCCTCAAACCACCAGTGGCCGAAGAGTTCGGTGTCGTAGTTGGAGGCAATCAGGCCGAACCCCCCGGTCTCGGCGTGATATTGCTCCAGCAGGTCGGTCACCAGCCAGGCGAAGTGGCGGGCGTGCTCCCGGACCTTGTACTGGGCCCAGTCCGGGTGGTACCAGTCCTTGAAGGCCAGATCCACCCGCGCGCCGGTAACCCGCCAGTACTGGAGGCCGGAGCGATGGTCTTTCTTGTGGAACTCCCGGTAGTCAAAGTCACCGGGATAGCCCCAATCGGCGGACCAGACCTGCATGCCGGTCCGGTTGTTGCGGCCGATGGCGGCGACACCGGAGTGCTCCCGCTCCACGCCGGGCGTGGTGTTGACGACGTAGTAGGGCCGGTAGGTGGTGCGGGGCTTCTCCGGCACGGCCAGTTCCTCCAGCGGGAGGACGTAGCGGCGGACAATGGCGCCGTAGGGGCCGATGGCCTCCCCTGCCGCCTTTCCCACCGGACGCCCGCCCTCAATGGCGTGGGTCTCCACAAAGAAGCAACCCAGCCCCTCGTCGGCCAGCAGGGTCTCTATCCCGGCACGGACGGTACCGTCGGGGGCGATGTACGCGGGGCGGTAGGCGCACTCCGGGAGCCAGATGGCCCGGGGGGCCCGTCCCAAGAGCCGGCGGTAGGAGGCAATACCCGCTTTCAGTTGCCCCCGGACCGCCGCGTCGGTGCCCAGGAGGGGGAGGTAGCCGTGGGTGGCAGCGGAGGTGATGATTTCTATCACCCCCGCATCCTGCAGGCGCCGGAAGCCGCCCAGGAGGTCCCGCCCGTACCGCTGGCGGAAGGCGTCCAGCAGGCCCGAGTACCAGTTCCGGTAGAAGGAGGCCAGGTACGCCGCGTGGGGATTCCCCTCTTCCTGGAAGCGGGGGATGTCCGCCTCGGCAGCCTGAATACGCTCTTCTACGTAGGCCTCAAAGTGGTCCTGGACCAGGGGGTCCGCCAGTTGCTCGCAGAGAATGGGCGTGAGCCCCAGGGTCAGATGGACGGGCACTCCCTCCTCGTGGAGGTCCGTGAGGGCGTTGAGGAGGGGGATGTAAGTCTCGGCCATCGCCTCGTGGATCCACTCCTCGCCGTGGGGCCAGCGGCCGGCCATCCGGCAGTAGGGCAGATGGCTATGCAGGACAAAGGTAAAGGCGCCGATGGGCATGGGGCCTCCTGAGTTACCGATAATCCTCCCTTTGCGGGTACCAGGCATCCAGGACGAACGTGGGCTCGTCCAGGACAACAGCTTTATGGGGCACGCCGGAGGGGACGCAGACCCCGTCCCCCGCGCGCAGGGTGCGGGTCTCCTCCCCCAGCGTGAACTCCATCGCGCCCCGAACGACGTAGGTAATCTGCTCGTGAGGGTGGGCGTGTTCGGGGAGCACGCTGCCGGGGGCAAACTCAAAAAAGGTGACCATCGCGTGGTCCAGATAGACCGCCCGGCGCAGGACGCCGGGCATCACTTCGGTCGCAGGCAGTTCGCGGACGGTGAAGAAGTCCATCGTCAACTTCCCTCTCAGTGTTTCCACCTGGTGAGCCGCGTGGAACGAACTGCGCACCAGCGGGCCGCTCTCCACCCACCGGAACCCCATCTCCAACCCGCGCCGCCGGAATTCCTCAAACTCTTCCGGGGTATAATAGCGCTCAATGGGCAGATGATGGCGGGTCGGTTGCAGGTACTGACCAATTGTCAGGATGTCCACCCCCACCCCGCGCAGGTCGGCCATCACCGCCAGCACCTCATCGGCCGTCTCTCCCAACCCCACCATCAGGCCGCTCTTGGTCAGCACATCGGGAGCCATCCGACGGGCATTCTCCAGCACTGCCAGCGACCACTCGTAGCGGTTGCGGGGCTGGACGCGCGGGAAGAGCCGGGGGACCGTCTCCACATTGTGGTTGAGGACGTCGGGGCGGGCCTCCATCACCACCCGCAGGAGCTCCGGGTCGCCCTGGAAGTCGGGGATCAATACCTCCACCGTACACTCCGGAACGCGGGCGCGGATTTCCCGGATCACCTGGGCGAAGGCCGAGGCGCCGCCGTCGGGAAGGTCATCCCGGGTGACCGAGGTGATGACCGCATGGGAGAGTCCCATTGCGGCCACCGTTTCCGCCACCCGCCGGGGCTCGTCCGGGTCGGGGGGTGCGGGATGCCCGCTGCGGACGTTGCAGAAGCGACAGGCCCGGGTGCAGGTATCCCCCAGGATGAGAAAAGTGGCCGTGCGCTCCTCCCAGCACCGGCCGATGTTGGGGCAGTTGGCCTCCTCGCAGACGGTATGCAGGCGCTGGGTCCGCATCAGCTGCTTGAGGCGGTGATACTCCGGCCCCTCCCGGCGCGGCACCCGCAGCCATTCCGGACGGCGCAGCAACCCTGTAGGAGCAACACCCTGGGTCACAACCCACCCTCTAATCACGCTTCACGCTTCACGCTTCACGCCTCACGCCTCACGCTTCACGCTTCACGTTTCACGCCTCACGCCTCACGCCCCTGTCAGCGTGCCCCGCACCCAGTCGCCGACCAGCCAGTAGCGGAAATCCTGCCCCTGGCTGCACTGGATGCCGCCGATGACCCCGTAGACCAGGCCCGCCAGCGGGATGAGCGCCAGCAGGGCAACAAGGGGAAAAAGCAAGAAGCCCACCAGCACAACAGTGAGAATCCCCGCGACGGCGGCCGTCACCCCGATCAGAACTCCCCCACCCACCCAGGTAATCAACTGGAAGATGAGGGATTGCAGGGACTGGTAGGCCACATAGCGGGAGCGGTCTTTAAAGACTAGGTAGATAACCAGCGCGGCCACCGGTCCCAACATCCCGGTGACCAGGTTCAGGAGGACGCTCAGATGGGCCAGCATCGCCCACGTGCGCTCGTCGGAGGGAGAGAGTGGAGGCGGCGGGTTCCATTCCGTGCTCATCAGCATCTCCTTCGGGGTAAATTATGCCAATTCCACGGGTCGGATGCGGGTCTCGGCATCCAGAAATTGGGCCAGTTGTTCGCGGAAGAAAAGTTGGACCGTTCGGGTCGGGCCGTGCCGGTGTTTGGCGACGATAATGTCAGCGATGTGCTGCTTCTCCGTCTCCGGCCGGTACATCTCCTCGCGGTAGATGAACATGACCACGTCGGCGTCCTGCTCAAGGCTACCGCTCTCGCGTAAATCTGCCAAAACCGGCCGCTTATCCGTCCGCTGCTCCACCGCGCGGGAGAGCTGGGAGACCGCCAGGACCGGCACGTCCAGTTCCCGCGCCAGGCTCTTAAGCATCCTGGAAATGTAAGAAACCTCCTGGACCCGGTTCTCCACCCGCACGTCGCTGGTCATCAGTTGCAGGTAGTCCACCACAATCAGGTCCAGGCCGTACTCGGCGTGGATCCGCCGCGCTTTGGTGCGCAGTTGCAGCGCGGAGATGGCGGGTGTGTCGTCAATAAAAATGGGGAGTTCGGAGAGGACACCGGTGGCCTGGACCAGGAGGGGCCATTCCTCCTCGCGCAGTTGTCCCAGCCGGAGCCGCTGGGCGTCAATCCCCGTCTCGGCGGAGACCAGCCGCTGCACCACCTGCTCGGCGGACATCTCCAGGCTGAAAATCGCCACATGCCGGCCCAATCGGGCCGCGTTGCGGGCGATAGAGAGGCACAGGGAAGTCTTCCCCACACCGGGCCGGGCCGCGACGATAATCAAATCCGACTTCTGCAGGCCCCCCAGCAACTTGTCCAGGTCTATGAAGCCGGTGGGCACTCCCAGTGGCTCCCCCTGATGGGTGTAGAGATACTCTATCCGGTCGTAGAATGGCCGGACCACCTCCTGGATGGGCACCAGGTCGCGGGTGATGCGCCGCTGGGAGATGGCGAAGAGGGACTGCTCCGCCCGGTCCAGGACTTCGCCGATTTCCTGGCCCTCCTGGTAGGCCAGTTGGGCGATGTCGCTGGCCGCGCTGATGAGGCGCCGGCGAATGGCCGCTTCTTCCACAATCCGCCCGTAGGCTTCCACGTGAATGGCGGTGGGAACCGTATCTATCAGACGGGCCAGGTAGGCCACGCCCCCCACTTCCTCCAGAATGCCCCGCGCTTCCAGTTCGTTGCGCAGGGTCACGAAGTCCACCGGCTCCCGGCGCTCGTGGAGGGCCAGGATGGCCTCGTAAATCCAGCCGTTCTTCTGGATATAAAAGTCCTCGGGGCGGAGAAACGACGCGACCCGATACAGCGCCTCCGGGTCAATCAGCAGAGAACCCAAGACCGCCTCTTCGGCCTCTATATCGTGGGGGACGGTCTTCTCGGGAGCAATCATCTCTGGAAAGGAATCCAGAATTAATGGATGGGCAGGTCGTCCAGGTTCAGGCCGCGCAGGAACTCGTCAAAGGCGGATTCCTCTCCCTCACCTTCTTCGCCCAGGTCCTGCTCGGGCACCACTCCGGCCGCGTCCATCACCTCTTCGGCGACGTAGATGGGGGCCCGGGTGCGGACGGCCAGGTTCATCGCGTCCGAGGGACGGGAATCCACCTCTATCGTCCGGCCGTTGAGGTTGATGACGATGCGGGCGTAGAAGGTATCGTCCCGCAGGTCGGAGACCACGATGTACTGCACCACGCCCCCCATCGCCTCAATGACGTTTCGGAGCAGGTCATGGGTCAGCGGGCGGGCCACCGTCACCTGCTGAAGTTCTATGCTGAGAGCTTCGGCTTCATAGGGCCCGATCCAGATGGGGAGATACCGCTCCGAGCCCAGCTCCTTCAAGAGGACCACCCGATGCTGGGACATCAGGCTGACCTGGATACCGGCAATCTTGACTTCAATCATCTCTCTCCTTCCCCGGACACTCACGGCGAAACTGAGGGCTTTTGCTCATTATACCACGACTTCACCGGTTGACAATTTCTCCGGCATCGGTTATACTTTTCGTTAGAAGGGGGATTTGGGGATGGGCAGGGAAACTGCCTACCCCCAAATCCCCATCCCGGTTCGCATCTCTGCACGAGGAGGCAACAGCATGGAGAAATGGGAGTGCATGGTTTGCGGCTACATTTATGACCCCGCTAAAGGCGACCCCAGTCGCGGAATTCCTCCCGGAACCCCCTTTGAAGCCCTGCCGGAGGACTGGTCCTGCCCCGATTGCGGCGCGACGAAGGATATGTTTGAGAAGGTGTAGGCGGACCGGCGCTTTATGGACCGATACATCATCGTCGGCAACGGCGTCGCTGGAGTCACTGCGGCCCAGTCTATCGCGCGCGCCCGGCCCGGGGCCGACCTCCACATCTACGCGGCGGAGCCGTACCCCTACTACCGCCGCCCTCAATTGCCCGATTACATCGCCGGCATCGTCGCCGAGGCCGACATCTTCTACCGTCCCCCTGAGTGGTACGAGCAGCAGGGCATCCGCGTCCATCTGAGCGCGCCGGTGGCCGAACTGGACCCCTCCGCCCACCGTCTGCGGCTGGCCGACGGCGCAATCGTCCCCTACGACCAGCTCCTCCTGGCCACAGGCGGTCTGGCCTGGATGCCGCCCATAGAGGGGGCCGACCGCCGGGGCGTCTTCACCCTGCGCACGCTGGACGATGCCCGGGCCATCCGCCAGTTCGCCCGGTCCGTCCGCCGGGGCGTGGTGGTCGGCGGCGGCCTCCTGGGGCTGGAGACGGCGCGGGCGCTGCGCACCCTGGGGCTGGAAGTGACCGTCCTGGAGTTCGCCCCCTACCTGATGCCCCGCCAGTTGGACCGGGAAGGGGCGGCGGTGCTGGAAACGTTGCTCCATAGAATGGGCATCCAGACGGTCACCGGCGCGGTCACCGAGGCGATTCTGGGGGACGGCGCGGTGCGGGGGGTGCGCCTGAAAGACGGGCGCGAGTTCCCGGCCGACCTGGTCGTTTGCTCCACCGGCATCCGCTCCGACGTCGCGCTGGCCCGCCAGGCCGGCCTGGCGGTGAACCGGGGCGTGGTGGTAGACGAGAACCTCCAGACCAGCGCGCCGGACGTCTACGCCGCCGGGGACGTGGCAGAGGCCGGGGGCATCGTCTACGGCATCGTCCCCGCCGCCATAGAGCAGGCGCGCGTCGCTGCCGCTAATATGGTAGCACCGGGGAGCGCCACCTACTCCGGCACCCTCCCCGCCACCACCCTCAAAGTCGTCGGCGCGGAGTTGACCTCGCTGGGCGAGTGTGTGGCAGAGGGCACAGACCTGCTCCAACTCCGGCGCGCCGACCCGCAGAACGGCCGCTACCGCAAACTGGCCCTGCGGGAGGGCCGCATCGTCGGCGCCATCCTCCTCAACGAGCGGGAGCACACCTCCCCCATCCGCCAGTTGATGGAGCGCGGCACCGACGTCTCCGCCTATACCGACCTCCTGATGGAGGAAAACCCGGACTGGAATCGGGTGACCGCCGCCTGAGGAGAACCCGATGGGAGAAAAGACCCAACGCAACCTCTACGAAGCCTTCGTCGGCGAGGCGAAAGCCCATCGGCGGTTACTGGCCTTCGCCCGCAAGGCCGAGGAGGAGGGATACCCGGACGTCGCGCGGCTCTTCCGCGCCGTCGCCTACGCGGAGGGTATCCACGCCGACATGGCCCTGCGACTCCTGGGTGAGGCCGTGGTTCGCTCCACCGAGGAGAACCTGCAATCCTCCTTTGAGCGGGAGCGGTTCGCCAGCGGCATCGCCTATGCCCGCTTCATCCAGGAAGCAGAGGAAGAGGACGACCGGCGGGCCGCTCTGGTCTTCAGCCGGGCCCGGGACGTGGAGGAATCCCACGCCGCCCTCTACAAGCGGGCCATCAGTTGCATGCTCCGGGAGGAGCCCTGCACCTACTACGTCTGCGACGTCTGCGGCTACGTGGCCGAAGGCGAACCCCCCGACGAATGTCCCATCTGCGGGGCGAAGCGGGAGCGGTTCGTGCGAATAGACTGAAACGCAAAAAGAGAAACGTGAAAGAAAAGGAGAGATATGGCCGTATTTACAGCAGCGGAAGCCGTCAACATGGCACTGCGGATTGAGGAGACCGGGGAGGTCTTCTACAAGACCGTCGCCGGAAAGGTTCAGGACCCCGCCGTGAAAGCAGTGATGGAAGACCTGGCCGTTCAGGAACGGCGGCATTACAACGCGTTTATGAAACTGAGCGGGTACGTCTCTGAACCGCCGTCCCATTCCCAGCAGGAATGGGAAGAATACGCCCAGTACCTCCAGGTGGCGGTGGATAACGCCATCTTCGCCGGGCCGGATAAGGCGCTGGCGCTGGCGGAATCGGTCGCCGACCCGAAGGAGGCGCTGCGCATGGCGCTGGGGTTTGAGAAAGACACCCTGCTCTTCTACTACGACCTGCGGGAGATGATGCGCGAGGCCGACCGGCCCGTCGTCAACGAAATCATCCGCGAGGAAAAGGCCCACGTCCGGCGGCTTGCCGGCCTTTTGGGAGGCGCCCGGGGCCAGGCATAATCATCCGGTGACAGTCACCCCAGGGTGACTGTCACCTCTTTTAGGGAGGTGACCTTGAAGGGACTGATTCTGAGCGGCGGCAAGGGCACCCGTCTCTACCCGCTGACCTATACTCGCGCCAAGCAGTTGATCCCCGTCGCCAACAAACCCATCCTCTTCCGCGTCATTGAGGCCATCCGGGACGCGGGCATCACCGACATCGGCATCGTCGTCGGCGACACCGCCGAGGAGATCAAAGCGACCGTCGGGCGGGGCAACCGCTGGGGGATCAAAATCACCTACATCCATCAACCCCAACCCCTGGGCCTGGCCCACGCGGTCAAGGTGAGCCGGGACTACCTGGGCGACGAGCCCTTCGTCATGTTCCTGGGCGATAACGTCATCCAGGGCGGCATCACCGAACTGGTCCGCCAGTTCCAGGAATCGGACTGGAACGCCCAGATTGTGCTGACCCGGGTGGAGCACCCGGAGCAGTACGGCGTCGCCGTCCTCAACGGCGAGGGCCGGGTGGTGCGGCTGATAGAGAAGCCCAAAGAGCCCCCCTCCGACCTGGCCCTGGTAGGCATCTATATGTTTGACCACCACATCCACCAGGCGGTGGACGAAATCAAACCCTCCTGGCGGGGCGAACTGGAAATCACCGACGCCATCCAATGGCTGGTGGAGCACGACTACAAAGTCTTCCCGTACATCCATCGCGGCTGGTGGATAGACACCGGCAAGCCCGGCGATATGCTGGAAGCCAACAGTATGGTCCTCCAGGAACTGACCCCGGTCATAGAGGGGTTTGTGGACCGGGACTCCGAGGTGGATTGCCGGGTGACGGTGGAGAAGGGCGCGGAAATCATCAACAGCGTGGTGCGGGGGCCGACCATCATCGGTGAGCGCTCCCGTATCGTCAACTCCTACATCGGCCCCTTCACCTCCATCTACCACGACGTGGTGGTGGAGAACAGCGAGATTGAGCGCTCCATCGTCCTGGAGCACAGCGTCATCCGTGACCTCCCGGCGCGCCTCCAGGATAGCCTCATCGGGCGCAACGCGGTGCTGACCCGCTCCCCGATGAAGCCCAAAGCCTTCAAGATGAACTTAGGGGATTATAGTCAGGTGGGAGTTTTGTAGCCGGAAGGGGGTAGCCGGAAGGGGGTAGCCGGAAGGGGATAGCCGGAAGCCGGAAGGGGATAGCCGGAAGCCGGAAGGGGGTAGCCGGTAGCCGGAAGGGGATAGCCGGAAGCCGGAAGGGGATAGCCGGAAGCCGGAAGGGGATAGCCGGAAGCCGGAAGGGGGTAGCCGGAAGCCGGAAGGGGATAGCCGGAAGCCGGAAGGGATTAGCCGGAAGCCGGAAGGGATTAGCCGGAAGCCGGAAGGGATTAGCCGGAAGCCGGAAGGGATTAGCCGGAAGCCGAAAGGGGATAGCCGGAAGGGAGAGGAGGGGCAAGCAGATGGAGAGAGAAAAGGTCAGGAATTACCGAGACCTCCAGGTCTGGCAGAGGTCTAAAGCCCTGGCGGTGGAGATTTATCGGGTCACGGAGGCATTCCCTCAGCGGGAACAGTACGGCCTGGCAGACCAGATGCGTCGGGCGGCTGTTTCCATCCCCTCCAACATTGCTGAAGGTCATATTCGCCGTTCCTCCAAAGTCTTCGCCCGGCACATAGACATCGCGCTGGGATCAGCCGCCGAACTGAGCACACAACTGGAAATTGCCCGAGACGTGAGCTATCTCCCGGAATCGGTTTATCAGACCCTTCAGAGCGAATTGGCAGAAATCATCAAAATGCTCTTTGGCCTTCTCGCCACGGTCACCAACAAATCCCGCCACTAACAACTACCGACTACCGACTACCGGCTACCGACTACCGACTACCGACTACCGACTACCGACTACCGGCTACCGACTACCGACTACCGGCTACCGACTACCGACGGAGGAAATATGGCCGCAAAAGGCATAGTTATCATAGATGAGAACCGCTGCAAAGGATGCGGACTCTGTGTTTCTGTCTGCCCGGTGCACATTCTGAAACTGGCCGACGGCCGCTTCAATATCCGGGGGTACCGGCCCGTAGAGGTGACGGACCCCGAAGCCTGCATCGGCTGCGCGATGTGCGCCACCATCTGCCCCGACGTGGTCTTCACCGTCTACCGCCGGAGGGCGCGCCGGGAGCAACCCGCCGCAGAACCGGCCCGCACGGAACCTCGTACCGTGCGCTGGTAGGACGGGCCTGTCGGGCCAACAAACTGACTTTCCGCGTCAGCGAGTGATTCTGGAGGGAACATGGCAAAAGAACTCTGGGAAGGCAATGCTGCCATCGCCGAGGCCGCTGTCCGGGCCGGCGTGGAGGCCTTTTTCGGCTACCCCATCACTCCTCAGACCGAGATTCTGGAACACCTCTCCCACCGTCTGCCCGAACTGGGACGGGTCTTTCTGCAGGCCGAGAGCGAGGTGGCATCTATCAATATGGTCTACGGCGCGGCCTGCGCGGGCGCCCGGGTGATGACCTCTTCCTCCAGCCCCGGCATCAGCCTGATGCAGGAGGGCTTTTCATACATCGCCTGCTCCGAAGTACCCGCCGTCATCATCAACGTGATGCGGGGCGGGCCCGGCCTGGGGAACGTCGCCCCCTCCCAGGGGGATTACTTCCAGGCCGTGAAGATGGCCGGCCACGGCGACTTCCACCCCATCGTCCTGGCCCCGGGCAACATTCAGGAGGCCATTGACCTGACCGTCCTGGCCTTTGACCTAGCGGACAAGTACCGCACCATTGCAATGGTCCTGGCCGATGGCTCCCTGGGCCAGATGATGGAGCCGGCGGAGATGCCGCCGATGCGCCCCGTCCGCAAACCGGAAGAGCGGCCCGCCTGGGCGCTGACCGGGGCAAAAGGCCGCAAACCTAACATCATCACCTCCCTCTACCTGGTGGAGGAGGAACTGGAAAAGGTCAACCTCCGGCTGCAGGCCAAACTGCGGGAAATCGCGGCCAACGAGGTCCGCTGGAAGGAGTATTCCACCGAAGACGCCGAGTTGCTGATTGTGGCTTTCGGCACCGTGGGCCGGGTCTGTCAGACTGTCGTGCGGGAAGCGCGGGAGAAGGGGCTGAAGGCTGGCCTTCTGCGCCCCATCACCGTCTGGCCCTTCCCCTCGGCCCGTATCGCCGAACTGGCCCGGCAGGTCCGGGGCATCCTGGTGGTGGAGATGAACGCCGGGCAGATGGTGGAGGACGTCCGGCTGGCGGTGGAGGGCCGCTGCCCCGTCCGCTTCTACGGCCGCATGGGCGGCATCATCCCCCTGCCGGATGAGATTCTGCCCAAACTGGAGGAACTACACCAGGAAACCCGTTAAGCATCTTCGCCCCTCTGCATTTTAGGAGGCAAACTATGGACTTCCTAAATATGACTCAATTACCGGATTCCCGGCGTCGGCGGGAGAAACCCCTCTGGCGTCTCTATCGCGAGGTAACCCAGTACGAATATGTGAATCCTGATCGGGCTTTTGAGGTATTTGAACAAGTATGGGAGGACCTGGACAATTACACAGGCAATCCTGATGAATGGCATAATACCTCAATGGTTGCTGCTCGCGTGGGTCATAGAGAAGCAGAGCTCCGGTTGATCCAGTGCGGGTTGGATGAATGGCCGGAAAATGTGGATCTGTTGTGCGATGAACTTCAATTACGAATCACTTCGCATTATCACCCACAACGTGCCCGTGACATTGCGCGCACGCTTGAGGAGATGGAACTTCCCAAGAAGGCTCCATACTGGCGATATTGGGTGTATATGGCCATATACTATGGGCGTTTCTTGCACGACCCTCAACGTGCTTTGGAGTTTTTGGATGAAGGATTAAAATACGTCCGAAGGGACAGCGTAATGGACATTCTGCGAAACTATCGCAGGGTGCTGGTAGATAGTGCGCCTGTGAGGGAAATCCAAGACGAGAAGGACCTGGAAGAGTACCATAGATGGGTCCTACAGACCCTAGAAGAGCGATATCTAATGGGGCTTCGCCTGGGCCTGGAAAACGGGTATGTGCTGGCTTCCGAACTGGCCCAATTGTATCAGGAGCAGGCAGGGCGGGAAAATCTCCGCTACCCTGAACACGTGGAGGAAGGAGCCACCGATGCCGGAGAACGAGTAGGAGAAAATTACTTAGCAAAGGCCCTGCACTATCTGGAACTGGCCGAAAAATTATATACAGGTGATCTCAATCACCCCATTACACCCATATATGAGCAGCGCTTTCGGATTTTGATGGCCCAACGCAAATACGGCGAAGCTCTCTCACTCATCCAGAGCTTACGCTATACGTTGCGAGGGCGGATCCGACAGGATTTCTCCCCAGCGATTATGTGGGAACGGGCCGCTCGCAGCACTGGGCAATCGCTGGAAGAACTGGAAGAGATTCTCGGCATCCCAAAAGGTACGGTGAGTCCAGGAACAAGCCCAAATGCACTCAATGAAGCCGTTAACTTGCTCTTCGCCGAGGACGGACGGCTGCTGGAAGAAGTGGCCAGGCACTACCCTCAAATCAGAAAAACGTTGGCCATGGTGTGCAGCCGCCTGGAGGGAACATGACAACCACAGCGCACAGACGGCAATCCACCTTTCCACGCTTTTCCTGGCAGATTGAAGAAATCGGAAGTCTGACGGATGAACTGGGACGGCAACCAATCGCTCAAGATATTGCTCGCCGCATCCGTGGACCTGAGCGACCAAGCGTCATCGGTGTATACGGCTCTTGGGGTTCCGGTAAAACTTATCTGCTGAGCCAGGTTATTCGCTCTCTATTGGAACAGAACTGTCAAGAAAAAACTCAGGTCTTGATCTGTGTGTTTGAAGCATGGAAATATGAGATGGAGGGAGATCTGGCCGCAGGGCTGATCAAATCCCTGGGCCGCATTGAAGAAAACGTTGACAAATTCTGCCGGGTCCGGGGGTGCTGTCACCCTAAACTGAAATTGCCGTCGGAAGGCCCCTCTTACAAAGATATCGCCCGCGATTTGGTTCACCTGATCCTGGAAGTTGGCCCAGAAATCGCATCTCTGTTCACCCCTGTTGCCAGACCCGTGGGAGACGCCGTCAAAGCGGCTCGGCAATGGGTGGAAACCCAGGTCGCAGAACCTCGTGATACACTGGCATCAGTTACCGACAAAATTCACCAAAAAATGGACGACCTGGTAGAGAGCATCTTGAACGCAGCGGAGGCCATGGATTCAACGAAACAATACCGATTGGCTATTTTCATAGACGATCTGGATCGCTGCTCCCCTGAGAATATGGTCCGTATGTTTGAATGGATGAAGGTCCATCTCCAAACTGAAAAATGCACTTATGTGCTGGCTCTGGATCACATCGCCGCAGCACGGGCTATAGTAGGCCGATATCGGGAGTACTTGGGGGAGGAGAGAGACCTCGCTTATGGTTTCCGGTATCTGGAAAAACTTGTAGATATTGAATACGAATTGGGCCTCACCACCGCAGCGGAAACTATGGCAGTGCGGCAAGTCTTCCGGGGTTTCCCCTGGCGCCGGCTGAGCGACGCGGCGCGAGATTGGTACGGAGATGATTTTCCCGGGTGGATGGAGATAGACAGATTGCTTTCCATCCCATCCCTGGGCACTCCACGCACTATGCTGAAAATTGTGTATAAATTCCAAAATCTATTGCAACTTCTCCAAGATCCTTCTGCTGAAGAATTGCGTTCCAGACTGCCCGCCTCCTTTCCATTCTGGCTCCTTTTCCTGATCGCTATGTACTATCGGTTGGATCCGGAAGAGTTAATCGCGTTTGTTCAGGGGAGAAGCCCGCTTCACGCTTGCTTTCAGGGACAAAATGCGACAGATGAGGACATAGAAAGATCCCCCTCTCCTTTGAAAGAGTTCTGCCAGTTCGCACGCCATTTAGCCAAGACCACAGGATACAGCCTTCAGATGCCTTCTCCAGAAGTGATGGGTCATCTGTTAAGACTGGTTCGTGAAAACGTATTGGTTCCAATTTCTGAATAATGGAGGTTTCAATGGATACCATCCTTGAAGTTCCCCCTGACATGGAATTGGTTTACGCGTACCCGGAAAGCCTGACGCCGAAGGTCACCCACTACTGCCCCGGCTGCACCCACGGGGTCATCCACCGGCTCATCGCCGAGGTGATAGATGAACTGGGGGTTCGGGAGCGGACGATTGGCGTGGCGCCGGTGGGGTGCGCGGTGTTGGCCTACGAGTATTTCAACATGGACTTCTGCGAGGCGGCCCACGGACGAGCTCCCGCGATGGCCACCGGCATCAAGCGGGTCAGCCCGGATAAGGTGGTCTTCACCTACCAGGGGGACGGCGACCTGGCCGCCATCGGCACCTCGGAGATTATCCACACCGCCAACCGGGGTGAACTCATCACCACCATCTTCGTCAACAACGCCATCTACGGGATGACGGGCGGGCAGATGGCCCCCACTACCCTGCCCGGACAGGTCACGACTTCCTCCCCACGTGGGCGGGACGTGGAGACGGCGGGCTGGCCGATGAAGATGGCCGAACTCATCGGCATGCTCCCTGGCGCGGCCTACGTCACCCGGCAGTCGGTGCTGGATGTGCCCAGCATCCGGCGCACCAGAAAGGCCATCAAACTGGCGTTCCAGGTTCAACTGGCCGGCCTGGGCTTCTCTATGGTGGAAATCATCTCCACCTGCAACACCAACTGGGGCCTGTCGCCGCTGGACGCGCTGGAGTGGGCAAAGCAGAATATGGTGCCCTACTACCCGCTGGGGGACACCAAAGTGGCCGACAGCGTGCGCGCGCTGATGGAGAGGTGACAGTCACCTGGAAGGTGACTGTCACCTCCATATTTGAGGAGGCAACCCATGCAGGAAGAAATCATTATCTCCGGCTTCGGCGGCCAGGGGACCCTGTTCGCCGGACAGGTGCTGGCCTACGCCGCGATGGACGCCGACTTTCACGTCACCTGGATTCCCTCTTACGGCCCGGAAATGCGCGGCGGCAAAGCCCGCTGCACCGTCATCATCTCCGACCAGGAAATCGGGTCGCCCCTGGTTCGCCGCCCCAGCGCGGCGATTGTGATGAACATCCCCTCTTTTGAGGCCTTTGAGCCGATGGTCAAACCCGGCGGCCTCCTGGTGGTCAACCAGTCCCTGATCCCCCGTCGGAGCGAACGGGACGACATCCGCGTCCTCTACGTCCCGGCAACGGAACTGGCGACGGAAATGGGCAACGCGCGGGTCGCCAACATGATTTGTCTGGGCGCGCTGACGAAGGCCCTGGGCGTCCTGCCGCTGGAGGCGCTGGAGCAGGCGCTGGATCACCACCTGGCGGAACGCCACCGGAAGTGGCTCCCGCTGAACAAAGAGGCGCTGCGCAAGGGCGCAGAATTCGCCCTGTGATGTGGCGACGACGTGCCAGGCACTTTTGGAAGTGCCCGGCACGGTTCCGGAATACGAAAGGAGTCTCGCATGATTATCGGTATCCCCAGAGAACGACGGGAACTGGAGATGCGGGTTGGGCTGACCCCCTACGGCGTCAACCTGCTCACCCGAGCCGGGCACGTCTGCTACGTGGAAAAGGGGGCTGGTGAAGGCTCCGGCTTTTCCGACTACGACTACGAACGGGCCGGCGGTCGCATCGTCTACTCCACCGAAGAGGTCTACCGGCGCGCCGATATGGTCCTGAAAGCCGTTCGCCCCACCCGCGAGGAACTGGAATGGACCCACGAGGGCCAGATTATCTGCGGTTTTCTACACCTGGCCGCGGCCCGCCGGGAAACCGTCCAGATGATGCTGGAGAAGGGAGTCAGCGCCGTCGCCTACGAGACGATAGAGGAAGACGACGGCACGCTGCCGGTGTTGCGGACGATGAGCGAGGTGGCCGGGCGGATGGCGCCGCAACTGGCCGCGACCTTCCTGCAGAGCAACTGGGGCGGGCGAGGCGTGCTCCTGAGCGGCGTCCCCGGCGTCCCGGCGGCCCGCGTCGCCATCCTGGGCGCGGGCGTCCTGGGCACCAACGCCGCCCGCGCTTTCTACGGCCTCGGTGCCACCCTCTACATCCTGGACCAGAACCAGGAAAAACTGCGCCGCATTGACGAAATGTTTGAGGGTCGCGTCACCACAATGGTGGCCTATCCCTTCAACATCGCCCGGGTCGTCCGCTTCGTGGAGGTCCTGGTCGGCGCTGTCCTGGTCCCCGGCGCGCGGGCGCCCATCCTGGTCACCCGCGAGATGGTCCGCTCCATGAAAAAAGGCGCCGTCATCCTGGATTTCAGCATAGACCAGGGCGGGTGCGTGGAGACCAGCCGACCGACCACCCTGCGGGACCCCGTCTTTGTGGAAGAGGGGGTGGTCCACTTCTGCGTCCCTAACGCCCCCGGCGTGCTCCCCCGCACGTCCACCCACGCCTTCAACAACGCCGCCTGGCCCTACATCCGCCACATCGCCGATGTGGGACTGGAACAGGCCGTCGCGGACATGCCCGCGCTGGCCCGGGGGCTGGCCCTGCGGGGGGGCCAGATTGTCAACGAGGCCCTGGCTGCGTCGTTCAACGCCTCAAAACCTCAGTGAGAAGGAGTGCTCTATGCCTACAGGATGGAGTCGGATTTACGAAAGCAAAGTGACAACGGCCGAGGAAGCTGTCCGGGTCATCAAGCATGGTGACCGCATTTTTCTGACCGGCAACTGCAGCGTCCCCCAGGTCCTGATGAAGGCACTGGTCGCGCGGGCGCGTGAACTGGAGAACGTGGAAATCTGCCACGCCCTCACCGTCGGGGCCAGCGACTACGTCGCGCCGGAGATGGAAGGGCACATCCGCGCCAACGCGCTCTTCATCGGCCCCAACGTCCGCCGGGCCGTGCAGGAGGGCCGGGCCGATTTCACCCCCGTCCTCCTCTCCGAGTTCACCCTCCTCTTCCAGAAGGGCATCCTGCCGGTGGACGTCGCCTTTGTCCATCTCTCCCCGCCCGATGAGCACGGCTTCTGCTCCTACGGCATTGAGACCGGCCTGACCAAGACACCCGCCGAATCGGCGCGGATTATCATCGCCGAAGTCAACCCCAACATGCCCCGTTGCCTGGGGGATAGTTTCATCCACGTGAGCCGCATAGATTACATCGTGCCGGTGGACTATCCGCTGATGGAACTGCCGATGGGCAGCGATGAGCCGTCGGATGTGGTCCTGCGCATCGCCCAGTACATCGCCGAGTTGGTCCCCGACGGCGCAACGATGCAGATGGGCATCGGCGAGATTCCGGACGCGGTGCTGCGGTTCCTGCGGAACAAAAAAGACCTGGGCGTCCATACCGAACTCTTCTCCGACGGGGTGATTGACTTGGTAGAGGCCGGGGTCATCACCAACGCCCGCAAGACGTTGCATCCGGGCAAGATTATCGCCGGCTTTATGTTAGGGACGCGGCGGCTCTACGAGTGGGCCCACGATAACCCCATCATTGAGTTGCGCCGGACCGAGTACGTCAACGACCCCTTCGTCATCGCCCAGAACTACCGGCAGGTGGCCATCAACTCTGCCATAGAGGTGGACCTGACCGGACAGGTCTGCGCCGATTCCATCGGCCCCAAACTGTATAGCGGCGTTGGGGGTCAACTGGACTTTATCTACGGCGCATCCCGCTCCGAGGGCGGGGTGCCCATCATCGCTATGCCCAGTACGGCGACGATGAAGGACGGCACCCTGGTCAGCCGCATCGTGCCCATGCTCAAGCCCGGCGCCGGGGTCGTCACCACCCGCTACCACGTCCACTACGTGGTCACCGAATACGGAGTGGCGGACCTCTACGGCAAGACCATCCGGCAGCGGGCGCAGGCGCTCATCCGCATCGCCCATCCGGATTTCCGGGACGAACTGACCCGGGCGGCGAAAGAGTTGAACTACATCTGACAAAGAACCGTGAACGGGAAAGAAAAAATGCCCTTTGTGACGGTTTCGCCGCCACAAAGGGCCATTTTTATCGGCGTCCTCATCCTGCTGGTGGCCGCCGCGCTGCGGCTCCCGGCCATCGGTCAGATACCCCCCGGCCTCTACCACGACGAGGCCTACTACGGCTTGGACGCGGTGGACGTCCTCCAGGGCCACCTGCAGGTCTATTTTCCCGCCAACAACGGCCGCGAGCTGCTCTTCATCTACCTGGCCGCCGGGACGGTTGGCCTCCTGGGACGAAGTCCCTTCGCCCTGCGGCTGACCTCCGCCTTCGTCGGCATGCTCACTATCGCGGCGACGGCGGCGGCGGGACGGGCCCTTTTCTCCCGCCGCGTCGGCCTGCTGGCGGCGGCGGTCCTGGCCGTCACCCTCTGGCATATCCACCTCAGCCGGGTCGGCTTCCGGGCCGTCACCCTGCCCATGATGCTGGCGATGACCCTCTGGCTGGGAGCCCGGGCGGTGCGGACGGGTCGGACCCGCCTCTGGCTGGCCGCCGGCGCGCTCTACGGCCTCTCCTTCTACACCTACACCGCCGCCCGGTTCACCCCTGTCGCCCTGGGAACGTTCGGCCTCTACATCTTGATTGCCTCCGGCCCCCGCACTATCCGGCCCCACGCGCGGGGAATCGCCCTGGCGGTCCTGGCAACGGTGGTAGTCCTGACCCCGCTGGCCGCCTATACGGTCTCCCATCCGGACGTGGTCCTGGGCCGCCCCGACCAGGTCTCCATCTGGAATCCGGCCATCAGCGGCGGCGACCCCTGGGGCACGCTGGGCCGCCATATCCTGCGCACGCTGGGCATGTTCTTCGTCCGGGGCGACCGCATCTGGCGCCATAACGTCCCCTGGCGGCCGGTCTTTGCCCCGCTGCTGGGAGCGGCCTTCCTGCTGGGGGTCGGCGTGGCCCTCCGACGCGCCCGCCAAAACTTCGCCGCCGGCCTGGTGCTGATCTGGACGGCGGTCATGGCCCTCCCCACCATTTTGGCGGAGGACGCGCCCCACTTCCTGCGCGCGGTGGGCATGCTCCCGGTCCTGGCCTTTCTCCCCGCCCTCGGGCTGGAGCAGTTTCAGGCGATCAAACCACAAAGACACGAAGACACGAAGAAGAATGATTCCTCCTTCGTGTCTTCGTATCTCGGTGGCTCCAACACCATCGGCGTTCTGGTCAGCACCATTGCCATCGGACTGGAACTGGTAAGTGGGGCGCGCCTCTACTTTGGCCCCTACGCCCGCGACCCGATGACCGGGTACTGGTTTGAGCGGGGCGCAGTGGCGCTGGGGGCGGACGTCAACCGCTTCCTGGGCATCGGCTGGTCGGGGGAGGCATCGCCGCTCACTCCCACCGCCGGGCCGGAGGGGTGCGTCTACATAGAGCCGGTCCTCTGGGAGGACTGGCCCCAGGTCCGCTTCCTGGTCGCCGCGCCGGAGCGGGTGACGGTGGGACTGGAAGCCAAGCAGGAGCCGATGTGCGAAGCTAGCCGGATCGCGGGGGCCCTGGTAGAGGCGTCGTGTGGCGAAGCGGAATGGCGTCCTATCGCCGTCTTCCTCTGGCCCTACGGCGACTGGACCCGCGCCTGGGCCCTCCTCCCCCATCCCGCCGAGGTCACTGTGGTGGAAGGCCCCCTCTCCCAGCACGATCGGGACACCGAGCCGTACGTTACCTACCTGGCCTTCCTGGCAGTCCGTCCCGGCCCGATCCCCCCGCCGCAGGCCCGCCTCACCGGCGGCGTGGAGTGGCTGGGGGCAACGGTCACCCCTCTGGAGGACGGATCAGTGCGGGTACGGCTGCGCTGGCGGGCTACCGCCCCCCTCGCCGGAGAGTACACCGTCTTCCTGCACTACCTGCGGGACGGGCAGACCGTCGCCCAGGGGGATGGCCCCCCGGCCATGGGCCGCTACCCCACCACCCTCTGGCAACCCGGCGACATTCTCAACGACGACCACATCGTGCCCGGCGTCGGTCCGCCCCAACCGGGCCGGGACGAAATCCTCTTCGGCCTCTGGAACCCCCAGACCGGCGAGTACCTCTCCGTGCTGGACGAGGCGGGAAACCCCGTGGGCGTGGAAATCCGCGTCCCCGTGCGATAGTTTCAGGACTCACGCATTTGCAGGGTCATTGCGAGCGGCAAAGTCGCGAAGTTCACCACGAGCGAAGCATGGTGGCAATCTCATCCTGGAAGGCCAACTGCCTAACGACTGGCGCTTCACCTGCGCCGCGAAGCGCATCGGAGCGGCGTCAGGTGCAACTCCCCCTGGCACAACTATCCTGGAAAAATCGACAAGCACAAAAGTCCAACCAAACTACCGCTAGCCATAACTCCTGCTAATCCATATACAAATAACTTGATGCCCTTCTTCCACACGGGATACGGATAAAATTCTGCCCGTCCTGGTCTTTCTGGGCAATAAACCAGGCGATATATGTCGCCCAATTTGTAGCGATTGACAACAGCACTGTAAAGATGATGCCGTAGGACATAAACGCGTCCTTCGGCTTCATATTCAATGATGGGATAGTACACAAGGCCAATATCGTCCCAGCAGTTGGACTCTACCTTAACTACTCTCCCTGTTGTCTCCTTTGCGTTGAGCCGGAAAGCACGCATTTCCTTCCAGGTATCGCAGGAGTAATAAAAACCAACACTCCCCAGCCATACATTTGCTGCAATCACGCACAATGTCATAATGACTGGCAGTTTTGTGCCTGTCTCTCTCCATGTAACGAATAACAAAAAGTTTGCAATCAACACGAATGCTGCAAGGCAGATGCCAATTATCGTTTGAGTATCCCTGTCAAGAGCATTAAGTTCTTGCGAGATACGTCGCTTCAGATTTAACCATGTTTTTCCCACGCGCTACTCTCCAGGCCAAATCTGACTAACGCACCCAACTCCTGAGTTTATGCTGCCACGTGCCTGGCGCCTTCATAAGACTTTATCGGGAATAGCGCCAGGTGGCGCAGCACGTATCTTCTTCAAAGGGAAAATCTGCGCTCGTCCGCGTTCATCCGCGTCCTATTTCCGATGAAGTTTATAGATAGGCTGGGGGCAGGCGGCAAAGCCGCCCGCCCCCAGCCCCCAGGCCTACATCCCCGTCGGCAGGTCCAGGAAGACCGTCTCCAGGCCGAACTTCTCCTCCAGGTGGCGGGCCAACGCCTGGAGGCCCACCGCCTCCGTGGCGTAGTGGCCCGCGAAGAGGACGTTCACCCCCAGTTCCGCCACGGAGTGGAAAGCCCCGTGGCGGGCCTCGCCGGTGATGAAGGTATCCAATCCCGCCTCCGCCACCTGCTCTAACATAGAGACGGCGTCCCCGGAGATGACGGCGACGCGGCGGGCCTCGGGGGTCCCGTGGGCCAGGACGCGCACGGGCGGCACCCGCAGAACCTGAATCAGCCGACCGATGAGCGTGGGAATCGGAAGGGGCGGCTCCAGCGTGCCCGCCGCGCCAATCTCCACCCCGTGGTAACGGCCAAAAGGGCGAACATCCCGCAGGCCCAGTTGCCGCGCCAGTTCCGCGTTGTTGCCGACTTCCGGATGCGCGTCCAGCGGCAGATGGGCAGCGTAGAGGCCGCAGCCGCCCAGGATCAGCGTTCGGGCCTGCCGGAACAGCGGCCCGACCAGCCGCCGGGGCTTCTCCCAGAAGAGGCCGTGATGAACAACGAGCAACTGGGCCTTCGCGGCGACGGCGCCATCGGCGGCGGCCTGGCAGGCATCCACAGCGAAGGCCACTTTGCGCATCTCTGCGGGCGCCTCCACCTGCAGACCGTTCTGGGAAGTGTCCTCTATCTCCCGTACCCGCAGGTACTCATCCAGGTAGGTGATCAGTTTTCCGGTTTCCATGAGAGCTTATGAACTGAAGATGCGCTGGAGGTTGGCCATTCCCTCATCAGCGGCCTTCTCATTTTGCGCCAGGAGCAGTTTTTCGGCCAGTTTTCCCAGCACAGCTACCGGGACGGTGTATTCCAGGCGCAGATAAATGCGCGTTCCGGTCCCCTCCGGCTCCAGCGTCCAGGCCCAGGTACTGACCACGCCGCCGCGCGTCTGAACGACGTGGCGGTAGGGCGGGTCGTGCTCCAACACATGGCCGGTGCCGTCAAAGGAAATACCGGCCATCCGGTACGTCCACTCCCAGTGGTATTCGGTCCCCTCGCCGGTGAAGTTGCGACTGTCCACCAGGCCCGGGAGCCATTGGGGATCATTGGCGTGGTCGGTCAAAAAAGCGAAGACCCTCTCCGGCGGCGCCGCCACGGTGAAAGAGCGTTCAATGACGGCCATGACATCCTCCTTTCTCAATCAACGGGGGAACTTGGCTGGCACTTCAGATTATACACCCAGTCGGGTATCAGACAAGCCGCCGCGGATGTTTGACGGTATCCCCAGGGTCGGTTATAATAGCCATCAGTAGCACAAACTGTAGGTAACCTCCCCCGATGGGACAGAGTATGTGGGAAAAGTTAGAAGGGATTGAGAGCCGATACGAAGAGATTGCCCAACGAATGGCCGACCCGGAGGTCGTCAGCGACCCGGACCGGTTGGCCGAACTGGCGCGCGAACACGCCGAACTGGAAGAGATTGTTGCCCTTTACCGCCAGTACCGCCAGGCCCGGACGGAACTGGAGCAGGCGGAATCCCTGCTGGAAGATAGCGACCCCGAACTTCGGGAACTGGCGGAAGCAGAGGTGGCCCGTCTGCGGGAACACCTGGATGACCTGGAAGCGCAACTGCGGCAATTGCTCCTCCCTCGGGACCCCCGCGACCAGCGGGATGTGATTGTGGAAATCCGCGCCGGGACGGGCGGAGAAGAGGCGGGGCTCTTCGCCGGCGACCTCTACCGGATGTACACCCGTTACGCTGAACGGCGTGGCTGGCAGACGGAGTTGCTCAGCGCCCACCCTACCGACCTGGGCGGCTTTAAAGAGGTCATCTTTGAGGTCCGGGGCCGGGGCGCTTTCTCGCGCCTCAAATTTGAAAGCGGCGTCCATCGCGTCCAGCGGGTGCCCATCACCGAATCTTCCGGACGCATCCACACCTCCACCGCCACCGTCGCCGTCCTCCCGGAAGCGGACGAGGTGGAAGTGTACATTGACCCCAACGACATAGAGATGGAAGTGTACCGCTCTTCCGGTCCGGGCGGCCAGCACATGCAGAAGAACGCCACCGCCGTCCGCCTCATCCACAAGCCGACCGGGATGGTGGTGACCTGCGAATCGGAGCGGTCGCAGACCCAGAACCGGGCCCGCGCGCTGGCCGTCCTGCGCGCCCGCCTCTACGAGATGGAACGCCAGAAGCAGGAGACGGAAATCGCCGAGACCCGACGGGCTCAGGTCGGCACCGGGGAACGGAGCGAGAAAATCCGCACCTACAATTTCCCCCAGAACCGGGTCACCGACCACCGCATCGGCCTCACCCTCTACCGGCTTCCCGACGTGCTGGATGGGGACCTGGACCCGTTCATTGACGAGTTGATCGCTCAGGAGCAGGCGGAGCGCTTGCAGACCGGCGGCGAGGAAGACTGAGCCTGCCAGCCTGCGGGAAGTAGCCTTTCACCGAATCGGGGGAGGAGAACCAATGGACGTTCTGGTCATCGGTGCGGCGGGTCTGGATGTGAAGGGACAGGTGGGAGGCCCCCTGCAGATGGGGACCTCCAATCCCGGCGTTATCCGCCAGAGTCCTGGCGGGGTGGCGCGCAACATCGCCGAAAACCTGGCCCGCCTGGGGGTGGACGTGGCGCTCATCACCGCCCTGGGAGACGACTGGCCCGGGCGGTACATCCTGGAGCATGCCCGTCAGGCCGGGGTGAACACCGAACACGTCCTGGTCCGCCCGGACTTCCGTACCGGCACCTACCTGGCCCTGCAGGACCAGGAGAAACAACTCATCGTCGCGCTGGACGACATGGGGGCCATCCAGGCCATCACTCCGCGCTACCTCCACGACCGACGACGGCTCTTCCGGGAAGCGGAAATGGTCGTCATAGACGCCAACCTCTCCCCGGCCGCGCTGGAGATGGTCTTCCGCCTGGCGGCCCAATATGGTCGTCCCGTCTGCGCCGACCCGACCTCCGCGCCGCTGGCCGTCCGCCTGCAACCGTTCCTGGGCCAACTCCACCTGGTGACCCCCAACCTGCAGGAGGCGTATGCCCTGCTGGGCGAAGTGGGTGGGAGCAGCGGCCGCCCCATCCGCCTCGCCCGACGGCTGGTGGCAAAAGGGGTCCAACTGGCCGTCATCACGCTGGCGGAGAAAGGGCTCTGCTACGCCACCCTCAACGAGAGCGGTAATCTGCCCGCCATCTCGGTCCCCATCGTGGACCCTACCGGCGTGGGGGATGCCCTCACCGCCGCCGTCATCTTCGGCCTGCTGGAAGGTCTTCCGCCCTCCGAAGCGGTCCGGTTGGGCCTCTCCGCCGCCGCCCTCACCCTCCAGTGCCGCCACACCGTCTGCCCCGACATCAGCCTGGAGCGACTGTACGAGACGCTGGTGGTGTAAACCCTCTATTGCCCGGGCTTGAGTCTCCGCAAGACAGACGCCACTACCAGCACCAGCCCGGCCTGAATCAAGACCACCCCCACAATCGTTATCCCCACGTCCATCCAGAACCGCTCCGGATAGAGACGGATGAGCGTATCCGAAGTGGGGAAGGTCCAGGTATCCGGCGGGAAGAACAGTTCGTGGAAACCCGTGAAAAAGACCTCCCACGAGGTCAGCATCAAGGCCGCGACGACGACCAGGAGCACCAGCGTGAGGACCGCCCCACCCTGCAAAGCGCTCGCGGCCAGGGGCCTCGTCGTGCGGCGGGCCAGCAGCCCCGCCATCCCCACCAGAACCACCCCGCCCGCCGCCATCCCGGCCCGCAGAATGGCCCAGAACACCCGCTGGACATCCACCATATGCGCCAGTTCCCGCTCGTTGAAGGCCGGACGCCCCTCCAGTTCCAGGTCCGCCAGCAACTCTATCCCGGCGCCCGTCGCCAGGTACTCCACGCAGACCTCTGCCAGCCGGATGCGCTCTTTGGTGGTCAGGCCATAGGGGTCAGGGGGGAAATCCGGCTTCCCGTACTCCCACCGCACCAACCAGGGGGCCGTAACGACGCGCAGCGCGACCGCCAGCACCACCACCGGCAACGCCAGGCTGACCAACACCGAAACCACTCGGGGCCAAGTTTTCATCCTCCCTCCCCATATTCCTCTGGATTTCAGACGGCTAAGATTTTACTACAGCGGTCTACAAAGCGTCAAACGCGTTGTTGAATCCTATAAAGTCGTACCGGTTTAAAGTCTCACAAAATCGTACCGGATAACGCCGCTTTCGGGCAGCGCGTGGTCCCCTCCTCCTCCCCCCGGCCCCCTTCTCCTCCCCGAAACGGGGAGGAGAAGGGGGAGAAACTGTTCAGGACTTTCACCCGATACGATTTTACGAGACTCGGCACGCGCCACAAAGTTGGCATACTCCCTGAGTGTGGTATAATGACAGCGTCTTTCTTCTCGGCAAATCCCGACCCGGTTTGGAGGTAAAACCCGTGAAACTCCACGAATATCAATCCAAGCGTATCTTTGCCCGGTACGGCATCCCCGTCCAGGAGGGGGAGGTAGCAAGCACCCCTCAGGAAGTGCGTTCCCTGGCGGAACAGATGGGCTGCCCCGTCGTCGTCAAAGCTCAGGTCCTGGTGGGCGGGCGAGGCAAGGCCGGCGGCATCAAACTGGCCCGCACCCCTCAGGAGGCGGAGGAGGTCGCCGCTCGCATCCTCGCCCTCCAGATTAAAGGCCTGCCGGTCCGCAAAGTGCTGGTGGCCCGCGCGGCAGACATCCAGCAGGAAATCTACCTGGGCATCGTGGTGGACCGGGCGGCGGCCCGTCCGGTGATGATGGCGTCTTCCGAGGGCGGCGTGGAGATAGAAGAGGTCGCCCGCACCCACCCGGAAGCCATCAAGAAGGTGCACATAGACCCCTTCGTCGGCCTGCGGGGCTATCAGACTCTCTGGCTGGCCAAGGGCATCGGCCTGCCCCCGGCGCTGCACCGGGACTTTGGCCGCATCGCCCAAGGGCTCTATCGCTCCTTCGTGGAGTGCGACGCGTCGCTGGCGGAGATTAATCCCCTGGTCATCACCCCGGAGGGGACCCTGCTGGCGCTGGACGCCAAAATCGTCCTGGATGATAACGGCCTCTTCCGCCATCCCGACCTGGCCGAATTGCGGGACATAGACGAAGAGACGCCCTCCGAGCGGGCCGCGCGCGAGGCCGGCCTCTCCTTCGTCCAATTGGACGGCGACATCGGCTGCATGGTCAACGGCGCCGGTCTGGCGATGGCGACGATGGACATCATCCAGCACTTCGGCGGGATGCCGGCCAACTTCCTGGACATCGGCGGCGGCGCCCGCGCCGACCGGGTGGCGACCGCGCTGCGGCTCATCCTGGCGGACCCCCGGGTGAAGGCCATCCTCTTCAACATCTTCGGCGGCATCACCCGCTGCGACGAGGTTGCCCGGGGCATCGTCTCCGTTCTGGATGAAGTCCGGCCCAATCTCCCCATCGTGGCCCGTCTGGTGGGAACCAACGAGGCGGAGGGGCGGCAGATTCTGGAGAGTTCCGGCTACGGCATCATCACCGCCACCACCCTGGCGGAGGCCGCGCAGAAAGCCGTCGCCGCCGCCCGCACCCACTGACCCCACGTTTCCCTTTTCACGTTTCACTTTTCACGTTTCACTTTTCACGTTTCACTTTTCACTTTTCACTTTTCACCCCATCGGAGGCACCATGTCCATTCTGGTAGATCAAACCACCCGCCTGGTCGTGCAGGGTGTGACCGGGCGCGAGGGCGAATTTCACACCCGACAGACGCTGGATTATGGCACGAACGTCGTCGCGGGCGTCACCCCGGGCAAGGGCGGACAGTTCGCCTGCGACGGCCGCGTCCCCGTCTTTGACACCGTCCGGGAGGCCGTAGAGGCCACCGGCGCCAACACATCCGTCATCTACGTCCCGGCCCCCTTCGCGCCGGACGCCATCATAGAGGCGGCGGACGCCGGGCTCGGCCTGGTCGTCTGCATCACCGAGGGCATCCCGGTCAACGAGATGATTCGGGTCAAGGCGTACCTGGATATGAAGGGCGTGCAGCTGGTGGGGCCCAACTGTCCGGGTCTGCTCACCCCCGGGCAGGCCAAAGTGGGCATTATGCCCGGCCACATCGCCATGCCGGGGCCGGTGGGCGTCGTCTCCCGCTCCGGCACCCTCACCTACGAGGTCGTCTACGCACTCACCGCGCTGGGCATCGGGCAGACGACCTGCGTCGGCATCGGCGGCGACCCCATTATCGGCACCCGTTTTGTGGACGTCCTGGCCCTCTTTGAGGCGGACCCGGAGACGAAAGCGGTAGTGCTCATCGGCGAAATCGGCGGCAACGACGAGGAGGTGGCCGCCCGCTTCATCGCCGAGCGGATGACCAAGCCGGTGGTCGCCTTCATCGCCGGTCGGACCGCGCCGCCGGGGAAGCGCATGGGCCACGCCGGGGCCATCATTGAGGGCGGTACCGGGACGGCGGCGGAGAAAATCGCCGCGCTGGAGGCCGCCGGGGTCCGCGTGGCGGAGCACCCCGAGCAGATTGCCCGGATGGTGGCGGAGGTTATATCGTGAATCGTGATTCGTGATTCGTGAACCGTGAAACGTGATTCGTGAATCGTGAATGGCTCGCTATCTACGAAGGAGGCAACGATGTCACAGAGAGGTCTGTATAACCGTCAGGACTGTGAGGACTTCCTGCGCGGTTGCCTGTGGATGGGCACCGGCGGGGGAGGAGGCCCGCAGTGGGGCCGTCGGGTGCTGGAGAAGGCCCTGGAGGACGGGCTGAAACTGGAGTGGGTGGACCCCTCGGAAATCCCCGATGATGCCTGGACCTGCACAGCGTATGGAATGGGTTCCATTGCGCCCGTCTCCGAGGAGACCAAAGCACTCATCCGCCGCCTGGGCCTGACCGACCGTTACGGCGACCAGGCAATGGAGATGGCCATCCGGGAACTGGCGGCCTATGCCGGAGTCCAGATCGGCGCGATTGTTCCCTCCGAACTGGGCGCCGGGAACACCCCCGCCCCGCTGGTCGCCGGCGCCCGCCTGGGCATCCCCGTCGTGGACGGAGACTACGCGGGTCGGGCGATCCCGGAGGAGATGCAGGGGACGCCGTACCTCTACGGCAAGAACAGTTGGCCCTTCGCCAGCGTGGATAAATGGGGGAACGTCGCCATCGTCAAAGAGACCTGCAACCCTTATATGCTGGAGCGCATCGGCAAGATGCTGGCCGTCGCCGCGTTCGGCACCTGCAACATCGCGGCCACCCTGCTCCCCGGTCGGGAGATGAAGGAAATCATCGTCCCGGGAACCCTGACCCGTTGTCTGGAACTGGGGCGGGCCATCCGGGTGGCGCGGGAGGCCGGCGAGGACCCCGTCCAGGCGGCGGTGCGCTTCACCGGCGGCTGGCTCCTCTTTGAGGGCGTGGTCACCGGAAAGGACTGGGAGGACCGGGAAGGCTACATGTTCGGCACCTCCCATATCCAGGGCACCGGCGACTACGCCGGACACACGATGGACATCTGGTTCAAGAACGAGAACCACGTCTCCTGGCGGGACGGCCAACCCTTCGTCTGCAGCCCTGACCTCATCGTGGTGGTGGACCGGGAGACGGGCGAGGGCATCACCAACACCGACCTGGATGCCGGGATGCGGGTGGCGGTGGTGGGGGTGAAAGGGCTGGAGGCGTTCCGCAGTGAACGGGGACTGGCCGCCGCCGGCCCGCGTTACTTCGGCTTTGAGATAGACTACGTGCCCATTGAGAAATTAATGGCCTGAGGTGACCGCCGATGATTCTGGCCTACGGCACCGAACCGCGCCCCGAATTCTACAGTTTTGAACTGGCCGCCGCCGCCCACCGATTGGTCACCGAGATGCGCCCCATCCGGCCGGGCCAGCAGGTCGCCATCACCGCCGACACCCTCTCCGACCTCCGGGCCGTGGAGGCGACCGCCCGGGCCGTCTACGCGGTCGGCGGCATCCCCTCCGTTTTCCGGTATCCGGCCAACCCGCAGCCCTGTATGGACCCCCCGGCTCCCGTCGCCGCCGGGCTCCCCCGGGCGGACGTCTGGACAGACTTCGCCGTCGCCTATCACCTCTACAGTCCGGCCTACCACGCCGCCGTTGCCGCCGGATGCATCTACGTCTGCCTGACCGGAATGGACGCCGATATGATGGTGCGGACAGTCGGGCAGGTGCCCTATCGGCCCCTCCGGGAGATGGCCGACCAGCTCTACCGTCTATCCCAGGCCGCCGATGTCGTCCGGGTCACGGCCCCCTCCGGCACCGACCTGACTATGCGGGTGGACAAGGCCGGGGACCCGTTCTGGGAACCGCCGCCGGAGTCCGGTGGTTATCCCCAGATGCTGGGGGGACAATCCGGCTTCATGGCGATTCGGGAGAGTTTTGAGGGCGTGCTGGTCTTTGACGGCGCGCTCTGGCCCCCGGCCGAACTGGGCGTCCTGCACCAACCGGTGCGACTGACGATTGAGAACGGGCGCGTCGTCTCCATAGAGGGTGGGCATGAGGCGCAGGTCTTCCGGCGGTGGCTGGAATCCTTTGGGCATCCGGCGATGTTCCAGATGGACCACGCCTGCTACGGCTTCAATCCGGGCGTCACCCGGCCCAGCGGCCGGATTCTGGAGGACGAGCGCATCTTTGGCTGTATGCAATTCGGCATCGGCCCCAGCGACTGGGGCGCGCCATCCCACACGGATGGAGTGGTGCTGAACCCCACCGTCTATCTGGACGGGGTGCCGATTGAGGAAGAGGGCCGGTACGTCCACCCCGACCTGGTGGCCCTCTGCCGG
This sequence comes from Thermoflexales bacterium, assembly GCA_014360895.1. Classification (GTDB taxonomy): domain Bacteria; phylum Chloroflexota; class Anaerolineae; order B4-G1; family DUEL01; genus SpSt-77. Next base: position 2,709 of record JACIWQ010000027.1, on the reverse strand, counting down.
GAGATGGGCGTGCCGGGGTATTGAGGATGGGAGTTGGCGGCGCAAAGGCCGCTGTCGCTCCCCCCGGATGTAATGGCTTCAGGAGGCGAAACATGGCATGGGCCGATGAGGAGAAAATCACCGCTGGAGTCCGCACCATGCTGGAAGTCAACATGGGCTGGCATCCGGGCGAGCGGTTGCTGGTGGTCACCGACGTTCCCCGACCGGAGGACTGGGCCGGGATGCCCATCCCCGCGCTGAGGGCGATGCTGGAGCGGAGCGTGCTGGCGCGGCAGGTGGCGGAGGTCGCGCGCCGGTTGCGGCCTGGGGAAGCGGTGGACTTCGTCGTCTACCCGGCCACGGGGAGCCACGGGGCGGAGCCCCCGGCGGACCTGGCCGCGCGCCTCTTGCAGGCCGATGTGGTCATTGCCCTGACGACCTATTCCCTCTCCCACACCGACGCGCGGGAGGCCGCCACACAGGCCGGAGCCCGGCTGGCCAGTATGCCCGGCTTTATGGCCGAAATGTTCTACCCCGATGGCCCGATGGCGGTGGACTACCATCAGGTAGCCGCGGAGGCCGAGGCCACTGCCCGGCGGCTCACCGATGCCCGGGAAGCGCGTGTCCGTTCCCCCGCTGGCACGGACGTGCGCTTCTCCCTGGCCGGACGCGCCGGGATGGCCGATACCGGTCTCTACCTGCAGAAGGGAGAGTGGGGCAATCTTCCGGCGGGGGAGGCCTACATTGCTCCCGTGGAGGGGACGGCGGAGGGGGTCCTGGTCGTCCAGGCCGGATGGCACCCCGGCCTGACCGAGGAGATGCGCCTGGTGTTCCGCGCCGGGCAGGCGGTGGAGATCGTGGGGGGTGGTATGGCAGGGGAGGAACTGCGCCGGTTCCTGCGCCCCGGCGACGATGCGCCCCTCTATCTGGCCCGGCGCAACCTGGCGGAACTGGGCGTGGGGACCAACCCGAACGCCCGTCGGCCGGATAACATCCTGGAGGCAGAAAAGATTCGGGGGACAGTCCACATCGCCATCGGCGACAACGCCCATATGGGCGGGACGGTGACGGCCGATTTCCACGAAGATTTCGTCATCCCCCAGGCGGAACTGTGGCTGGACGGGGAAAGGTTGATGTAGTTTCCCCCTTTCCAGGATGGTTTGACACATCCGCCGGAACGTCTTATAATGCCAGCAACGCCCAGCGCACCGGCTTCCTGCACGGAAGAAGGGCAGTGGCTCCCCGACCGCGCAGTTTACCCACCGCCCCAATTGTACCCTTTCCACGTTTTTAGTAAAAGGGAGGAGACATGCGCACTCAACGATGGCTCTACACCCTGGCTCCCCTGATGGTCGTTATCCTGACCCTTTTCCTGACCGGCTGTCGCCCGTCTACGCCCACGCCGGCCGCAGGGGAGACTCCGGCCCCACCGAAGGAGAACGTGGCCGTCTATGCCCACCCCACCTCCTTCCCGGATATTGACCCCAGCATCAGTTACTCCAACGACTCGGCAGTCGTCTCCAACCTCTACGAGACCCTTGTCTGGTACAACCCGCCGATGCATCCCCAATTGCTCCGGCCCGGCCTGGCCGAGCGGTGGGAATCCAACGCGGATGCCACCGAGTGGACCTTCTACCTGCGCAAAGGGGTGAAGTTCCACGACGGCACCAATCTGAACGCCCAGGCCGTCAAGTACTCCATTGAGCGCACCATCAACCTGGGCATGGGGGCGTCCTACATTTGGGACCCGGTGGAGGAAATCACGGCGGTGGACGACTACACCGTCCGCTTCAAACTCAAGTACTCCGCCCCTCTGGACCTGATTGCCGCCTCCGGTTACGGCTCCTGGATTTTCAGTCCCGCTTGCGTGGAAGCCCAGGGGGAGAAGGCCAGCGAGTGGTTCAACGAGGGCCACGACTGCGGGAGCGGCCCGTACACCATAGAGAGTTACGAACGGGGCCGCCGGCTGGTCATCACCCGCTTTGATGACTACTGGGGCAGCTGGAAGCCGGGCCAGTTCAACAAGGTCGTCTTTGAGATTGTGGAGGACCCGACGGTCCGGCAGCAGATGATAGAGGCCGGGACCGCCGACGTGACCTACGACCTCCCCCGGGAGAACCTGGCCGCGCTGGATGCCCGCCCCGATGTCGTCGTCTACACCAACCCCGCGTTCCAGAACCTGGTGGGCCTGTTGAACGTCCGCAAGCCCCCGCTGGATAACAAACTGGTCCGGCAGGCCATCTCCTATGCGTTCCCCTACGACCGGTTCATCCAGACGGTGGTTTCCGGCTATGCTGTCCAGTCCCACGGTCCGGTGCCCCTGGGGATGTGGGGCCACAGCGACAAACTCTTCCAGTACACCTACGACCTGGATAAGGCCCGGGAACTGCTGGCTCAGGCCGGGTACCCCAACGGCGGCTTCAAACTGGTGATGACCCACGTTGCGGGGGACCTGGACGAGCGGCAGGTCGGCGAGGTCTGGAAAGCCGAACTGGCCAAACTGGGGATTGACCTGGAGGTGCGCGGGATGGCCTGGGAGGCCCAGTGGGACCTGGGCAAATCCGACCCAATGCAGGCCCAGGACATCTTCGTGATGTACTGGTGGCCCGACTACGTCTCCCCCTACAGTTTCCTCTACAGCATGTTCCACTGCGAGGAGGAGACGCTCTTCAACCTGGGCTACTACTGCAATCCCCAGTACGACGAATTGATAGACCGGGCCAACGAACT
>JACIWQ010000262.1 GCA_014360895.1 Thermoflexales bacterium | reverse complement strand
TGAGGGGAAAAGCGGCACGACTTTTCAGGACTTTCACCCGGTACGATTTTACGAGACTCAGCACTCGCTTGACCGAAACCCGTTTTTGCGGCATACTGCTATCCCGGCAACTTCGGGATGGCGAAAAGGTGCAATGAAATGCCACATCGCATAATCATCTGGGTAGTCCCATTGCTCTTGTTTCTCTCTCTGGCCTGCGGGCTTCTCCCCGCGCCGACCCCTACACCGACCCCGACGGCGACTCCGACCCCGTTGCCGTCTCCCACCCCCGAGCCGTCCGACACGGGCTGGCTGGAGGCAGGGGACGGGGCGGAAATCCGCCGGATGCGGGTGACGCTGACGGGGGAAGGGGTGGAGCGGGTAACGCTGGTGCGGCTGGACCCGGCGCGGGTCCGCTTCCGCGTCCTCTATACGCCTGGTGAGGGGCGGCGGGTGTCGGAGTGGGTTTCCCGGCTGAGGGCGGCCGGAGAGTCGCCGCTGCTGGTGGTGAATGGGGGGTACTTCACGCCGGAGTATCTCGCCACCGGCCTGTTGGTCAGTAGTGGACGGGCCTACGGGACCTCGTATGCGGGCTTCGGGGGGATGTTCGCCGTTCTCCCGGGCAATCGGGTGGAGGTCCGCTGGCTGGTGGCCCGCCCCTACGACCCTACGGAGGTTCTGGTGGAAGCTGTGCAGTCCTTCCCGGTACTGGTCCGACCGGGGGGAGTCCTGGGGTTTCCCCCCGATGCGGACGACGGCCGCACGGCGCGCCGGACCGTGGTGGCGCAGGACCGCGAGGGACGGGTTTTGTTCATCATCGCGCAGGATGGCCTCTTCTCGCTCCACGCGCTGGCCCGCTGGCTGCTGGGTTCGGACCTGGACGTGGACGTGGCGCTCAACCTGGACGGAGGACAATCCACCGGCATGTACTTCCGGGCGGACGGGGTGACGGTGGAGATAGATTCCGGGGTATCGGTGCCGGCGGTCATTGTCGCGGAGAGGTAGTGGGGAGCGGGGGCGGTGAAGGCGCCGCGAGGGGAAA
>JACIWQ010000261.1 GCA_014360895.1 Thermoflexales bacterium | reverse complement strand
CCCCCCAACACCACCTGCACCTGGCCCCTCACCTACCCCTTCCGCAACTGGTCCGACGGGCTGGTCCCCTCCCCGGGCACGGCGGCCCTCCTGCGGGACGGGAACCGGCACGCCATCGCTCTGGCCCGCCGCGAGGGGCGCCGCGCGACGGTCTTCTTCTCCTTTCCCTGGGAGGCTCTACCCGAAGAGGCCCGCCCCGAAGTGTTGCGGCAGGCCGTGGGGTACCTCTCCTGGCTGGGCGGGTCGTACTTCCGGGCGGACCGGGGCGCGGCGGCTCCTGGCGCGACCGTCACCTACACCCTCCATCTGGTCAACGACGGCCCCGCGCCGGCCACCACGGCCGTCTCCACGACCTTCCCGGCCGAACTGGGAACGGCTCCGACGCTGGCCTGGACGGGGGTCCTGCCCCCCGGCGGGGCGCTGACCTTCACCCTTCCGGTGACCCTGGCGGAGGGACTCCTGCCGGGGACGGTCGTCCCGCACACCGCGCGTATCGCGCTGGTGGAACAGGGCATTGTCTTCTCCCGGACGGCCTGGGTGCGGGCCGGCGCGCCGGACCTGGGGCCCTCGGCGCTGGGATGCACCCCCTCGCCGGCGGAGCCCGGGGCGGCGGTGACCTGCACTCTGCACCTGGAGAACGCCGGCCCCGCCGACGCGCTCCCGGCGACGGCGGAAGTCACGGGCACTCTCTTCTGGAGGGCGTCAGGCAGTTCGGGGATGCCTGGTACCTGGACGTGGTCCGGCCCGCTCCCTGCAGGCGGCGCGGTCGCCCTGACCCGGCCGTTCACGCCGCCGGTGGGAATGGGGTATGTGGTGGCGTTTCTGGCGGACGGAGTCGGGGGCCAGTGGGAGCGGGCGGCCTGGGCCGAGGTCCGCCCGTGGCGGGCGTATCTGCCGGTGGTGATGAAATCCCTGTAGAGGGGCTCGCAGTCCGCCACGGAGCGCCACGCGCCGAAGTTGTCACTGCGAGCGTGGCGAAGCAGGCGCTCGCGCCGAGGCAAAGCGGGGTGGTGTCCGATGCCCGGAA
>JACIWQ010000260.1 GCA_014360895.1 Thermoflexales bacterium | reverse complement strand
CCTTCGCGAACGAACCGGAGAACCTTCAGGCCGATGAGGGAGCAGGCCGGATTAGCCCCAGACGCCGCATCACTTTCGCCGGAGTCAGGCGGCGGAGGCGCCGCCACTGCCGCCGGCCCCAGCGCCGCAGCGCGTTGATGGGCTTGCGCCGCTGGCTCTCCGCCATCGCCCATCGCAGAAACTCATAGTCCTGCCCCCGAATCTTCGGCTCCGTGGGGTTCCGACGATAGGAGTCGTAGTCGGTAATGCGGCTCAGGTCGTGCTCCACCACAAAGTCGTAGAGGTCGGTCCCGGGATGCGGCGTGAAAAAGGCCGGACTGTAGTAATCCGGGTCTATCTCCTTCATCATCCGCACCGTCTCCATGACCTCTTCCTTCGTCTCGGTGGGCAGGCCCATCATGTAGTTGGCCCAGACGGCGATGCCGTACTTCTTGCAGATACGGGCCGCTTCCAGGTTCTGGGCCACCGTGGTGCCCTTGCGGATGAACTTGAGCACCCGGTCGCTGCCGCTCTCAAACCCGATGAAGTACCCCCGCAGGCCCGCCCGCACCATCCGCTCCACCATGTCCTCGTGCTTCACCACAATGTCGGCCCGGGTCTGGCAGAAGAAGGGGAGATTGAAGCCCTCGGCAATGTACCGGTCGGTGAACTCCATCACCCATTCCCGGTCTTCGGTCAGACAGTCGTCGTGGAACATAAAAGAGGCCAGATGGTAGCGGTCCACCAGATAGCGCAGTTCCGCCAGGACGTTATCCACACTCCGACGGCGGACCCGTTTGCCGAAGAGGTAGTCCTCGCCAGGCTTGCAGAAGGTGCAGTTGTAGATGCAGCCCCGCCCGGCGATGATGGTGGCAAACGGCGGGGGAAGTTCCTCCACGAACGGGACCTCCGGGGAATCCAGGTCGTAGCCCCATTTCTTCCATTCGTCCAGGAAGAGGTCCCGGTCGCTGAAGGGGATGGCGTCCAGGTCGGGTGGCTCGCCGCGCAGCACCCGATGGGGCGGGCGGCGGCCCTCTGCGATGGCCTGCA
>JACIWQ010000026.1 GCA_014360895.1 Thermoflexales bacterium | reverse complement strand
CCGCCGCCATATCCCGTCACACCTGATGGCAGGCCACCCAGTGCCCACCCCCCACGTCCCGCCAGACCGGCTCCTCATCCGGGCACTGCGCGGCCAGCGGGCAGCGGGTACGAAACCGGCAGCCCGGGGGCGGGTTGACCGGGCTGGGGACGTCCCCCTCCAGAATGATGCGCCGACGGCGCCGCTCCACCGCCGGGTCCGGCACCGGCACCGCCGAGAGCAACGCCTGGGTGTACGGGTGGAGCGGATGGTCGTAGAGTTCGTCTTTCGGGGCCAGTTCCACAATCCGACCCAAATACATCACCGCCACCCGGTCGCAGATGTGGCGGACCATGCTCAGGTCGTGGGCAATAAAAAGGTAGGTCAGCCCCAACTGGTCCTGCAGGTCCTCCAGCAGGTTCACAATCTGGGCCTGAATGGAGACATCCAGCGCCGAGATAGGCTCATCGCAGACGATGAATTCCGGATTAGAGGCCAGCGCGCGGGCGATACCGATGCGCTGCCGTTGACCGCCGGAGAATTCGTGCGGGTAGCGGTTGACGAAGCGGGGGTTCAGTTGCACCAGCCGGAGCAGTTCCTGGACCCGCTCTATCTCTTCCTTGCGATTGGAGACTAATTTGTGGACCCGGATGGGCTCGCCGATGATGCGGGCAATGGTCATCCGGGGGTTCAGCGAGGCGAAGGGGTCCTGGAAGACCATCTGCATCCGGCGACGCATCCGGCGCAGGGCCTCGCCTTTGAGCGCCGTCAGGTCGGTCCCGTCAAAAATCACCCGCCCGGCGGTCGGGGGATACAGGAGCAGAATGGTCCGCCCGGCGGTCGTCTTGCCGCAACCGCTCTCCCCCACCAGCCCCAGGGTTTCCCCCCGGTAGATGTCAAAGGTGATGCCGTCCACCGCCTGCACCGCCCCCACCTGGCGCTGGACGAGGATGCCCCGGGTGATGGGGAAGTGCTTCTTCAGGTTTTCCACTCGGACCAGCACGTTATCCGCGTTCATCCGCGCTCATCCGTATCCGCTAAAGGTCTATCCAGCAGGCCGCCTCGTGGTCGGGGCCGACGGGGCGCAGAACCGGACGCTCATACCGACAGCGTTCCTGCACCAACGCGCACCGGGGGGCAAAGGGACAACCCTCGGGCAGGCGGAGCAGGTCCGGCGGCAACCCACCAATGGTCGCCAGCCGGTCCCCGCTGGAGCGGTCCACCCGGGGAAGGGAACGCAAGAGCGCCAGCGTGTACGGATGGCGCGGGGTGCTATAGATGTCGTCCACCCGCCCTTTCTCCACAATAAAGCCCGCGTACATCACCAGCACCCGCTCCGCCAGACCGGCGATGATGCCCAGGTCGTGGGTGATCCAGATGACGGCCATCCCCAGTTGGTCCCGCAGCCGCTTGACCAGGTCTATAATCTGCGCCTGGATGGTGACGTCCAGCGCGGTGGTGGGTTCGTCGGCGATGAGGATGCTGGGGTTGCAGGCCAGGGCCATCGCAATCATCGCCCGCTGGCGCATGCCGCCGGAGAACTGATGGGGATAGTCCCTGCAACGCTCCGCCGCCTGGGGGATACCCACCATCGTCAACAGTTCCGCTGCCCGGGAGTAGGCCTCCCGCCAGGACATCCCCATATGGGTGACCAGCGTCTCGGCAATCTGGCGGCCGATGGTCAGGACGGGGTTGAAGGCCGTCATCGGGTCCTGGAAGACCATCGCGATTTCCTTCCCGCGCACCTGCTCCATCTGCTCCTCGGTCAGTCGGAGCAGGTCCTCGCCCCGATAGAGGGCCTGCCCGGATTCAATCCGGCCCGGCGGCTCCTGGATCAGCCGCATCAGGGCCAGGACGCTGACGCTCTTGCCACACCCGCTCTCGCCGACAATCCCCAGTGTTTCCCCCTCGTCCAGGGTGTAGGAGATGCCGTTGACGGCGTGGACAACGCCGTCCAGCGTGTAGAAGCGCACGGTGAGGTCCCGGACATCCAGAAGAGGGCTCAATCTACCTCCTGAAATCCAAGAGATAGTCTGAAAAGTTGCTATAGGTTGACCTTCGGGTATACTTTGGGCGCACAGGACTTTTCAGACACGCTTTCCGCCTGATTGGGCGTCAGATGGGCAGCGTCGGCGATGGCGTCCGCCTGTTGAACACCGAACGGATTCTCTGGGCCACTGCCCGCGTTCATCCGCGTCTGATTTCCAACGAAGTTTTGTGCCCGGATGCCGGAATCAAATCGGAACCCGGTACGGCCTTCGCTGGCGGAAGACGGCGACCCCCTCAAACCCGGCCGCCCGAACCATATCCAGCGCCTCCCCGAAATCCGCGCCCACATCCTCCGGGCGATGGGCATCGGAGCCCAGGGTAACCCACCGGCCCCCCTCCTCCCGAAACCAGCGCAGGACCTGGATAGACGGCCCGGGCGGCCCCATGCCGCGCCGCCGGTAGGACGTATTCACTTCCAGCGCCTTCCCCCGTCCGGCCACCACCCGCAGAACCCGCCGCATCGGGGCCTCGTAGGGAGTCCAATCCAGGTCCGTTCGGCCGAATCGGTGAAAAACCGCCCGCCGAATGATGTCCGGATGGGCCAGGATGTCGTAATCACCCTCCTCGGCCAGGCAGGCCAGTTCCTCCAGATAGAGCTCAATCCCTTCCTGGAAGTCCAGGCCGTCAAAAAACTCGGCCGTCTCCACGGGACGGTGCCCCACCCAGTGGATGGAGCCCAGGACCACGTCGTACTCGTGGGCGGCCAGGATGCCGCTCAACCCCTCCCGGAAGAGGTGGGGTTCGCCGCACTCCAGCCCGATGTGGACGCGCACGCGGCCGTCCAGCTGGGCCCGACAGTCCTGCAGGCCCTGCCAGTGCGCCTCCGGCCGGAAGTAGCCGTAGCCCCCGTCCAGCGGGTTCAGGTCCATGTGGTCGGTGAGGGCGACCTCCGGCATCCCCCGGGCCACGGCGGCCCGGCAGACCTCTTCCGGCAGGGCCTGGCTATCAAAGGAGAAATGAGTATGGGTGTGGAAATCGGGAATCACGGGAACGATTGTACCACAAGTCAGGCCGGAGGCCAAATGGACTTCCAATCTTCGGCGTTGTATGGTAGAATGCATCCCACGATGTTTCGGAAATGCGGATATGGATTTCTTCTGGGACTGGTGCTCATCGGACTCGGCGCGCCCACCCTCCACGCCTCCGGGGAGCGCCTGGTTCTGGCTTTCTACTACGCCTGGTACGACATGACGACCTGGGAACGGTCTCTCTCCGACTACCCGACCCAGCGGTATGTCTCCGCCGACCCGGCGACCATAGAGCGGCACGTCCTCTGGGCCCGTCAGGCCGGGATTGATGCTCTCGTCCAGTCCTGGTACGGCCCCTGGATCGCCAACAACCAGACGGAGACCAATTTTGCGCTGCTCCTGGACATCGCGGCCCGACATGGCCTCGCCGCCGCCGTGGACCTGGAACTGACCAGTCCTTTCATCCACTCCACCGGCGACGTGGTCGCCGCGCTCCGGCATCTGCGGACGGTCCACGCGGCCCATCCTGCCTACCTGCGGGTGGGCGGGCGTCCCGTCATCTTCTTCTGGCGACAGGAGCGGTACTCTGTGGAGACCTGGCAGGCCATCCGGCAGGAGGTGGACCCCAACCGGGAGACCATTTGGATTGCCGAAGGGACGAACCTGGACTACCTGCGGGTGTTTGACGGCAACCATCTTTACAGCGTCGCCTGGGACCCGGCGCCGGAGGGGGTGCTGACCCGCTGGGGCCGACGGGTGCGGGATTGGAGCGCCCGGAACGGTGCGGAGAAGTTCTGGGTGGCAACGGTCATGCCCGGATACGACGACCGGGCCACCGGCCGCGCCGACGCCTTCGTCCGCGACCGGGCCGGTGGGGAGTACTATCGCCGCTGCTGGCAGGGCGCGACCCAGAGCGGGGCCGACTGGGTCATCGTCACCAGTTTCAACGAATGGATGGAGGGGACGCAGATTGAGCCCAGCATGGGGTACGGAGAACTCTACCTGAACCTGACCCGCGAACTGGCGGAGGCGTACCGGGTTGGGGCATCTCCGGCGGTGATGCCTGCGGCCTTACCGTCCCCTTCACCGCTGCCATCGCCGATACCTTCGCCCCTCCCGCCAACGCCAACGACGACCCCTACGCCGTCCCCCACACCCACGCCGTCGCCGACGGCGACGCCGACCCCCACCGCCACGCCGACTCCCACGCCCACCGCGACGCCCACCCCTTCGCCGACGGCGACCCCCACGCCCCCACCGACGCCATCGCCTGCTCTCCCGGCGGCCGTCCCTGCTCCCCTGAGAGGCGCGGCCTCGTTTCTGAAGACAAACCCCGGCCTGGTGGCCGCCGCGCTGGCGGCCCTCCTGGCCCTGGGAAAGGTGGCCCAGAATGGACGGCGCCGCTAACAGCCCCCTCGTCTCCCGCCGCATCCACATTACCGGCATCGTCCAAGGGGTGGGCTTTCGCCCCTTCGTCTACAACCTGGCGACCCGCCTGGGCCTTTCCGGCTGGGTGCTCAACAGTTCCTCCGGGGTGGAGATAGAAGCGGTGGGCCCGGAGGCCGTCCTGGACGAATTCATCGCCCGCCTGCGGACAGAGGCCCCACCTCTGGCCCGCATTGAGCGCATCACCGTCACCCCCCTTCCCCTCTCCCATCACACGGGAGAGGGGGAGGGGGGGGGGGGGGTGGGGGTGAGGCCTTTCCGCATCCTCCACTCCGAGGCCCGGCCGGGGGAATTCGTCCCCATCTCGCCGGATGTCGCCATCTGCGACGACTGCCTGCGGGAACTTTTTGACCCCCGCGACCGGCGCTACCGCTACCCCTTCATCAACTGCACCAACTGCGGCCCCCGCTTCACCATTATCCGGGACATCCCCTACGACCGGCCCAACACGACGATGGCTCCCTTCGTGATGTGCCCGGATTGCCAGGCAGAGTACGACGACCCGGCCAACCGCCGTTTCCACGCCCAGCCCAACGCATGCCCGGTCTGCGGGCCACGGCTGGAGTTCCGGGCCGCGCCGGATGCCCCACCCCTCTACGGCGAGGAGGCCCTGCAGGCCGCGCGTGCGGCGATTCGGGAGGGCCGGATTGTCGCCGTCAAAGGACTGGGGGGATTCCACCTGGCCTGCGACGCCACCACCGACGCGCCGGTGGCCCGCCTGCGGGAGCGCAAGGGACGGGTGGACAAACCCTTCGCCATTATGTCCTTTGACCTCCCGACGGTGGAGCGGTACTGCGAGGTAAACGAGGCAGAGCGGGCCCTGCTGACCTCCCGTCAGCGGCCCATCGTCCTCCTGCGCCGCCGGGCGGATGCCCCCATCTCCCCGCTGGTGGCGCCGGGCAACCGCTACCTGGGCGTCATGCTCCCCTACACCCCCCTCCACTACCTGCTCCTGGAACCGGCGGAGGGCTTCCCCCTCGCGCTGGTGATGACCTCCGGCAACTACTCCGAGGAGCCCATTGTCACCCGGAACGAGGAGGCGCTGGAGCAGCTGGCCGCACTGGCGGATGCGTTCCTCCTCCACGACCGGGAGATTCACGCCCGCTGCGACGATAGCGTCACCCGCATCTTTCGGGGGGCCGAACTCCCCATCCGGCGCTCGCGCGGCTACGCGCCGTACCCCGTCCACCTGCCCTTCTCCGTCCGGCCTGTCCTGGCGGTGGGGGCCGAACTGAAGAACACCTTCTGCCTGACCCGCGAGCAGTATGCCTTCCTCAGCCAGCACATCGGCGATATGGAGAACTACGAGACGCTGCGCTTCTTTGAGGACATGGTGGAGCAGTTGAAGCGGACCTTCCGGGTGGAGCCGGAGGTCGTGGCCCATGACCTGCACCCGGCCTACCTCTCCACCCGCTACGCGCGGGAACGGGCAGGCCGTCTGCCCCTCGTCCCCGTCCAGCACCACCACGCCCATATCGCCGCGTGCATGGCGGAGAACGGACTGGCGGGCGACCGTCCGGTCATCGGCGTGGCCTTTGACGGCACCGGCTACGGGACGGATGGGGCCATCTGGGGTGGGGAGTTTCTGATTGCGGACTACGCGTCCTTCCGGCGGGTGGCCCACCTCCGCTACATCCCCCTTCCCGGAGGCGACGCGGCGATCCGGCGGCCCTACCGGACGGCCCTGGCCCACCTCTGGGCGGCGGGGGTCTCCTGGGACGAGGGCCTGCCGCCCGTGGCCGCCGCGACGGAGGCCGAACGGGCCGTCTTGGAGCGGCAACTGGTCCAAGGGCTGAACGTCGTCCCCACCTCCAGCATGGGGCGGCTCTTTGATGCTGTCGCCGCGCTGGCCGGGGTGCGCCAGGAGATCAACTACGAGGCCCAGGCGGCGGTGGAACTGGAGATGCAGGTGGCGGAGGGCGTGGAGGAGGCGTACCCATTCGGAGTGGGAGAGGAGATAGACCCGGCGCCGGTGGTCCGGGCCGTCGTGGAGGATGTGCGGGACGGGGTGCCCGTCGGCGTGATCGCGGCCCGCTTCCACAACGGCGTGGCGGCGATGGTGCGGGAGGTCTGCCTGCGGCTGCGCGCCGGGACCGGCCTGAACGAAGTGGCCCTCTCCGGCGGCGTCTTCCAGAACATCACCTTGCTGGGGAAGACGATGGCACTCCTGGAGGAAGCGGGGTTCACGGTCTACGTCCACCGCCTGGTCCCGCCCAACGACGCGGGCATCTCCCTGGGCCAGGCGGTCATCGCGGGGATTTCCCTGGGCCAGGCGGTCATCGCGGAGCGGCCCTGATCCCACCCCACGCTTCACTTTTCACCTTTCACGTTTCACTTTTCACGTTTCACTTTTCACGTTTCACTTTTCACGTCTCACTTTTCACTTTCACAGGAGACCCCATGGACCAAACCCTTGTTCTCATCATCTTTATTGCCGCCATGCTGGGCTTCATGCTCTGGAGCCAGTGGCGGGCGCGCAAGCGATACCAGCAACGTATGGACGAACTCCAGGTTGGCGACGAGGTCATCACCATCGGCGGCATCTACGGCAAACTGACCTACCTGGACCGGGAGAGCGGCCTGGCGCGCCTGGAGGTTGCCCCTGGGGTGGAGATTCGCTTCAACATCGGGGCCATCAGCCGACGGGTGGGGCCCTCCGGCGAGTGATCGGAAAGGTGACCGTCACCTCAAAGGTGACGGTCACCTAAAGAATTTCCACCGCCACGCTCATCCCCAACCCGCCGCTGACGCAGAGGGTCGCCAGGCCCAGCGCCCGGCCGTGGACCCGCAGGGCGTTGAGGAGGGTGACCAGGATGCGCGCGCCGGTGCATCCGGTGGGATGGCCCAGCGCGACCGCGCCGCCGTGAACGTTGCGCCGGGCCGGGTCCCAGGGCAACTCCCGCTCCACCGCCAGCACCTGCGCGGCGAAGGCCTCGTTCAGTTCTATCAGGTCAAAGTCGTCCAGCGAAAGCCCCGTCCGCTCCAGCAGCCGGAGGGTGGCGGGGACGGGGCCCAACCCCATCTCCCGGGGGTGGACGGCGCCGGAGGCGAAGCCCAGAAAGTGCGCGCTCGGCGTCAGCCCGTGGGCCCGGGCCCAGTCGGCGGAGGCGACGACCAGCGCGGCCGCGCCGTCGGCGATGCCGGAGGCGTTCCCGGCAGTGATGGTCCCGTCCTTCTTGAAGGCCGGTGGGAGTTTCGCCAGTTTCTCCAGCGACGTGTCCGCCCGTGGACGCTCATCCCGCTCCACGATGACCGTCCCCCCTTTGGGGCCGGGGGCTTCCACCGGGACGACCTCGCCCGCAAAAGCGCCGCTCTCCCACGCTGCCACCGCCTTCCGGTGGCTCTCCAGCGCGAACCGGTCCTGCTCCTCGCGGGAGATTCCGTACCGCTCCGCCAGCAGTTCCGCCGTCTCCCCCATCAGCATCTCCGCCAGCGGGCACATGTAGCCGTCCCGGTACATCGCGTCCACCACCGTGTCCTCCCCCAGCCGGTAGCCCCAGCGGGCCTTCAGCAGGAGATAGGGAATCTGGGACATCTGTTCCACGCCGCCGACGAGGACGGCCTGGTTCTCACCGGTCAGGATGGACTGGACTCCCAGGGTGACGGCCTTGAGGCCGCTGGCGCAGGCCTTGTTGACGGTGAAGGCGGGCCGGTCCACGGGGACCCCCGCGTGCCAGGCGACCTGCCGGGCGACGTTGGGGCCGTTGCCGGCCTGGCGGGCGCACCCGAAGATGACCTCGTCCACCCCGTCGGGGGGGATGCCGGCCCGCTCCAGCGCGGCCCGCGCGGCGACCGCCCCCAGCCGGGCCGCCGGGATGTCCTTCAGCGCGCCGCCGAACGCCCCAATGGGCGTCCGCACGGCGGAAAGGATGACCACGTCCTGGATTCGCATAACTCCTCCCTTTAACCGCAGAGCACGCGGAGAACCCAGAGAAAAAAACCTTTCATCGTCTCTGCGCCCTCTGCGCTTTGTGGGACAACTGCTCGCAGTTGTCCCACACTCAAAAGTCTTCTCTGCGCCCTCTGCGCTCTCCGCGGTAAATCCTTTGAAACCGCAGAGGACGCGGAGAACGCAGAGAAAAAACCTTTCATCGTCTCTGCGCCCTCTGCGCTCTTTGCGGTGAATCCTACGACCGATACACCCCCAGCGGGTCCAGTTCCTCCCGCAGGAGGCGCAGTTCCTCAGGGGTTGGGGGCTCTGTCTCCCTCAGGTCGGGGGAGACGCGGGGCTCCCAGCCCATCTCGGCCCGGACGTCCTCCAGCCGGACCCCCGGATGGAGGCTCACCAGCACCATCTCGCCGCTGGCGGGGTCAAACCGGAAGACACACTTGTCGGTGACAACGACCTGCGGCCCCCGGCCCGGCATCCCCAACCGCTCTCGCTCTCCCGCGCCGCCCAGGTGGCCCGGGCTGGTGAGAAAATCCAACCGCTCCACGAAGGACCGGCAGCTCAGGCGCATGATGATGAAGACCTGCTTCGCGTGGATGGCGATCTCGCACGCGCCGCCGGAGCCGGGCAGGCGGACTTTGGGGCGGGCGTAGTCGCCGATGACGGTGGTGTTCAGGTTGCCGAAGCGGTCAATCTGCGCGCCGCCCAGGAAGGCCACCTCTATCCGGCCCCCCTGCAGGTAGAGGCCGAAGAGGTCGGCCATAGAGCAGACGGAGAGCGCGCCGGTGACCAGGGCCGGGTCGCCGATGGAGAGGGGGAGGCGGGCTGGCCGCGCGCCGTACACCCCGCTCTCGTAGACCAGTTCCAGGTCCGGCGCGACGGTCCGCTGGGCCAGGTT
Source organism: Thermoflexales bacterium (assembly GCA_014360895.1). Lineage (GTDB taxonomy): Bacteria > Chloroflexota > Anaerolineae > B4-G1 > DUEL01 > SpSt-77. The sequence continues at coordinate 24,032 of JACIWQ010000026.1, read as the reverse complement.
GCAGGCGACGTTGGGAAGCCCCACGCCCACGAAGACCGTCCGGACCCCCGCCAGCGCCCGCGCCGCGGCGACGATCATCATCTCGGAGGGAGAGTAGTCGCTCATAGCCATCTCCTGCAATGTAGACAACTGCGAGCCGTTGTCCTACGGGCTAACCGTAATTGACGGGGCGGGACCAGGCCTGGGCGGGCTTGAGCCGCTCCCAGGTCTCCCGGCCCATCTTCTCCACGTACTCCGCCCGGTCCCGGACGCCGTAGACCCACTCCTCCAGCCAGGCGCGGGTGGCGGCCTCGTCCCGGCTGATCTCGTCCCAGCGCAGGTAGAAGTCGTTGTCCCGGTCGTAGTAGCCCTGGACGTAGGAGGGATGGGCGCCGTAGGGCTCGTGGACCACCGCGTCCACGATCAGGCCGGGGATGAGGGTCCGGTTGGGGTCGGAGCGGATGACCTCTTCGTCTACAATCTCCTCTACCACGACGATGACGTGCCGGGCAGCGAAGGCGGCCTCCTTCTGGGCCCCCAGCAGTCCCCAGAGTTGGGTGTTGCCGTGGACGTCGGCCCGCTGGGCGTGGATGATGGCGACGTCGGGGTTGAGGGGCGGCACCACGGCGACGGGCCCGTCCCCGTAGGGGCTCTCCACGAACTGGATGCGGGGGTTGACCTTCGGGAGGTCGCTGCCCACGTAGGAGCGGAGGGGGAAGAAGGGGAGGCGGTAGGCCCCGGCGATGTAGCGCCCGACCATCCCGAAATGGGAGTACTCCTCCAGTTCCAGGGGGTTGGGGATGCCCTTCTCCACCGCGCGCCGGATGGCGTGCAGGGGGCCCACGCCGGGGTTGCCCAGGTAGGAGAAGACCAGTTTCCGGGCGCACCCGGCCGCGACCATCTGGTCGTAGACCAGGTCGGGGGTCATCCGGCAGAGGACCAGGTCCCGCCGGCCCTGGCGGATGATTTCGTGGGCGGCGGCGAAGCCGATGCAGGCGGTGAAGCCCTCAATGGCGACGGTGTCGCCGTCGTGGACGTATTGGGCGATGGCGTCGTGCATGGTGGTGAGTTTCACGACATCCTCCGGCAGTTGGATGTTGCACAAAGCTCTTCAGAGCGGAAGTCTGCGGGGGGTCACTCCCCGGCCTCTATCCGGAAAACGACCTTCCCGATGCCAATCAGGTCCCCCGAATCCACCACGGTCGGGCGGGTGACCGGTTCGTCGTTGAGCGTGGTGCCGTTCTTGCTCCCCAGGTCTTCCAGCCACCAGCGTCCCTCCCGCCAGGTAATCAGGGCGTGGTGGGACGATACGAACGGGTCGGATAGACGGATGGTGCTGGAGGGGGCGCGTCCCAGGGAATTCACCTCTTGGAGAGGGAAGACGGTGCCCGGTTCCGGCCCGCGCTCCCCTGCCTTCACAACCACCAGGCGCATCTCTTCGCGGGGGATTGTCTCCCGTCCGGCGCTGCGGCGCAGATCGCGCCAGAGAAGGAAGAAGAGCGCGGCCAGGAAGGTATAGAGGAGCATGGCCAGGAGGATACGCAGGGCCAGCAAGAGGACTTCTCCCGCTATCATTGCAATTCCTGGGGCTGGACAGGGATTCCCTCTGTGGTGGATGCCTCTTCGGGCGGTTCACCGGGAGGAGGGGAGGGCTCTTCGCCGTAGATGATCTCAAAGTCCGCCAGAGAGATGACGTCTCCGGAGCGGAGGACGCACTCCTGGACGGGGTAGCCGTTGACCAGCGTCCCACCGGAACTACCCAGGTCGTAGAGGACGTAGCGGCCGTAGCGGCGGCGGAGTTGGGCGTGGTGGCGGGAGACATGGGGGTGCTCTATGATGATGTCGTTATCCAGCGCCCGCCCGATGTTGACCGTGGGCGCGGTCAGGGGGACGTGTCGCTGTCCGCCGATGATGAGGAAGCAGTAGCCCGGGGATGGCTCTGCGGGCGGCGGGGCGCCCCCATCCATCTGGCGGGTGACACTCTCATCGCGGCTCTCCGCCTGCTCATGGAAAGCCTGAACGCGCACCGTATGGTTGGGCATGTCCGGGAGCGGGTTCAGGGTAATAACGGGTGGGGTCAACAGGAGCATTCCGGCCTGGCGGGCCAGGTCCTCCACGTAGCGGGCCAGTTCCTCCTCCGGCGCGGGGTGGCGCGCCCGCAGCGCGTCCAGGTCCTGCGGGTGGAGGTCAATCTGGTAGTGGGTCGGGGCTATGGGGGTGCCGTCGGCGGCCTGGGAGCAGACGTCCTCCATCGCCCGGGCCACATGGGTGGCCACTTCCAGGGGGTGAATCTGCCCGCCGAAGAGCCGGGCGAACGTCCCCTCTACCCATTGTTCCGCCAGAGCCTCAAAGCGCGCGATGCGGTTCATACAAAAAATTGTATGCCAGGCCTGACCAATTGTCAAGCCGTTTGCGAAGCCCATCCCGATAGGGTATAATACCGTCATCCGAGATAGGAGGAAGAGATGCACACGCTGATGGTGACCGGAGGAGCCGGCTTTATCGGCTCCAACTTCGTCCGCTATATGCTGCAAAAATATCCCGATTACCGTATCGTCGTCTACGACAAACTGACCTATGCGGGCAACCTGGCCAATCTCAAGGACGTGGCGGAGGCCTTCGCGGGCCGCTACGCCTTCGTCCACGCCGACATCTGCGACGCGGAAAAGGTCCGGGAGACCATCCGCGCCTTCGGGGTGGATACCATCGTCAACTTTGCCGCCGCCACCCACGTGGACCGGTCTCTGATGGAGCCGGACGAGTTCATCCGCACCGACGTCTTCGGCACTTACGTGTTGTTAGAGGCGGCGAAGGAGTTCGGGCTGGAACGGTACCATCAGGTGAGCACCGATGAGGTGTACGGGGAGATTCTGGAGGGACGGGCGAAGGAGACGGACCCGCTGCACACCCGCAGCCCGTACTCGGCCTCCAAAGCGGGCGGCGACCTGCTCTGTATTGCCTACTTCACCAGTTTCGGGGTCCCGGTGACCATCACCCGGGGCTCCAACAACATCGGCCCGTACCAGTACCCGGAGAATGTGGTGCCGCTCTTCATCACCAACGCGATAGATAACCTGCCGCTCCCGCTCTACGGCGACGGCTCCCAGATGCGGGACTACCAGTACGTCCTGGACCACTGCGAAGGGATAGACATCGTGCTCCACCGGGGCCAGCCCGGGGAAGTCTACAACCTGGGCACCGGCGTGGAGACGCGCAACATTGATATGGCGCGCGCCATTCTGGACCTGCTGGGCAAGCCCCACTCGCTCATCCAGCCGGTGCGGGACCGGCCCGGCCACGACCGCCGCTACGCGCTGGACATCAGCAAAATCCGCGCGCTGGGCTGGGAATCCTCCCATACCTTTGAACAGGCGCTGGAGAAGACGGTGCGCTGGTACGTGGAGAACGAATGGTGGTGGCGCCCCATCAAGAGCGGCGAGCACTACCGGGAGTACTATCGGCGGCAGTACGAGGGCCGGGAAATTCGGCCGGAGGTCCGTTAATGAATGACGAATTGCGCCCTGAGTACGATTTGCGCGAACTGTTGAAAGGGGGGGCGGGGCAAATATGCAGCCCGATACCGCGCCGGGACGAACCTGGTCTTATTGGACCCGGATGTCGCGAAGGTCTTTCCGGATGAAGAGGCAGTAAACGAAGCGCTCCGACTGGTCATCCGGCTGGCAGAACTGCAGCGCGGCAAGAAGAAAGCGCAGTGGAGGGGTGAAGGCCCTTCGGGGGGCGATTCTTCTGGCGGGTGGTGGCCTGTCTGGAGCAAGGAGGTGCAGATGGGGGATATATCCGGGTGACCCGATTGGTGAGGCCCGCCAGGAGCGGATACATCAATGGGAGGAAGTATGCCGCCAGTGGTCATAGATGCCAGTATCGCGGTGGCACTTCTGCTGAAACTTCCCTGGCCGAGTGCTGCTGATCAAATGTTGATCGCCTGACAACGGCAGTTCGGAGCCCTCTTCTGGACCGCCGACCGCAAATTGCACCAGCGTTGCACTGATATCAGTGTGGACCATATCCGCCTGGTCAGTTGAACGATAAAGTATGGCGGAGATAAAACCGATCACTTGCTACCGTATCACTGACCACGCGCACCAGGAGATGACTCGGCGCCAAATCACCGAAGAAGACGTAGCCAAGGTCCTGGCAGCCCCGGAGCAAATAGAATTTGTCCGCGAAGGCCGCGCGGTTTATCAGTCCCGGCTTCCATCAGGCGAACCGCCCAAGATGTATTTGCTGCGGGTGCTCGTGGATGTTGATCGCGTTCCCCCGGCAGTGGTAACCGTGTACCGGACCAGCAAGGTGGCAAAGTATTGGAGGACAGGAGGATGAAAGTTATCTACGACCCCGAAACGGATACGCTCACCATTATCTTCTCCGAGAAACCGGTGGCGGAAAGCGACGAGGATAAGCCCGGGGTGATACTGGACTACGATGCTTCCGGGAATCTTGTGTCTATGGAGATTCTGGACGCTTCGCGCCGCGTGACTTTGCCGGGGCGGATTGAATATCAAGTGACTTCCATACCGGTTTAACAGGCTATCTGACCTTCGGAATCGTGAAGGGTGTCCTTTCTGCGTTGCTCAAACCCTTTGCCCGGGCCTGCAAAGAGTTTGACCTGCTGGCGGAGGGGGACCGGGTGGCAGTGGCCCTCTCCGGTGGCAAGGATAGCGCCAGCCTCCTGGACCTGATGCTGGCGTATCGGGAGCGGGCCGGGTTTCCCTACGAAGTGGTCGCCGTCCACGTCGTGGGCACCGCCGCCGGATTCCCCGACCTGACGGGAATCCTGGCCCCCTGGCTGGAGGCGCGCGGAGTGGAATACCGCTTCGTCCCGCTGGAGTTCCCGCCGGAGGAGCTGTTGCCGCCCGATTGCTTCCGCTGTTCCTGGAACCGCCGCAAGGCCCTCTTCCTGGCCGCCGACGCGCTGGGTTGCAACAAACTGGCCCTCGGCCACCACGCCGACGACGTCGCCGTCACGGCCCTGATGAACCTGCTCTTCACCGGCCGCCTGGAGACCCTGGAGCCGAAGGTGGAGTTCTTCGGTGGACGGATTACCGTCATCCGGCCGCTGGTCTACATCCCGGCCAAAGACCTGGCCGCCTACGCGCGGACGGCGGGCACCCCGCTGGCCCCGCCCTGTCCGTACGGCCGGGACGCCAACCGTCAGAAAGTAGAGGACTTCCTGCGCAGTTTCGGCCCCCGCCAGCAGGCCCACATCCGCGCCAACCTGTGGCGAATCGCCATAAAGGGCACAGGAGTTGGCGGAGCGCGGCACCGAACGACAAGAGCTGATTCCGGTGGAGTTTTGGGGGAGGAGCGATGAGAGCGATAACTCTGCACTACCCGGAGGAACTGGTACTGGAAGAGATGCGCTTTCAAGGCTACTGGTTATCCGACGCTGTGCTGGAGGCGGTTGCCCGCCTGGCAGGAGAAACTGCTGACTGACTCGGTTCGCTCCCGCCGCTGTTCCCCTTGTCTACTTTTAACTTGTTTACCTGTCTACTTCCCTATCAAAAATGCGCCTCCAACGTCTGGAACTGCAGGGCTATAAATCCTTCGCCGACCGGACGGAGTTCGTCTTCCCGACCGGCATCACGGCCATTGTCGGCCCCAACGGCTCCGGCAAATCCAACATCGCCGACGCCATTCGCTGGGCCCTGGGCGAGCAGAGCCTGCGCCTCCTGCGCGGCAAGACCACCGAGGATATGATTTTCTCCGGCAGCGGCCGCCGGCCCCGCGCCGGAATGGCCCAGGTCCTCCTCACCCTGGATAACGGCGACGGATGGCTCCCCGTGGACTTTTCCGAAGTGACCCTCGGGCGGCGCGCCTACCGCTCCGGCGAGAGCGAATACCTTCTCAACGGCAACCGCGTCCGCCTGCGGGACCTGATGGACCTCCTGGCTGAGAGCGGCCTGACCCAGCGCACCTACACCGTCATCGGCCAGGGACTGGTGGATATGGCCCTTTCCCTCCAGCCTCAGGAGCGGCGCGCCCTCTTTGAGGAAGCTGCCGGTATCGCCGTCTATCGCGCCCGGCGGGAGGAGGCGGCGGCCCAACTGGACGAGACGGAGCGCAACCTGGAGCGGGTGCGCGACCTCCTGAGTGAAATCGCCCCCCGCCTGAAGCGGCTGGAGGAGCAGATGGCCCGCTTTCAGGAGTACGAGCGGGTCTCCGGCTACCTGAAACAACTCCAGCGGGCCTGGTACGGCTACCACTGGGGCCAGGCCCAGGAGGAACTGCGGCGGGCCCAGGAGCGGGCCCGCGCGGCCGAGGAGGCCCTGGCCGCCCGGCAGGCCGAGGCGGAAGCCGTCGCCGTCCGCCTGGCCGACCTGCGCCGTCGCCAAACCGAACTCCGCAACGACCTGCGGGACGCCTACCGCCGCGTCGCCGACCTCCACGAGCGCATGGACGCCGCCCAGCGGGAACTGGCCGCCCTGACCGAACGCGCGCGCCTGCTGACCGTCCGGGAGGAAGAACTGCAGGCGGAACTGGAGCCCCTCCGGGCCCAGGAGACGGCCCAGGCGGAGCGGGTGCGCGCGGCTCAGGCGCAGGAAGCGGAACTCCAGGAGCGGGTGGCCGCGCAGGAAGCCCGCGTCGCCGCACTGGAGGCGGAACTGGCCGACCTGCGCCGCCGGGTCCGGGAAGAGGCCCTCCAGCGGGAGCGGATAGAGGCCGAACTGCGCGCCCTGCGGGCCCGCCGGGAGGAACTGGAGGCGGCGCTGGCCCAGACCCGCGCCCTTCAGGCCCGCCTGGAGGCGGAACGGGAACTCCTGGCCCGCATGCGGGACGAGATGGCCGGCCTGACCGAAGGGACGCGCCGTATCCTTCAGGCCGGACTGCCGGGCGTCGTGGGACTGGTGAGCCAGATCATGCAGGTGCCGCCGGAGTGGGAGCGGGCCGTGGAGGCCGCCCTGGGTGCGCGCCTGCAGGCCGTCGTGGTGGAGGATTGGGAGGTCGTCCGGGCCGCGCGCCGTCTCCTGGGCGAGGACGGGCGGGCCATATTGCTCCCACTGGCAGAAATCAGCGCGCGCCCTCACCCCTCCCCCGCCGCCTGCGGCGGCGCTCCCTCCGGCGAAGCCGCTGTGGGTAGGGTGAGGTGTGAAGAGCGCTTCCGGCCCCTGGTGGAGGCGCTGCTGGGCCGGGTGTGGCTGGTGGAGGACCTGGAGGCGGCCCGCGCGCTGGCGCCGACCCTGCCCCCCGGGGGCCGATGCGTCACCCGGGAGGGCGAAATCGTCGCCGCCGACGGGACGGTGACCGTCGGCCGCGCCGAAGGAGGACTCCTGGCCCGAGAGCGGGCCTGGCAGGAACTACCGGGCCGCCTGGAAGCCGTCCGCCGCAGGCGGGAGGAGCAGGAGGCGGAACTGGCGCGGGTCGTCCAGGCCATCGCGGAGTGGGAAGCGCGCCGCCAGGAGGTCGGCCGCGCCGCCGATGAGATGGCCGCCCGTCTGGCCCAGGCGGAGGCCCCCCTGGCCCAGGCCCGTACCGACCTGGCGTTGGCCCGTCAGGCGCTGGAGAACGGGCGCGCGCTGCGGGCCCGCGAGGAGGCCGCGCTGGACCGCATCCGGCGGGAATCGGAGGCCCGGCGGGCCCGGCTGGGCGAACTGGCGCGGGAGCGGAAAGCGGTCGGCGAGCGCCTGGAGGCGCTCCGCCGGGAGACAGCTCGCCACGAAGAGGCGCTCCGGGAGGCCCGCGCCCGCATCGGCCCGGCGGAGGAGGAACTGAACCAGCTGGCCGCCGAACAGGACGCGGCCGAAGAGGAGGAGCGACGGCTCACGGCCCGCATCCGTCAGGCGGAGGAAATGTGGAACGCGACCCGCCTGGAGGTCTCCCGCGCCCAGGACCGCCTGACCCGTCTCCAAGAGCGCATCCAGGAAGACCTGGGACTGGTGGACCTGGAGGTGCGCGGTGCCGTCCGGCTCCAGCAACCGCTGCCGCTGGCGCCGCTGGTCACCTCCCTGCCCGTGGTGGAGGTACTGCCGGAGGGGTTGGAAGAGGAAATCCACCGCCTCAAGAGCCGTCTGCGCCAACTGGGGCCGGTGAACCCCAACGCGCCGGAGGAGTACGCCGAGGTCAACGAGCGCTACCGCTTCCTCTCCGAGCAAGTCGCCGATTTGGAGGCGGCCTCGGCCCGGTTGCGCGCCGTCGTCGCCGACCTGGACCGGATGATGGAGCAGACGTTCCGGGAGACCTTTGAGGCCGTTGCCCAGGCCTTTGAGGAATACTTCGCCCGTCTCTTCAACGGCGGGTCGGCCCGCCTGGAACTGACCGACCCCGACGACCTGGCCCGGACCGGCGTGGACATCCTGGCCCGTCCCCCGGGCAAGCGGCTGCAGAGCCTGGCCCTGCTCTCCGGCGGCGAGCGGGCCCTCACCGCCGTCGCCCTCATCTTCGCCATACTGAAGGTCCGCCCGACCCCGTTTTGCGTCCTGGACGAGGTGGACGCGATGCTGGACGAGGCGAACGTGGCCCGCTTCCGGGACCTGCTGACGGAACTGGCCCAGCGCACCCAGTTCATCGTCATCACCCACAACCGGGGCACCGTGGAGGCCGCCGACACCGTCTACGGCGTCTCCATGGGCCCCGACGGCGTCAGCCAGGTCCTCTCACTGCGGCTGAGCGAGGAATTACCACGAAGACACGAAGACGCAAAGAATTAACAATTAACAATTAAAAAATTAACAATAGATACTTCGTGTCTTTGTGTCTTGGTGGTTTTCAAAAATAAAGGCAAATACTTCGTGTCTTTGTGTCTTGGTGGTTTTAATTTCATAAGGAGGTCAATGGCGAAGGTAGCGGTTCTGACGACGGGCGGGACGGTGGCGATGCGCCACGACCCGGCGCGCGGCGGCGCCGTTCCCGCGCTGACGGCGGCCGACCTGACCGCCGTCCTGCCCCCTGGCGCGCCGGAACTGGCCGTGGAGGAAGTCTGCAATCTGCCCAGTTCCCACTTCACCCTGGGCGACCTCTGGCGCATCCGGGAGCGGGTCGCGGCGCACGCGGCGGACCCGGAGGTCGCGGGGGTCGTCGTCACCCACGGGACCGACACCCTGGAGGAGACGGCCTACCTGCTGGACCTGACCGTCCCCGGCGAGGCGCCCATTGTGCTCACCGGCGCGATGCGGACGGCCTCGGAGGTCGGCGCGGACGGCCCGGCCAACCTCTGGGCGGCGGTTCGGGTGGCGGCGTCGCCCCAGGCGCGCGGGCTGGGCGCGCTGGTTGTCCTGAACGACGAAATCCATGCCGCGCGCTTTGTGACCAAGACCGACACTCTCTCCCCCGCCACCTTCCAGTCCCCCGGCTGGGGGCCGCTGGGCCGGGTGGAGGGCGACCGGGTCCACATCCCCTGGCGGCTGGAGCGGGAAGTCCTCCCCTGCCCGCGCCTGGAGGAGCGGGTGGTCCTTCTGAAATTGACCATCGGGATGGAGGTGGAGATGCTGGAGGACGCGCTGGCGCGGGGCGCGCGGGGCGTGGTGATTGAGGCGCTGGGCGCCAGCCGCGTGCCGCCGTGGTGGATCCCCATTATCCAACAGGCCCTGGACGCGGGCGTGGCCGTCGTCATCGCCAGTCGCTGCCCCTCCGGTCGGGTCTGGGACGCCTACGGCTATCCCGGCGGCCACCGGACGCTGAAGGAGATGGGCTGTCTCTTTTCCCCCGGCCTGAACGGCCCCAAGGCCCGCATCCGGCTGATGGTCGTCCTGGGCGCGGCGCAGAGCGCGGCGGAGGCGGCATCTCTCTGGAACGGGAGTTCTCGCCCGGAGGAGAGCGCATGGCGATAGAACTGGCTCTGGTCTACCTGATCACATTCATTCTCTTCCTGGACACGCACGGCCTTTCTCCCCTGATCTCGCCATATGCCCGGATGCTGGGAGCTACTGTTGGCCTTGCCGGGTGGATTGTGGGGGCCTTTTCGGTGGCCAACCTCTTCGGAAATCTGGGCGGGGGGATGTGGACTGACCGCGCGGGGCGCAAACTCCCGCTGGTTGTGGGGTTGCTGGCGGTGGGGACGGCGCTGATGATTTACCCGGCCCTTCGGTCACCCCAGGCGTTGCTGGCCGTTCGGGCGCTGCATGGCCTGGGGAGTGCGCTGGTGACTCCCGCGTGTCTGGCCTACCTGGGGGATGCCTCGTTGCCCACGGCCCGTGGGCGGACAATGGCCTTCTACGGCGTCGCCTATGGGATGTCCGGCCTGGTGGGCCCACCGCTGGGAGGCCTCATCCGGGACCGGTTAGGATACCCCGCCGTCTTCCTGGGGCTTTCGGCTCTGATGTTCCTGATGGCGCTGGTCGCCCTGGGGCAGCTGAAGGGGGGCCGTCCTTCCCAAGAGGAGACCGGGGCCCTCAGTGGCGGTTGGCGAGCGCTGTTGCGCCCGAGGCTCTCTGTCTCCTTCGTCGCCTCGTTCTGCTGGACTTTCGCCCTGGGAACCCTGCTGGTCTTTCTACCTCTGATCGGAGAAGCGCGGGGATTCACCGCCGCGCGGGTGGGGATGCTCTTTGGAAGTTTCGCCCTGGCGGCCAGCCTGCTGCAGGCCTCGCCGCTGGGCCGCCTTTCCGATCGGTGGGGCCGTCTCCCGACCGTCGTCCTGGGAATGGCGCTGATCGCTGGGGCCCTCCTGCTCCTTTCGTTCCTGACCACCTGGGGGCCGATGATGGGGGCGATGTTCCTCTACGGCCTGGGCTTTGGCATCCTCTTCCCGGCCAAGTCGGCCCTGGTCGCCGATGAGACGACTCCCCTCACGCGGGGAAAGGCATCGGGGGTCTTTGCGGCGATGTTCTCTGTGGGAATGATCGCGGGAACGGGGATGGCAGGGGCGATGGAACGCTGGCACCAGGCCGCGGGGCTGCACCCTTTCCAGGTCGCCGCGATGGTCATTCTGGGCGGGCTGCTCTGGACGGCCTTCGTGGGCCTGATGGACCGCCAGAGGAGGATGGGATGATTTACCTGCCCGATGCAGTTTGCTCTATGGTGAAAGGAGGTGAAATCTGGAACCGATAGACCTGGCCCGACAAATTGTGGACGTCATCGTGGAGAAGAAGGGAGAGGACATCCTGCTCCTGGACATCCACGAACTGACCATGCTGACCGACTATTTCGTCCTCTGCAGCGGCACCAGCGACCGACAATTGCAGGCGCTGGAGAGCGGAATCCGGGAGGAGATTGAGAAAGCTCTGGACGTCTCCCCCCTGCACGTGGAAGGAGAGCCATCATCTGGCTGGATTCTGATGGACTACGGTCCGGTCGTGGTGCATATCTTTGACCCCCAGGTCCGCGCCTACTACAACCTGGAAGCCCTCTGGCGGCGCGGCCGGGTGATCGTGCGTATTCAGTGACGAGGTGTCCCATGTTCTCCCCATTGGATGACCTGACCATCCGCATCGGCGGCGAAGCCGGGATGGGCCTGGAATCCAGCGGCGTGGGATTCTCCCAGGCGCTGGTGCGCGGCGGGCTCCACGTCTTCGGCTTCGCCGACTACCATTCCCGTATCCGCGGCGGCCACAACTTCTTCACCGTCCGCCTCGCCCGCCGTCCCCTCTACAGCCATACCGAGCCGGTCCACCTGCTCCTGGCCCTGGACCAGGAGACGGTCCGGCGGCACATCGGCGCGGTGGTGCCCGGCGGCGCCGTCGTCTACGACGAAAAAGACGGCCTCCCCGAGGTCCCCCGTCGGCCCGACGTCCAGTACTTCTCCATCCCCCTCTCCAAACTGGCGGAGGAGGCGGGAGGAAGCGCGATTATGCGCAACACGCTGGTCTTCGCCGTCGCCGCGGGGCTCATCAGCTTTGACCCGGCCTACATTGAGAGCGTGGCACGGGATAACTTCGCCCGCAAAGGGCCGGCGGTGGTGGACGCCAACCTGCGGGTCATCGCGGCGGGCGTGAAGGCCTCCCGTCCCTTCCAAGACGATTTCCCCTTCCGGATGGAGGCGGTGCCGGGCGCGCCGAGGCGGCTCCTGCTCAACGGCAACCAGGCCTTTGCGATGGGCGCGCTGGCGGGCGGCTGCCGCTTCGTCTCCGGCTACCCGATGACGCCGGGGAGCCCCGTCCTGGAGTGGATGGCCGCCCACGCCGAAGAGTACGGCGTCGTCACCCTCCAGGTGGAGGACGAGATTGCCGCCCTCTGTATGGCCATCGGCGCCGGGTACGCGGGGGTGCGGGCCATGGCCCCTACCTCCGGCGGCGGCTTCTCCCTGATGGTGGAGGCGTTGGGCCTGGCCGGGATGACGGAGGTCCCCGTCGTCGTCTACGAGGCCCAGCGGCCCGGCCCCTCCACCGGCCTGGCGACCCGGACCGAGCAGGGAGACCTCCTCTTCGTCCTCCACGCCTCCCAGGGCGAGTTCCCGCGCATCATCCTGGCTCCGGGGACGGTGGAGCAGGCCTTTGAGGCCGGCTGGCGGGCCTTCAACTTCGCCGAGCGCTACCAGACCCCGGTCATCGTCCTCTCCGACCACTACCTGGCGACCTCCGTCCGGGACGTGGCCCCGGAGGACCTGAACTTTGACGCGGTGGTCATAGACCGGGGCGAACTCCTGACGGAGGCGGAACTGGACAGCCTGGAGGGCGAGTACAAACGGCATCGGTTCACCGAGAGCGGCGTCTCTCCCCGCGCGATCCCCGGCCACCCGAAGGCGGTCTACGCCTCCTCCAGCGATGAGCACGACGAGTACGGCCACATTGAGGAGGACGCCGAGAATCGCCGTCGGATGCACGCCAAGCGGATGCGCAAACTGGAGACGGCCCGGGCGGAGATGCGCCCGCCCACCGTCTATGGGCCGGAGGACGCCGAACTGACCTTCATCGCTTGGGGCTCCACCTACGGGCCGTTGCGGGAGGCGGTGGACCGGCTGAGCGAGCAGGGCGTGCGGGCCCGGATGCTCCATTTTGCCGACATCTGGCCCGTGCCCCAGGGTGTGGAGTCCCTCCTGACGGGCGAGACGATTGCCGTGGAGGGCAACTACTCCGGCCAGTTCGCCGACCTGCTCCGCATGGCGACGGGCCACACCGTCTCCCGCCGCATCCTGAAATGGGACGGCCGCCCGATTTCGCCGGAGTACATCTTACGGAACACGGAATACGCAATACGTACCCCATAGCGTATTCCGTACTGCGTATTGCGTATTCCGTATCGCGTGTTCCGTTTGTGGAGGAAGCGCAATGGTTACCGTAGACGACTTCGCCAGTCCCGTTCGCCCCACCTGGTGTACCGGGTGTGGGAACTTTGCCATCTGGAACGCGGTGAAGCGGGCGCTGGCCCAGGTGGGGCTGGCGCCGCACCAGGTGATGATTGTGGGTGGCATCGGCTGCGGGAGCAAACTCCCCGACTACACCCGCGCCAACGGCTACATGACCCTGCACGGCCGGACGGTCCCGGTGGCGACGGGGATCCGGCTGGCCAACCACGGCCTGCGGGTCATCTGCACCCACGGCGACGGCGACGCCTACGCGGAGGGGCTGGGCCACATGCTCCACGCCGCCCGCCGCAACATCGGCCTGGTGGACATCATCCAGGATAACCGCATCTACGGCCTGACGAAGGGCCAGTATTCCCCCACCAGCGACCGGGGCCGGGTGACCAAGACCTCCCCGTGGGGTGCCTTTGAACTGCCGGTCAACCCCATCGCGCTGGCGCTGGCGGCAGGCGCGACCTTTGTCGCCCGCTCCTGGTCCGGCGACCTGAACCACCTGACGGAGACCATCGTCCGCGCGCTGGGTCACCGGGGCTACGCGCTGGTAGACATCTTCCAGCCCTGCGTCACCTTCAACCGCCAGAACTCCTACGACTACTACCGACCCCGGGTCTACAAACTCCAGGACGACCCGACCTACGACGTCACCGACAAAATGGCGGCCTTCGCGAGGGCGCTGGAATGGGGCGACCGCATCCCCATCGGCGTCTTCTACCAGGTGGAGGACCGGCCCGCCTACGAGGAGCAGGTCCCGGCGCTGAGGGCCGGCCCGCTGGCCCCCCGGCCCCTGGAGAAACTCCGCCCGGAGCAAATCCGGCGTCTGCTGGAGGAGTTGGTTTAGAAACCACGAAGACACCAAGACACGAAGAATTATTGTTAATTTTTAAATTGTTAATTCCCTTTGTGTCTTCGTGTCTTTGTGGTAAAATGCACAACAATGGACGACCGGCCGGTCTCTCAATCGGGAGAGCTTTCTTTCCCCCAACAGTTCTGGGCCGCAGTGCGGCGGCGCCTGCGTCGCCCCGTTCGGAATCAGGCTCGCAGTGCCGGCGGAGTGCCGTCCGTCGTCCTCTCTCCCCGCGCCCTGCGCCTGCTGGCCCTGCTGGTCCTGGCCAACGGCCTCATCCTGGCCGCGCTGGCCCTGGCCCTCTACCGCGCCGGCGTCGCCCTGAGCGCCCGCCCGCCGGTGGTCACCGTCGTCGTCACCCCGACGCCGCTCCCCAACCCCAGCGCCGGTCCCACCCCCACTCCCTTCGGCAGCGGCGGCGCCGTCGCCTTCACCCTTCGCCGCAACGGCAACGCTGACATTTACGCCATCCAGCAGACCACCCGCGAAATCGTCCGCCTCACCAGCGACCCGGCGGAGGACCGGGACCCCGCATGGTCGCCCGACGGCTCCCTCCTGGCCTTCGCCTCCCGTCGCGGCGGCAACTGGGATATTTACCTGCTGGACCTGGAAGGCGGCGCGCTGATCCGCCTCACCCGCTACCCCGGCTTTGACGGCGGCCCCACCTGGTCGCCCGACGGCGAACAAATCGCCTTTGAGTCCTACCGCGAGGACAACCTGGATATTTACGTCATGGACGCCGACGGGAACAACGTCCGGCGGCTGACCACGGACCCCGCCCCCGACTACAGCCCGGCCTGGTCGCCCGACGGCTCGGCAGTCGCCTTCGTCTCCTACCGCAACGGCAACCAGGATATTTTTCTCTATTTCATTGACGGCGACCTGGCGGGCACCGAGATCAACGTCACCAACAGCCCGGACGTCAACGAATCGGACCCGGCCTGGTCGCCCGACGGGAAGCGGCTGGCTTACACCATTGCCCGCGCCGGGTATGCCACCGTCCAGGTCAGCACGCTGGAATGGGCGGCGCGCGGCGGCCCCCAGGCCCAGCCGATGCTCCGCCTCTCGTCCACCGACCTCTTCGGCTCCGGCTCCACCCCCACCTGGGCCCCCGACGGCCAGAGCTTGCTCACCGTCTACCGGCGCGCCGGTCGCTCCTACCTCATCGCGTCCAGCCTCTACGGTTGGGGCCTCTCCCAGGAAATCTACAGCGACCCGGGCCTCATCTCCCGTCCGGTCTGGAGTACGGTGCCCCTTTCCGCCCGCGCGATTGCCCGGGCCCGCGCCGCCGAGCCGGCGGCCGAACCGTCCATCTACACCGAATTCGTCCAGTCCTCGTCGCCCACCGGGACCCTGCAGTCCCTGGTCTACCTGCCCGACCCCAGCGGCAAACAATACGACTGGCTGCGGCTGAACGACCGGGTGGACGACAGTTTCCAGGCCCTGCGGCGGCGCGTCGCCGAGGAAGCGGGCTGGGATTACCTCTCCACCGTCGCCCTGGCCTGGCAGCCCATGGAGAACGCCGAACAGCGCAATAACTGGCATCTCTGCGGGCGGGCGGTGGACCTGGACCAGAGCCCCTACGACGAGACGCCGCCGCGCGTCCTGCTGGTCCGGGAGGACGTCGGGAACGAGACCTACTGGCGGGTCTATCTGCGCGCCGCCCGGCAGGACGGCAGTCTGGGAGAACCGCTGCGGGTGCCCCCCTGGGACCTGAAGGCCCGGGATGAGGACGCGCGCGCTGCCGCCCAGGGCGGCCGTCCTCTGGAAAAAATCCCCGCCGGATACTACGTGGACCTGACCGCGCTGGCCGCCGACTACGGCTGGGAGCGGGCCCCGGCCCTCTACCGCTGGCGCTACTTCTGGCCCGACATCAACTGGTGGCACCTCCAGAAGACGGAAGGGATAGACTGGTGGCAGTGCATGTTGGAAGTGTACGAGCCGGAGAAGGTTCAGGCCGTCTTCGGCCCTCTGCCCGGCGGCCTGGCCGCGCTGGCGGAGCAGAACCCGGGCACCCTGGCCCAGGGCGGCCCCTTTGAGATCGGCGGCCACGTCTGGAACCTGGACCTGCCCTACGCCGACAAGATGCGCTACGCCGGGATGACCTGGGTCAAGGCCCAGGTCCGCTACCCCCAGGAGACGGCGCCCGTCATCGGCGCGGCCCACCGGCGCGGCTTCAAGATACTGATCGGCACCGTGGGGCCGGCGGGCATGGTCACCCAGCAGGGCTTTGAGGAGAACTTTGCCCGCTGGGCAGCGCGTCTGGCCGCCGCCGGGGCGGACGCCATTGAGGTCTGGAACGAGCCGAACGTGGACCGGGAGTGGCAGCCGGGCTACATCAGCCCGGAGGCCTATACCCGTCTCCTCTGCGCCACCTACGACGCCGTGAAGGCCGCCAACCCCAACACCCTGGTCATCGCCGCCGCTCCGGCCCCCACCGGCGCCTTTGACCAGTGCACCCCCACCGGCTGCGACGACCGGATGTTCCTGCAGGGCATCTACGCCGCCGGCGGCGCCGACTGCATGGACTACCTGGGCGTCCACTACAACTTCGGCGCCACCTCGCCGTCGGCGGTCAGCGGCCACCCCGCCGACGACGGCCGCCATCACCACTCCTGGTACTTCCTGCCCCAGATGCAACTCTACTACAACATCTTCGGCGGCACCAAACAACTCTTCTACACCGAACTGGGCTACGCGTCCCAGGAGGGCGTTCCGACCTTCCCGGACCACCTCTGGTGGGCCCGGGAGACGACGAACGCCCAGCAGGCGGCCTGGCTGGCGGAGGCCGTCCAACTGGCCCGGGAGAGCGGGTTGGTGCGCGGCATCATCATCTGGAACGTGGACTTCCTGCGCTACTTTGACGACCCCCAGGACGGCTTTGCCATTATCCGTCCGGGTGGCGCCTGTCCGGCCTGCAGCGCGCTGCATACCGTGATGGCCGCGCGGCCGTGAGTGCTGCGTACTCCGTATTCCGTGAGTATGCGTAGCGCAGGCTGTCCGCCTGTACCCTACCGGCCTGGCCGCCGGCGCGACAAACGGAATACGCAATACGTAATACTTTATGGAGGTGAACATGCGCCGAATCCTGGCAGCTCTCTTTGTGCTGACCATGCTGGTCGGGTGCTCCTCGGGAGCGACCGGTCCCACCGCCGCGAAGCCTGTCGTGCGGGCGGTCCTCTTCTATTCGGAGACCTGTCCCCACTGCCACTACGTCATGGATCAGGTCCTGCCGCCGCTCCAGAAGCAGTACGGCGACCAGTTGGAGATCAAAATGCTGGCGGTCTCCGATCAGGCCAACTACGAACTCTGGATGAAGGCCATGGACGCCTACCGGGTGCCGAACGACTGGCGCGGGGTGCCCATGCTTTTCATCGGCGACCAAGTGCTGGTGGGCTCCGCCCAAATCCCCGAGCGCCTGCCCGGCCTGATAGAGCAGTACCTGAAATCGGGCGGAGTGGATTATCCGGAGATATTGAGATAACCGCAACTCCGCTGCGCCTCGTCGCTCACTACAAGCACCCTTTTGTTCGCAGTCAGGCACACAGCGCCAGCGGAGTACCGCAATGCTCCCTGCAACCTTGTCAGGAGGGCTTATGGGCGGAGACTGGCTGATCACCCTGCAAGAGTTCCTGACGAACCCGAACGTAGCCTACATATTCTTGCTTTTGGGACTGTGGGCCCTGGCGGCGGCGTGGACGATTCCCGGCACCGGCTTTCCGGAGGCGGCGGCGGTCATCTGCTTGCTCCTGGCGACGATGGGATTCGCTCGCCTGCCGGTCAACTACATCGGCCTGGGCATCCTGCTGGCGGCCCTGGTCCTCTTCCTGGTGGACCTGAAGGTGCAGAGCGGCGGGCTGACCCTGGCTGCCGTCATCGGGTTGGTGGTCGGGTCGGTGCTGCTCTTCCGGCCCGGCGAGGGCGTTGCCCTATCCCCCTGGGTGGTGGCAGGCGCGACGGTCATCTCCGCCGGCCTCTTCGGTTGGGTCTTCCGGCTGGCCGTGCGCGCCCAGCGCCTGGCAGCCAAAACCGGAACTCAGACCATCGTCGGCGCGGAGGGCGTCGCCACCACCCCCATTGACCCCACCGGAACCGTCCAGGTACGCAGCGAACTCTGGACCGCCGTCGCCGATGCTCCCATCCCCACCGGGACACCCATCCGAGTGGTGGCGGTGGAAGGATTGCGGGTGCGCGTGGTGCCAGTGGGGGAGGCCCCTCCGACCCCGTAAAATCTACCCATCTGTGCGGTTTGTGGGACAACAGTTGTCCCACACAAGGGGCTTTGCAATGAAGCCTGGCGCTTCAGCCAGGCGAAACTGGGAGAACGAGGAGGACGTGATGAACGAAGAGGTCTCTCAACCGCAGAAAATGGGGCTCCTCCGCCTGCTGTGGGGGATTGTCGCGCGGCCCCGGGCGACGTTCCGGTATCTGAATGAGAATGGCCGTCGGCTCTGGTGGCTGCCTGCTCTGATCGCCGTCGTCATGGTGATCCTGCCCATCGTCGTGGGCAGCCCCATCCAGGCCCGCCTGGCACGCGAGGCGGTGGCGGAGATACAGGCCCAGATGGACGAGATGCTCTCTCCGGAGCAGCGGCAGCAAATGGAACAGGCCCAGCAGATTGCGGCCTCACCTCTCGTTATCACCGTTTTCCCGTCCATTACGGCCGTCCTTGGTCTGGTGGTGGGGTGGCTGGCCTGGGCCGGGGCGCTCTATCTGGTCGGAATGGTGGCGGGAGGCCATGCCTCCTTCGGGGCTCTATTCCGCATGGTGGTCTGGGCCTGGATTCCCTACGCCCTGCGGGGATTCCTGCAGACCCTTTACATCCTCTTCACCGGTCAGTTAATCGCACATCCAGGCCTCTCCGGGCTGGTAGCGGATACCCGATCTGTCGGTGAGATGCTGCAATCCCCTCCCACCACAGGCCAGTTGCTGGCTTCTTCATTCCTGAGCCGCGTAGACCTCTTCCTGTTCTGGAACCTGGCCCTGCTGGTGGTGGGGACCACGGTGGTCACCCGGCTCTCCGGCCGCAAAGCTACCGCGCTGGTTCTGGCCATCTGGCTTCTGTTCGCCCTGATCGCTCTGGTCCCCACGCTCATCAGCGGCCTGTTTATGGGCCAATCCGTCATCTTCGGGGGGTAAGGCCAGTTTGAACGAGAAAACCCCGCTGATTCGGATTGAGGGTCTGCGCCGGGAGTTCCCCATGGGCCGGGAGACGGTCCACGCGCTGGACGGTGTGGACCTGACGGTGGCGGAAGGGGAATTTCTCGGGGTTACCGGCCCCTCGGGCTCAGGGAAATCCACTCTGCTCTACCTGCTGGGAGGTCTGGACCGGCCCACCGCGGGGCATATCTGGGTACGGGGCCGTGACCTGACGGCGCTGGACGAGAACGAACTGGCGGCCTACCGCCGCCGGGAAGTCGGCTTCGTCTTTCAGTCCTTCTACCTGGTCCCCACCATGACCGCGCTGCAGAACGTGGAATTTCCCATGTACTTTGCCCGGATTCCCCCTACCCGACGGCGAGAGCGGGCGCTCTATCTGCTGGAACGGGTCGGGCTGGCGGACCGACGGAACCACCGGCCCACCGAACTCTCCGGCGGGGAGCAGCAGCGGGTGGCCATCGCCCGCGCGCTGGCCAACGACCCCATCGTCATCCTGGCCGACGAACCGACGGGCAACCTGGATAGCCGGACCGGCGCGGAGGTCATCCGCCTGTTGGGGGAACTGAACGCGGAGGGGCGCACCATCATTCTGGTCTCCCACGACCCGGCAATGATTGCCCACACCCGGCGCCACATCCGCATGCTGGACGGCCGCATCGTGGGGGAGGAGACGTAAGCGGTTTCGCCCATGAAATTCGTCCGCGTCGTCGTCCTGAACCCCCTCGGGCCGGGCCCGACCCCGACCTTTGACTACCACCTCCCCGAATCCCTGGAGGGACGGGTAGAGGTCGGCTCGCTGGTCCAGGTCCCCTTCGGCCCCCGCGCCCTCTACGGGGTCGTCGTGGAGCGGCCCCCGGCCCCGGCGGTGGAGGAGACCCGGCCGGTGGCCGCGCTGGTAGACCCCCGGCCCGTCCTCCTGCCGGTCCAAATAGAACTGGCCCGCTGGATCGCCGACCAGACCCTTTCCCCCCTCCACGAGTGCTTCCTGCTGATGCTTCCCCCCGGCGTCGTCGGCCTGACGGACACCCGGCTGGAACTGGTCGGGGACCCCCCGCCGGACGCGCGCCTGAGCTCGCTGGAGCGGCATCTGGTGAACCTCCTGCGCCGTCGCGGGCCGCTGACCGGCGCTCAGATAGACCGGGCTTTCCCTCGTTCCAATTGGCGCGCCGCCGCCGACCGCCTGGTCCGCCGCAAAATCCTCACCCGTACCCCCGTCCTGAGCTCGCCCCGCGCCCGCCCCCTGCAGGTGACCACCGTCCGCCTGCTCCCCGGCGCGGATGCGGCGGATGCCCTGAAGGGCCTGCGCGCCCCCGTCTACCGCGCCGTCCTGGACTTCCTGCGCGCCGAAGGCGGGCCGGTGGACGTCAGTTGGGTCTACGCCCAGACCGGATGTACCCGTCAGCACCTGAATCAGTTGCACCGGCGCGAGCTGGTGGCCTTTGACCTGGAGGAACGGTGGCGGGACCCGCTGGAGGGCCGTGTCTTCCTCCCCTCCGAACCGCTTCCCCTCACGCCCGACCAGCAGGCCGCGTGGGACGAAATTCGGCCCGCGATCGGCAATCGGCAATCCGCCGTCTTCCTCCTCTACGGCGTGACCGGCTCCGGCAAGACGGAACTCTACCTGCGCGCGGTGGGGGAAGTCCTGGCGCAGGGCCGCAAAGCGATTGTCCTGGTGCCCGAGATCAGCCTCACCCCCCAGACGGTGGCCCGTTTCGCCGCCCGCTTCCCCGGCCGGGTGACCGTCCTCCACAGCCAGATGCGGGAGGGGGAACGGTACGACGTCTGGCGGCGCGCCCGGGCCGGACTGGTGGACGTGGTCATCGGCCCCCGCTCCGCCCTCTTCGCGCCGCTGGACCCGCTGGGGCTCGTCATCGTGGACGAAGAGCACGACCCCTCGTACAAGCAGGCCGCCCGACCCGCCTTCCACGCGCGGGAGGCGGCGCTGGAACTGGCCCGGCGGACCGGGGCGGTGGTCATCCTGGGCTCGGCGACGCCCAGTCTGGAATCGTACCTGCGGGCCGCGCGGGGGGAGTTCCGCCTGCTGGTGCTGGGCCGCCGCATCCTGGGCCACCGCCAACGCCTGGCCGACCTCCAAACCGTCTACGGCGTCCACCGAACCCGCTACCGACCCCTGACGGAAGGCCCGGAGGAGGCCCGCTACCTGGACCTGCCGTCGGTCCAGGTGGTGGACATGCGGGCCGAACTGCGGGCGGGGAACCGCTCCATCTTCAGCCGGGCCCTCCAGCAAAGCGTGGACGAGGCCCTGGCGCGTGGGGAGCAGGTCATCCTGTTCCTGAACCGGCGGGGCACGGCGACGCACATCTTCTGTCGTTCCTGCGGCACCGTGGCCCGCTGCCCCCGCTGCGACGTCCCCCTGACCTTTCACGGCGACATCGGCCATCTGGTCTGCCACCATTGCGGACGGCGGGAGCCGATGCCGGAGTCGTGCCCCCGCTGCGGCTCCCCGGCCATCCGCCCCTTCGGGCTGGGGACGGCGGGGCTGGAGGAGGCCGTCCGGGCCCGCTGGCCCGGCGCGCGCGTCCTGCGCTGGGACCGGGATACGGCCCGCACCGCGCAGGCCCACTGGAACATCCTCCAGGTCTTCTCCGACGGAGGAGCGGATGTCCTGGTGGGGACGCAGATGATTGCCAAAGGGCTGGACCTGCCGCTGGTGACGGTGGTGGGGGTGATTTCGGCGGATACGGCGCTGCACCTGCCCGATTTCCGCGCCGCCGAGCGCACCTTCCAGTTGCTGGAGCAGGTGGCCGGGCGGGCCGGACGGGGGCTGATGGGCGGTCGGGTGGTCCTTCAGACCTACCACCCCGACCACTATGCCATCACCGCCGTGGAGCACCACGACTACCTGGGGTTTGTCCAGCGGGAACTGGAGTTCCGGCGAGAGGCCGGGTACCCCCCGTACACCCGACTGGCCCGTCTGGTCTACCGCCACACCGACGCGCGTCGGGCGGAGGTGGCGGCGCTGGATTTGGGGGAACGGCTACGGGATGCGCTCCGCCGGGCCGGCCTTCCGGCGACCGACCTCATCGGCCCCGTCCCCTGCTTCTTCGCCCGGCTGCGGGGGTACTACCGCTGGCAGATGGTCCTTCGCCACCCCGACCCGCCGGGCTTCCTGCGGTCGGCCCCCATACCCCCGGGCTGGCTGGTGGACGTGGACCCGGTGGACCTTTTGTAGGAGCAAGCGCCCTTCTACTACGCCTCTTCCTAAGGCTCGCGCGTCCTTCGGAGCCGGCGGAGGAAAGTGCCGGTGCGAATATCCTGTTCCAGGTGGTAGGTGAGATAGTGGTGCATGGCCCGCTCCACCTCCGTCAGAAGGGCCGGGGAGACGCGCAGTTCCCGCAGACGGGCAAAGGGCAGCCGCTGGCAGGCGCGCAGCAACCCCAGCGCGGCCGGGGAGAGCGGGATGACCCACGGCTGGGCCGCCGAGGCCTGGAAGCACTCCGCGCAGAGCGCCCCGCCTCGCTCTGGGTCCAGGCCCAACGGGGTTCGCCCTCTCACCGGTAGCAAACGCCCACAAAGGCGGCCCTCCCTCTCCCCCATGCACCGTCCCCATTCGGGACGAAAGCCCACCAGGGCCAGCAACCGCTGTTCGTAGGCCCGGACCAGCAGGTCCAGCGCCGGCGGGACGGATTCCCCGACCTCTATCTGGCTCAGATAGTCCAGCGTGCGGCTCAGGAGGTCAAAGAGCGCCGGCCCCCCCTCGTCCTCGGCGACGAAGCGGTCGTAGAGTTCGGTCACGTAGCGGGCGTAGGTGCCCCGGACCAGGTCGCCCCGCAGTGCCGCGTGAGGGTCCAGCGCCTCTGCCTGGCTGACCACATCCCATGAAGACGGGCTGCGGGCCACGACCATCCGGACCCGGGCGAAGAGTTCCAGGTGTCCGGCTTTCCGGCTGCTCGGTTTTCGGGCCCCCTTCGCGATGACGACCCGCTTCCCCTGCGGCGTGCAGAGGGTTAAGACCCGGTCCGCCTCTCCCTGCTCCCGCCGCCGGACGATGATAGCTTCGGTCGTGTAGAGGCGTTCACCGCTTGCCATTCTCTGCCTGCTCCAGCAGGGCCCGCCAGGCGGCCTCTACCTGCGCGCGGGTCTCCTCCAGCGACCCATCGGTGGCGATGACGACATCGGCCCGGGCGATTTTGGCTTCCTGGGGCGGTTGCGCACGGACCCGCTGTTCTGCGTCCGGACGGGATAGGCCCCGGTCGGCCATCAGCCGCCGGACCTGCTCCTCAGACGGACAGGTGGTGACCCAGAGGGCGTCAAAAGCTTCGGCCATCCCCGACTCTATCAGTTTGATGGCTTCCACCACGACGACCGGGGTTGGCGCGGCCGCGATGCGGCGGGCCACCTCCTCCAGCACCGCCGGGTGGACGATGGCCTCCAATCGGGCCAGCGCCTGGGGGTCGGAGAAGACGACGGCGCCGAGGCGGGCACGGTCAATTTCCCCATCGGGCCGAAGGACCTGGGGGCCGAAAGTCTCCACCACCGCCCGATGGACCGGGGTTCCGGCCCGCATCACCTCGTGAGCTACCCGGTCGGCGTCAATGACCGTCGCGCCCAGGTCTCTCAGCATGCGGGCCACGGTGGATTTGCCGGTCGCGATGTTGCCGGTCAGGCCGATGACGTAGGGCAGCATGTCAGCTCCTGGAGATGACCTTCCGACATATCCGATTATACCCCAGGTTGGAAATGCGGAGTAGGGGGCCTGCCCGGAAACCTGGGGCCTGCAATGGTCATTGCGAGCCCGAAGGGCGGAGGGTCATTGCGAGCCCGAAGGGCGAAGCAATCTCCCGTCACCTTTGGGGATTGCTTCGGCCACGCCGCGAGCGGCTCGCCGCGTCGCGG
>JACIWQ010000259.1 GCA_014360895.1 Thermoflexales bacterium | reverse complement strand
GGGGGGGGGCGCCCGTCCGGCCCGCCGCCCGCCCCGTCTTTCCTCCTACGGCTTCCGCGCCGTGATCAGCGCGGAGAAGACTGCCCCCGGCGGGATGATTTCCAGCGGCAATGGCATGCCGTCGGCCCCCCGGATTTCCACATCCGCAAAGCCCGCCTCCTCCAGGCCTCGGACGTACTCCTCTACTGCCAGCGCACCCCCAACGCACGCGCTCCAGGCCACCGGGTCCTCCCGCAAGGCCTGGGGCAGCGGGCCGTTGGAGACGGTATCGGCGAGGGAAATCCGGCCGCCCGGTTTCAGCACCCGGAACATCTCCCGGAAGACGCGCGGCTTATCCGGCGAGAGGTTGATCACGCAGTTGGAAATCACCACATCCACACTCTCGTCCTCCACTGGCAGGTCCTCCAGATACCCCAGGCGGAACTCCACGTTGGAGAGCCCCAGTTGCCGGGCCACCGTGCCCGCCCGCTCCACCATCTCCGGCGTCATATCCACGCCGACCACCCGCCCCGTGGGGCCAACCTGCCGCGCGGCCAGGAAGCAATCCAGCCCGCCGCCGGACCCCAGGTCCAGCACCTTTTCGCCGGGCCGAAGGTTGGCCCCGACCAGCGGGTTGCCGCACCCCAGGCTGAAGAGCCCCTCCGCCGGAAGCCCCGCCAGCGCGTCCGGCGAATAGAGGGCCTCCGGCCCGCAGCAGGAGACGGCCGTCGGCCCACAGCAGGAAGAAACCACCGGCCCGCAGCAGGACGTGGACGTGCGGGCCCGCTCGGCGTAATATCGGCGAACATTGTCCCGAATGGGATCGGTCATCAAACACCTCCGCTTGCTGTTACTCAAACGTGCTGGGCACTAAATTTCGTCGGAAATAGGACGCAGATGAACGCGAACAAGCGCAGATTCTCTTTGAGAGGGGGGAACAGAAACTGGGGTTTGCGGCGGGCGGCGAAGGGCCACGCTGAGGGCCACGGCCCGAGGGGCCTCGCCCCGTGGGGCTCGCCCGAAGCGCCGCCCGCTGCAAACCTCCTCTACCCCT
>JACIWQ010000258.1 GCA_014360895.1 Thermoflexales bacterium | reverse complement strand
AAGGGGGCCGGGGGGATGAGGAGGGGACCACGCGCTGCCCGAAAGCGGCGTTATCCGTTACGACTTTGTGAGACTTTAAACCGGTACGACTTTATAGGATTCAACACCCTAATGTGGAACGTGCCAGGCGCTTTTAGAAGTGCCTGGCACGTTCCTCTGCAGGTCCGGCCCATTACGCAGCTACACCACCACACTCAGGCCTTGCGGGATGACTTCCAGGTCCAGTTCCCGCGCGTCCAGCGCCAGGGTTTCCCCATCGGCGTGGACGACCTGGGTTCCATCCCGGACGGTCACCCGCACCCGACGGGAGCGGGCCATGGTCACCCGGGGGTCTCCGACCTGCGTTCCTTTCATAAAGCGGGGGACAAAGGAGAGCATCTCCAACTGGCTCATTTTCCCCCCGATGCAGAGGTCAAAGAGGCCGTCATCGGGCCGGGAGAAGGGGGTCATCAGGAAGCCGCCGCCCATCCGCCGCCCGTTCATCACCGAAATCATCAGCGCGGGCAGTTCCAGCGTCCGATCGTCCAGTTCTATCCGGGTGAACGGTGCGCGGTAGTAGAAGATGAGGGTCCGCAGCACCGCAATCAGGTACACCAAGAAGCCCCGCAGCCGCCGCAGACGGGAAGCGACGACGTTGACGGCGGCGTCAAAGCCGATGCCGATGCCGTTGCCGAAGTACCGGAAGCCCCGGGCGTGCCCCACATCCACCCGACGGGTCTGCCCCCGGGCCAGTGCCGCGCAGCCTGCCTCCAGGTCCAGGGGGATACCCATGCCGTAGGCGAAGTCGTTGCCGGTCCCCACGCAGAGCACCCCCATCGCGGCCTCGCCCTCTCCGGCCTCCCGGGCCGCCATCAGCCCGTTCAGGACCTCGTTGGACGTGCCGTCCCCGCCCACGGCGACGACGGTCCGGTAGCCGCTCACCACCGCTTGGCGGGCCAGTTCCGCCGCGTGCCAGGGCCGCTCCGTCCGCGTCAGGTCAAAAGAGAGGCCATGCTCCCGAAGCAACCGGGTCACCACCGGAATCACCCGCTCCCCCGCGCCTCGTCCGGCGACGGGGTTGACAATGACCAGATAGTCCGCCATAGCCGCCACCTCTTTGAGGATTTTTGCCGGAGTCCCATCATAACATACAACATCCGGCGCCCTCAAAAGTCGCGGGCAATAAAGAGGGGTTTTGCG
>JACIWQ010000257.1 GCA_014360895.1 Thermoflexales bacterium | reverse complement strand
GAATTGTGCTACACTCTTTCCGCCTGTCATCTCCATCAAGGAGCAAATTATGACCGATCCGCGTGCAGAACGACTCGCCGCTGTATTGGTGCAGTACTCCACGTCCATTCGTCCGGGCGACCTGGTCGCTATCCAGGGGTCGCCGGAGGCGGCCCCCCTGCTGCTGGCCATCTACGAAGAGGTCCTGCGGGCCGGCGGCCACCCGCATCTGCTGGTCGGCCTGCCCGGTGCCGAAGAGGCCTTCTTCCGCCTGGCCTCCGACACTCAACTGGACTTCATTTCCCCTCTCAACCAGCTGGTCATAGAGCAGTTTGACGCCATCATCAACGTCCGCTCCGACCGCAACACCCGCGAACTGAGCGGGATAGACCCGGCCCGCCAGCGGCGCCGCAGCCGGGCCATGTCTCCTCTCCTCAAGACCTACCTGCAACGCGGCGCCACGGGCGAACTGAAGTGGGTCGCCACCCAGTACCCCACCGCCGCCTACGCGCAGGAAGCGGATATGAGCCTGCGGGACTACGAGGCCTTCGTCTACGGCGCGTGCTTCTGCAACGGCGACGACGCCGTCGCCCGCTGGCGGGAGGTCCACGAGCGCCAGCAGCGACTGGTGGAGTGGTTGAAGGGAAAGCGGGAGATTCGCATCACCGGCCCCAACGCCGACCTGACCCTCTCCATTGAGGGCCGCGTCTTTATCAACTGCGACGGCCGCAACAATATGCCCGACGGCGAAATCTTCACCGGCCCGGTGGAGGATAGCGCTCAGGGCTGGGTCCGCTTCACCTACCCTGCGGTCACCAACGGGCGGGAGGTAGAGGGAGTGGAACTCTGGTTTGAAGAGGGGCGCGTGGTGAAGGCAACGGCCCGCAAAAACGAAGAGTACCTCCTCCAGATGCTGGAGGCCGACCCCGGCGCCCGCTACCTGGGCGAATTCGCCTTCGGCACTAACTCCGGCATCCAGCGGTTCACCAAAAACATCCTGTTTGACGAGAAAATCGGTGGCTCTTTCCACCTGGCCCTGGGCGCCGGGTACCCGGAGACGGGCAGCCGAAACGAATCCGCCATCCACTGGGATATGATTTGCGACATGCGGGAGGGCGGCGAGGTCCGGGTAGACGGGGAACTCTTCTACTGCGATGGGGAATTCGTTGTGTAAGGGGATCAAGGGGGTGACAGGCACTTTGAAAGTGCCTGTCACCTTTCT
>JACIWQ010000256.1 GCA_014360895.1 Thermoflexales bacterium | reverse complement strand
TGCAGTTGTGCTCCCGATTCGTGTTTCACGCCTGCGCTTCTTAGCTCGATCGTTTTTTCTCCCCGTCCGCGCGGCGCAGACCAGCATCCGGATTGTTGCAAGCACCTCCGGTGCCTGGGAGTCTAGGGATCCTGGGGAGTGGGTGTGGGGGGCAGGGCCCAGGAGTCGACCCCTGATTTCTCGATGAGGAAGAAGGCTCCTCCTGGTTGCGGTAGCGTGGACAGGGTCGGGTCAGGAGGTAACGTCCATCCTGGTCGGATCGAGAATGATCGGGTTGGCGGCCTATGGTTTTGGATCGAGTGTTCTGTCTGGTCGGGGCTTCGGTTACACGGATATTTCTGGGTAGGGTTGTCGCGGCGGAACTCACACTTGACTGGGGTTTGCGGGGCGTCGTGGGTGATTGCTAGGGGTGCCCTGCCGTGTGGGAGTCTACCCGTACCGACCGGGCTTCCGGCCTGGGGCAGCTCAAGCGCACCCAAGGCGTGGCGCCGGCGAGCGACGTGTTGCGTGGGGACGCCGAGCACGACCGGCCGGTTGGCCACCGGCGCATTTGGCTTCCGCGGGAGCGCCTGCGCGGTGAGGCGGAGTGTCAGACGTCCTGTGGAGGCTGCAGGCTTGCTTCCAGGACGGCCACCACGCGGTATCCACCCCCTTCCGGGAAGACGGATACACGAACATCGCCGGATGCCGGCAAGCCCTCGCGGAGCACCAGGTCTCTAACGTGCCGCGCCGCTGCCTCCCGCGCGTGGGCGAGGGCGGCTTCTTCGTCGTAGAATGTGGAGTGCGTCTCATCCACGCTGACCAGGAACCCGCCCGCGGGCCCAGCGGGGTAGACCCGTGCTTCCGAGCGGGCCACCGGCTTGGCCACGGCGGCGCCGACGGCGCTCGCCACCTCGTGGTGAGGTGGTACTAGGCACTCTGTATGGAGGATTTCTGCTACCCGGCTGAGCAGCACGGGGCCGGCCCCTCCCACGGCCACGATAGGCACGTCCAGGCGCAGGTGGGGAACCAGAGGCCAGGAGTCTCCGCTGGCGGGCCTCAGCGCTCCCTCCACCATCCACCCCGAGGCGGAACCCCCAGGGGTTCCATCGGCCCGAGGGGCCAGGTACCCCACGATGGCGCGAGCGAGTGTGCGGGCGGCCACCTCGAACACCAGCCGGGGTACTTCATCGGGCGAGCGACCGAGTAGCGAGCCCAGCGCCCGGCACGCGCTCAGGGCGGCTTCCCGGT
>JACIWQ010000255.1 GCA_014360895.1 Thermoflexales bacterium | reverse complement strand
TGGTCACGTGCGGCCCGCCGATGACGGTGACGACGTCCGGCAGGACCTCTTTGGCAATGGCGATGGCCTGACGGGCGGGGTTATAGTCCACGCTCATCATGGTGACCCCGACCACATCGGGGGCTCGCTCCGCCAGGACCTCCCGGAACTGGTCCCAGCCGGAGAGGGCGCGCAGGTCAATCAGGTCTACCTCAAATCCATGCGCTTTGGCGGCCGCGCTGAGAGAGGCCAGGCCGTGGGAAATCCAGCCGGCGTCCATCCCCTGTTTGAGGGAATTCCAGCCTCGGCCAGCGATGCCGGGATAAATCAGTGTGGTTTTCAGGCTCATATCGGATGCCATCAGGCGGCAAAATGGCCCATCTGCCGTCTGCCGGGCAGATAGGAATTTCGGGCGGATGGCTTTGCCATCCGCCCGAAATTCTCCTCAATCGCCAAGCCGGTAAATGGAATATAGCAACAGGAACCCTCCGGCGGAGCGCAAAGCCCCTGCGACAAAAACATCCCCACTGCCAGGCAAACGCCCGCAGATTTCAGGGCATTGCCGCATTCAGCCCTACGGCAAGGTCAGACGGTAAACGCAGTGCTCGTCGCCGGCGGCAATCTGCTGGACGCGCTCCGGCTCCACACCCGTCACCAGGGCGATCAGGCGGCTATCCACTTTGCAGGGCAGGCCGTGGCGCCGGGCCACCCGCTCGTAGGGGCAGTTCGCGACTGCAATTCGGTACCCGCCGTCTTCTTCCTGAGCCGTCGCCAGATAACCCAGCCCGTTCAGAAACTCCAAAAGGGCCCCCACACGAGCGCTCAGGTCTCCTTCCGCCGATACCTGACGGGCCATCCGCTCGGCAACCCCGTCAATGACGGCATTCAGTTCCTCCGGCGACATGCGCTCTTCCAGTTCCTCCAGCAGGGCATCGGTCAGCCGGTCATATTTCTTGGGGAAGAGTTCCTCCGCCTCGCCTGCCAGCCGGTAGACATGCTGAGGGCGTCCCGGACCGGCCTTGCGGAGAATTTGCGGCGGGCCGATCAGCCCATCCCGATGGAGGACATCCAGGTGGTGTCGGATGGTCACGGCAGTCAACCCCAACTCGCGAGTCAGTTCGTTCACCGTGGCCTGACCGCGCATCTTAATAATTTCCAGAATTCGCTGTCTGGTCTCTTGCATGGTCTACCTCCTGGCTTTCATGATACCATATTGCCAAAATTTTGTCAAACTCCAAATCGTCATTAATGAGCACCCCCATCGGGGGAGAGGGGGGAAGGGAATAGGGTTTTGGGGGGGGGGGG
>JACIWQ010000254.1 GCA_014360895.1 Thermoflexales bacterium | reverse complement strand
GCCTTCGGCCGCCACCGCAGGCACTTATCGCTGCCTTCCTACCGGCTATGAATGATGAGCCAGATCAGATGCAATTTTTGTGGAAGTGACCGGTACGAAGAGCGCCGCGTGGAATACCTCTATAGCCATCAGGGCCAGTACTTGCTGGTTCCGGATATGCCTGTAGAGGTCTGCCTGGATTGTGGTATGGTTTATTATGACGCGGCGATGCTGAAAGAAGTGGAGCGACGCTTCTTCGCCATCCAACGGCAGCTGGAAGAGCCCGACTACTACGTGGAGATGCCCGCAAAAGCCTTGTTCGTAGCGAACGGGCAAATTGGGGGGTGAGCGGAATGGGCGTGCAGGTCGCGGAGGCCGAAGTGGAGACCCGGACAACGTTCGCCGTGGAGGTGGCCGAACTCTTCCCGCCCCAGGGCCAGTGGACAGAGGAGGCCTATTTCTCCCTGCCCGAAACCAACCGCTATATGGAACTCTCGGAGGGAGAACTGATCATGCCCCCGCATCCGACAAACACGCATCAACGCATCGTAGGTGACCTTTATGTGCTCTTGAGACGCTTTGTTGAGGAACGGGGTTTGGGCATTGTGCGCCTTGCCCCCCTCCCCGTCCGGCTGTGGCCGGGGAAAATCCGGGAGCCGGACATCTTCTTCGTGGCGAAGGAGCACGCCGACCGCGTCGGAGAGCGGTACTTCGGGGTCCCGGACCTGGTGGTGGAGGTGACGTCCACCGGAACCTGGCGGACGGACCGGTGGGAGAAACTGATGGAGTACGCGCAGGCGGGCGTCCAGGAGTACTGGATCGTGGACCCGGATGCGGGGAGCATAGAGGTCTACCGGTGGCGGGAGGGGGCCTACGAGATTGTGGGCAAATGGGGCCGGGGGGAACGGGCCCGCTCCGTCCTGCTGGTCGGCTTTGAAGTCGCGGTGGACGATGTCCTCGGCTAACTCCGGACCCCGGACGCTCATCCTCGGCCTGGGCAACCCCCTGCGGGGGGACGACGGGGTCGGCCCCCGGGTGGTGGCCGAACTCCTCCGCCGGGGGCTCCCCGCGGGCATGGAGGCCGTGGACGGCGGGACCGGCGGGCTGGACCTGCTGCACCTGATGGAGGGGTGGGACCGGGTGGTCATCGTGGACGCGGCGGAACTGGGCCGACGCCCCGGCGAATTCCTCCGCTTCACCCCGGAGGATGTCCACCTGGTCGGGAGCCTGGTCTCCCTCTCCAGCCACAGCGCCGGCCTGGCCGACGCGCTGGCCCTGGCCCGCGCCCTGGGCCGACCGCTCCCCGAAATCGTCATCTACGGCGTCCAGCCTGAGCGGATGGACTGGGAGGAGGGGCTCAGCCCTGCGGTGGAAGCGGCTTTGCCGCGGTTGGTGGAGGAAATCCTGGACGTCTCTGGCTACG
>JACIWQ010000253.1 GCA_014360895.1 Thermoflexales bacterium | reverse complement strand
ATGAGGGGTTGAGGCGGGAGGCGGAGGCGTTGCTGGTGGAAGCGAGGCCGGGGTTGGAGAGTTGGTTGGAAGGGGGAGAGGGATGGCGGTTTAGTCGGGGATGGGTGAGGCGGGCGGAGGCGTTATTGAGGGAAATGGCGGAGAAGGGGAGTCCCGCTTTGAGGGCGGAGTTGGCGTGGTGGCAAGCGAGGGTGACAAAGTGGGAAGGTCGGACGCCCCAGGAGATATGGGAGGGATTACTGCGAGAGGAGAGGGTGAGGGGCAGAAAATGAAGGCCCAACCTGCAGCTTGAGCCGACAGCGCCTCCGCTCGCTTCGCTCGCTTCGGCGCTGCGGCTCAGCCGCTACCCGTTAGCCCGCGCGGCGCAGATTAAGGTGGAGTTCGTGTGTTCGTATCGGCGCAGGGCGGTGGGTATGGTGGTGGGGGGCGCGGCCTAACATCGCTCGTGCGACCTGTTCGCTTGAAACCGGCTGGACAGGCCGAAGGAAAACAAAATGCTTAACTGGCGCGTACACCCGACCGCGCCCTATGGTTTGCTGTAGTCCTACCAATCGCCCCGCGCGGGGGCGGATACCGAAATCTGTAGCGCAGGAGAGCAAATGAACCAACCGCTGAGTGGAAAGGTCGCCGTGGTTACCGGAGCATCCCGGGGCATCGGACGGGCTATTGCCATAGAACTGGCCCGCCGGGGGGCCCGGGTCATCGTTAACTATCACCAGAATGCCGAGGCGGCGGAGGAGGTCGTCGCCGCCATCCGTGCCGATGGCGGAGAAGCCACCGCCATCCAGGCCGACGTTTCCGACGCGGCCCAGGCCCAGGCCCTCATCCAGGCCGCCCTGGATGCCTACGGCCGGATAGACATCCTGGTCAACAACGCCGGGGTCACGCGGGACCGCCTCATCCTGATGATGAGCCAGGAGGACTGGGAGACGGTGCTGCGGGTAGACCTGACCAGTCTCTTTCACACCTGCAAGGCGGCCGCCCGCCCGATGGTCCGCCAGCGCTCCGGGCGTATCATCAACATCTCCTCGGTCGTCGGCATCGCCGGACAGGGCGGGCAGACCAACTACGCCGCTGCCAAAGCGGGCGTCATCGGCTTCACCAAGAGCCTGGCGAAAGAGTTGGGCCCGCGCGGCATCACCGTCAACGTGGTCGCCCCGGGCTATATCGCCACCGACCTGACCGCCGACCTGCCCGGGGAACTGCAACAGGAGGCCATCCGGCGAACCCCGCTGGGAAGGGCCGGGCGTCCGGAGGACGTCGCGTACGCGGTGGCGTTTCTGGCGTCCGACGAGGCATCGTTCATCACCGGCGCTGTCCTGCCTGTGGACGGCGGGTTGGTGATGTCCGGGTAAAAGGAGGCGTGTCGTGGAAGAAATTCCGGCTCTCGGTCGCATCACCGTGGACCCGGAGGTCCTGGAGACCATTGCCCGCCTGACCGCGCTGGCGGTCCCGGGCGTGGCCCGCATCGCCCCGGCTCCCCGATCCCGGCTTCTGGGCGGGAAGGAGGGGGTGCGGATTGT
>JACIWQ010000252.1 GCA_014360895.1 Thermoflexales bacterium | reverse complement strand
ACCTCCGTCGGGAAGGACTCGCCGCCGTCGTTGACGGCGGTGACCCGGACGAAGAGGAGTTGCCCCGCCGGGACGTCGGTGAGGGTGTAGACGGTGGTGGGGACCAGCGCGGCGGCCGACCAGCCGACGCCGTCGGTGGAGGTGTAGACCCGGTAGCCCGTGGGCGGGTCGCTCTCCAGGCCGGGGGTGTCCGTCGCCGGGGGCCGCCAGGAAATCCGGACCCGGCCGTCCCCCAGGCTCTGCACCGCCAAGTGGGTCGGCGGCTCCGGGAGCAGGGGCAGGTCTACCCCGTCCCGCTGCTCAAAGTAGCGGACGATGCCCCGGTAGACCGCGCGGGCGACCAGTTGGTTGAACTTCGGCTCCTTCAGCGCGTCGGTGTCGGTGGGGTGGTCGTGGAAGGCAACCTCTATGAGGACGCCGGGCATCTGGACGGTGGGGTCCGGGTCCCAGAGTTCCCGCAGTTCGCCCAGGTTGAGCGCGCGTTTCCCCAGGTCGGGCCATGTGGGGTCCCACGCGGCCCGCAGGGTGCGGATGATTTCGGTGTGGACGGCGTCCTGCAGTTCGGCGCTGCCCGGGGTGACGGAGCGGGTAATCCATTCGCCGTTGTAGATGTAGGAGACGGTGCCCCGGACGGTGGTCTGGTAGCCGTTGATGCCGTTGGAGTGCCAGGAGATGTAGAGGGCGTCCTCGCCGGTCCCGGCGTGCTCCCAGCGGGCGTACATGGGCCGGGCGACGACGTCGTTGAAGTAGCCGTAGGAGGGCCAGCCGGAGGGGTTCAGGCCCATGCGCTGGACGTAGTAGTATGCGGCGACCTCCCACCAGGGCTTGTTGGGGGCGTAGGGGGCCGTCGTGGTGTAGATACCGGTCAAGCTGGAAAAGACCCCGCCGCCGACGCGGATCGCGTCCGCGATGACGACGGC
This sequence comes from Thermoflexales bacterium, assembly GCA_014360895.1. Lineage (GTDB taxonomy): Bacteria > Chloroflexota > Anaerolineae > B4-G1 > DUEL01 > SpSt-77. The sequence goes on along the minus strand of JACIWQ010000252.1, from coordinate 605 downwards.
CCGGCCCGCGACCGTGGAGAGGTTGCTCAGGGTGACGGTGGCGACCTGCCCGGCGCGGAAGCCGAAGGTGCCCAGGTAGTGCCAGGTGTTGCCGTGGACGCGCTGGTCCACGACCACCTCGGTCGCGCCGCCGGCGTGGTGGACGGTGTAGCGGGCGTCCGGGGCGCGGTTGGTCCCCTGCCGGTACCAGGCGTAGACGGCGTACTCCCCGTCGGCAGGGACACCGAAGGTCCAGGTCGCGGTGGCGGTGGCCGTGCCGGTGACGGTGGTCGTGTAGCGGTAGGCGGTGCCCAGGTAGCCGGTGAGGGTACTGGTGGCCCAGGTGCCGGTTTCCGTGTAGCCGCCGCCGGGGGTGTCGTTGTCCACGATGACGGCGGCGGGGTTCATATCCCGCTCCCGGACGGGGATGACGGTGGCCCCGGCGTTCTGAAGGTAACGGATGAGGTACTGGTTGACAGCCTCGGCGTTGTTGTGGTCCTCAATGATGGGGCCGACGTAGGGGGCGGTGGGGTAGGGAGGCCGCTGGGTGCGCCAGTTATAGCCGTTCCAGAGCCAGCCATGCCCGGCGCTGATGTAGATGGTCTTGCCTTTTAGAGCACCGGCCC
>JACIWQ010000251.1 GCA_014360895.1 Thermoflexales bacterium | reverse complement strand
TCCAGCAGGGCCGGGTCGCCGTTGATCAGACGGAAATACTCCGGCAGGTGCTGGAACGGGAACAGGCGGTCGGCGGCAGCGGTGTTTTGCCATTCAAAAAAGAGTTTGCGACGGCAGTGCGGCAGCCAGCGCATCAACGGGTACTCTTCCTCCGGCCTGGGGGCGGCCGCGCCGCCGTAGAGGTAGGCCTTGCGCTCTTGGGCAAAACGCTGCCCGCCCAAATCCAGCGCCGGCGCAAAGAGCCGCTCGTGTTCGGCCTGGGCTTCGGGTTCGGTGGGACGGCCGTTGATGATGAAATCGTCCACCTCAAAGACCGAGTTCGCTCCCACGTTGAGCCGCCGCAGGTAGCGAATGACGGCGGCCTTGCGGCGAAAGTGCTCGTCGGCGGCCTCGCCCCAAACGTTCTCGTAGTAGACGTGACGGTAGGCCTCCCAATCCAACCGACGGCTTCTCTCCTTCACTGTATCACAATCCAGCCCACCGGTGATGGTATAGGCCAGGTGGATGAGCATATCGCGGATGGTGACGTGGACGCCCAGATGCTCCAGGACCTGGTAGAGCCGTTGCATCCTTCTGGCAATATGAGGCTCGGCCAGGCGGACGGCGTTGAAGAAAATGGGGCAGGCGGTTTGGGTGCCGCACGCCGCACACGGCTCCCAGCGGGCCGGGTCGGTGAGCCAGGCCAGCGCCGCCGGGACGTAGGTGGACGTGGTGACCTGGTTGAGGTTGAGGACGATGAGGCGGTCGTTATCCAGGTCCGGGCCGTCCCGCAGTTGGCGGTCTACCTCGCGATAGAGGTCTTCCAGCCGCTCCCGCTGCAGGACGGCGCGCAGGCGGCCCTCGTTGGCAGCGATGAGGAAGACCTGGCGCGGCTGTTTGGCCTGCCATTCCACTGCCAGGTCACGCAGGATCCTCGCCCCGGCTTCTTCGGACATCTCCGAGAGGTCCTTGACCACGCGCAGGGTGAGGCTGTTGCGGGGGATCGGCCAATCCAGGCGGTCGGCCCAGTCCACGACGGGCTGGCCGGTGAAGGCGGCGACGATCTGGCGGCAGAGGTAGGTCTTGCCGTCGCCGGCGTTGCCGGTGAGGATGACCGAGGGCGGGCGCTCGCGCGCAAAGCAGGCGCGGACAAACTGCTCGGTGCGGGTCTCCAGGCGCAGCGGCGCGCCGCCCGGCGGCGGAGCCTGGCCGATGAATTCGTCGAAGGCCGCCTCGTGATCGGGAGAGGCGGTGGTGTAGCGATTGAGGTAAGGGATGAAAGGGTTGGGGGTCATCTGTTTTGCCTCCGTATTGTGTGCCGCTTGCACCTTATTCGGACGGCGCCCATAGCTTCACCGTCCCATCGTCACTTCCCGAAGCCAGCAGGCGGCCATCCGGCGAGAAGGCGACACTCAACACCACGCCGCCATGCCCGCTCAGGGTTTGGGGCAGGCCGCCGCTGGAGACCTCCCAGATCTTGACCGTTTTATCGTCACTTCCCGAAGCCAGCAGGCGGCCATCCGGCGAGAAGGCGACACTATGCACTGAATCGCCATGCCCGCTCAAGGTGTGGAGCAGGCGGCCGCTGGCGACCTCCCAGAACTTGACCGTCTGATCCCTGCTCCCCGAAGCCAGCAGACGCCCATCCGGCGA
>JACIWQ010000250.1 GCA_014360895.1 Thermoflexales bacterium | reverse complement strand
CCCCCTCCCCTCTCCTGCCCCTCGGTCAGGAGAGGGGAGGGGGTGGCCCGAAGGGCCGGGGGAGGGGTGAGGACGAGCCTGTCTCAACTTTTGTCCGAACCTCAGGCAGGTGACTTGACAACCCTCCGGCCATCGGGTATCATTGCCCCGGTATGCGCTACTACGAAGTCGTCGGCAACTTGCATGTCCACACCGTCTACTCCGACGGGACGGCGGACCACCGGGGGGTCGCACGGGCGGCCGCCCGCGCCGGTCTGGATTTCGTGGCCGTCACCGACCACAACGTCTGGGTGCGTGGGGTGGAGGGATACACCGACGGGGTCCTGCTCCTGGTGGGGGAGGAAGTCCACTCCGTGCGCCGATACCCTCAGGTCAACCACCTCCTCATCTACGGGGCAGAAGCGGAACTGGCCCCCTTCGCCGCCGACCCTCAGCGGTTAATCCGCGAGGCCACCGACCGGGGCGGTATCTGTTTCCTGGCCCACCCCTATGAAAAGGGCAGCCCCATCAGCCCCGACCTGGAACCCATTCCCTGGGTGGATTGGGAGGTGGATGGCTATGTGGGGCTGGAAATTTGGAACGCGATGTCGGAGTTCAAGGGGTTATTGTGGGGGCGACTGGCGGCGCTCTTCTACGCGCTGTTCCCGCACCTGGGGATTCGGGGGCCGTTTCGCGCCACCCTGCGCCAGTGGGATGCGCTCCTGCGGGCCGGTCGGAGGGTGGCGGCCATCGGCGGAGCGGACGCCCATGGGCACACCTACCGTCTGGGGCCGATCCGGCGGGTCGTTTTCCCCTACGATACGCTCTTCCGCTGGGTCAACACCCACGTCTTGGTGGAGCAACCCCTGACCGGTGACCTGGAGACGGACCGGCGGCTGATTTACGACGCGCTACGGGCAGGGCGCACGTGGGTGGGGTACGACCGACTGGCGCCCACGCGCGGCTTCCGGTTCCATGTCCGCAGCGGGCCCGCCGTGGCGACGATGGGGGAGGAAATCCCCCGCGCCGGCGCGCTGGTCTTTGAGGTGGAAGCTCCCAGAGCGGGGACGATTCGTCTCCTGCGGGAGGGCCGGGTGGTGGCCCGTACCTACGGCCGGACCCTCCGGTTCACGACGGCGGAGCCGGGCGCGTACCGGGTGGAGGTCTGGCGGACCTTCCGGGGACGGACGCGCGGCTGGATTTTCAGCAGTCCGGTCTATTGCCGGTGACTTGCCGGATTTCTGGCTTATGGTATAATACGCCACCGTTGAGCTGCTGGATCATGATGAGGTGAGTCAATGGACCTGATTGAATCGCTGAACCGACAACTGGAGCGGAACCCAAACATCCCCGACCTGCGGCCCGGGGATACGGTGCGGGTGCATGCCCGCATTGTGGAAGGAGGCCGGGAGCGGGTGCAGGTTTTCCAGGGCATGGTCATCCGGGTACGAGGGAGCGGCGCTGGCGCCAGTTTCACCGTCCGCCGCATCGCCGCTCACGGCATCGGCGTGGAGCGGACGTTCCCCCTCTACTCCCCGCGCGTGGAGAAGGTGGAAGTCACCCGACATGGGAAAGTCCGACGGGGGCGGCTCTACTACATGCGAGGGCTGAAGGGGAAGGCCGCGCGCCTGAAGGAAATACGGCCCGAATAAGGTGCTCTGAGAAGCGGGGGAGATGCCAGGCCCTTCCGAAGGGCCTGGCATCTCTCTTTTAGACCACCCGCACCGTCACCACCTGCCGTCCACCGACGGTCAAACGGAGGGTGTCGCTGTCGGTCGCCCGGACCTCCTCCCCCA
>JACIWQ010000025.1 GCA_014360895.1 Thermoflexales bacterium | reverse complement strand
ACCGCTATCTCCCCGCGCTGGAAGCGGAGATGCAGGCCGTCGTGGTGGCCTCCGAATCCTCCCTCCGCGACCTCTACGGCATGCTCCGCTACCACATGGGTTGGGAGGACCGGGAATTCCGGCCCCTCACGGGTCCCCAACCCACCGGCAAGCGCATCCGCCCCGTCCTTTGCCTCCTCTGCTGCGAAGCATGCGGCGGGGACTGGGAGCGGGCCCTGCCTGCCGCCGCCGCTGTGGAACTGGTCCACAACTTCTCCCTCATCCACGACGACATTGAGGACGGCGACAGCACCCGGCGCGGCCGCCCCACCGTCTGGTCGGTCTGGGGGGTGCCCCAGGCGCTGAACGCCGGGGACACCCTCTTCACCCTGGCCCACCTGGCCCTCTTCCGGCTGGCGGACCGGGGCGTGCCCCCGGAGACCGCTCTTTCGGCCCTCCAGATTCTCCTGACGGCCTGTCTGCGTATCACCGAGGGGCAGTTTCTGGACCTGCGGTTTGAGGGGGAGGACCGGGTCTCCGTTGAGGACTACCTGTTCATGATTGCCCGCAAGACGGCGGAACTGCTCTCAGCGGCCTGCGAACTGGGCGCGCTGGTGGCGGGTGCTTCCCCCGACGTGCGCGGGCGGCTGCGCGCTTTCGGCCACCACGCCGGTATTGCCTTCCAGATTCAGGACGACATCCTGGGCATCTGGGGAGACCCCGCCGTCACCGGAAAGCCGGTGGGTTCCGACCTCCGGCGCGGCAAGAAGACGTTCCCCGTCCTCTACGCCCTGAGCCGCGAGCCGGGCCTCCGGCACATCCTCCCCAACGTTGCCTGCTCCTCGGATAACCTGCAGGCCGCGATGGCCCTCCTCAACCGTTCCGGGGCCCGGGAGGCCGCCCGGGAGCGAGCCCTGGAGGAGGCCGGCCGCGCGCTTCAGGCCCTGCGGGAGGCCGACCTGAGTGGCCCCGCCGCCGACGCCATGGACGACCTGGTGCGGCAACTGGCCTTTCGGAACCGATGAAGCCTGGCCTTCGTCCCCCACTGGTGATATTTTTCGCCTTCGCTGCCTCTTTTCTGCTCTACCTCTCCGGGCTGGTCCTGCCCTATTCCCTCTTCGCCCACGTCGCACACGCCCCCATCAGTTTCCCGGAGATTGCCCGGCGGGAGCCCCTTCCCGCCGTTGCCTTTCTGGCGACCTTCCTGGCCCTCTTCGGCCTCTACGCTCTGGTCTACCGGACATGCCGCCGCCATCCCCGGCAGGTCTCCCCGACCCTGATCCTCCTCTGCGGCCTGACGCTGGCGCTCCTGCTGAGCCTGACCTACCCTGTCGGCGCGGGGGATGTGGTGGACTACGTCACCCACGGGGAGGAACTGTTCTACTACCGGGAGAACCCGCTGGTGGTGCCGCCGGGGCATCTGCCGGACACGGCCTTTGCCCACTACTCGGCTTATCGGATGGCTCCCTCCAACTACGGCCCCCTCTGGACCTGGATCAGCGCGCTGGTGGTCGGTGTCTGTGGACGGGAGAGCCTGGCGCTGAACCTGCTGGGGTTCAAGGCCGTTGCCATCGCTGCCTACCTGGCCCAGGCCGAGCTGATTTACGCCGTCCTGCGCCGCCGCCACCCCGACCGGGCGCTGGCGGGGCTGGCCTTCTTCGCCTGGAATCCACTGGTCCTCTACGAGTTCGCCGCCAACGGCCATAACGACGCGGCGATGATGGCCTTCTCCCTTCTGGGCATCTACTTCTGGGAGCGGCGCCGCCCCCTGGGGATGACGGCCGCCCTCACCCTCTCCTTTCTGGTCAAAATCCCCACAGCGCCCCTTCTGCCTCTGTTCCTGTTGGCCTATATGTGCGACATTCGGGGTGAGGCGCGCAACGGAGCGGGGGGCCGTGAACGCGACGTTTCGGTTCGTAGTCCGGCACGAAGCGAAGCGGAGGGCCGTAAAGTCAACCTCGCTTCGCTTCGTCGCGTTCTCCCACTGGTATTGCTGAGCGGCGCGCTGGTGATGCTGGCGTACCTCTCCCTGCCCGACCCGCTGGCCGCGCTGACCAACCTCTCTACCCGCTCCGGCCTCCTCACCCACTCCCTCCCGGCAGTTCTCTCCCTCACCCTGCAGCGGGTCGGGCTGAACGAAACCGCTGCCGGGCAGGTCGCCCAGATGGCCGCGCTGGGGGCTTTTGCCGTCGCCTTCATCCTCCAACTGGCCCGGACCTGGCTCCGGCCTGGCGCTGTCCTCCGCCACGCCTTTGACCTGATGCTCTTCCTCCTGCTCTTCGCCACCCCGTGGTTCCAGCCCTGGTATGTCACCTGGGCGGTGGCGCTGGCGGCTCTCTTTCCTCGCCCGGAAGCTCCGCTCCAGGCCGGTCTTTTCAGCCTGACCGTGGTCTTCTCCTATGTGGTCTACGGCTTCGTCTGGTTCTGGATTCCCCGGGAGGCCAACTGGGGGAACACCCTGGGCATCACCCTGATGGCCGTGGCGACGACGTACCTCATCCCGTGGGGGTACACCCTGCGGGTTTGGGGGCGGTTGGGCCGTGGGGGCCGGTAGGGGGCCGGGGGTGAGCGGCGGGCGGCAAAGGGCTATCCTCCGTTGGCGCTCTGGGCCGGTATGGAACGCCGGCCGCCGGGCCGGTACAAGCTGACCGCCTGCGTTACGGTTGGCGAGCTACGAGATCCGTCGGATGCCGATGACCGCCCTCTGGGAAGGGCGGAGCATTATGTGGCCCCTCCAGGTGGCCGATGTCCCTAACTCGTGACGGTCTCCGTGAAAAACTCTGGTCATCTGGGGCGGACGTGGTATAATAGTTCCGCCATGCACGTCTCTCAGCAACGGCCCATTCACGTGGCCATTAACGCCCATCTGCTTTCCGGGGACCCGTCCTACCGGAGCGCAGGCGTTCACCAGTACATTTATCACCTGCTCACCCATCTGCCTCAAGCCGGCTGTCAGGTGACGGCGTTTCTGGGCCCGCGCCGCACGCGGGTAGCGCAGGCCGACAGCCTGCGCTACCGGTGGACTCGCTGGCCCACCCATCGGCCCGCCGTGCGGGTCCTCTGGGAGCAACTGGCCCAGGGGCGCGCGTTGCGGGCCGTCGGCGCCGACCTGGCCCATGGGCCCGTCTTCGTGGGCCCGCTGGCGGCTCCATGCCCCGTCGTCGTCACCGTCCACGACCTGAGTTTCCTGCGCTACCCGCATCTTTTCCGCCCGGCCAACCGGCTCTACCTGCGCCTGTTCACCCGCCTCTCTGTCCACCGGGCCCGGCGGGTCATCGCCGTCTCTGCCCACGCGGCCGAAGAGACAGCCCGCCTCCTGGGCGTCGCGCGGGAGAAAATCCGCGTCGTCTACCACGGGGTGGACCCCATCTTCCGGCCCCTGCCGCCGGAGGAAGCGGCCGCGTTCCGGGCCCGGCGGGGCCTGCCGGAGCGCTTTGTCCTCTTCGTGGGAACCCTGGAGCCGCGCAAGAACCTGGTCCGGCTGATAGAAGCGTTCGCTCGCTCCGGCGCCGATTCCGGAGCCGCCCTGGTGCTGGCGGGTGCCCGGGGCTGGTACGATGAGGAAGTTTTCGCCACCGTGGAGCAGTTGGGGCTATCTTCTCGGGTCCACTTCCCCGGCTACGTCCCCAACGACGAACTCCCCCTCTGGTACAACGCCGCCGAAGTCTTCGCCTACCCGTCCCTCTACGAGGGCTTTGGCCTGCCGGTCCTGGAGGCCCAGGCCTGCGGCACCCCGGTGCTGACTTCTTCCGTCTCCGCCCTGCCGGAGGCCGCCGGGGACGGGGCACTGATGGTGGACCCGTACGACGTGGAGGCCATCGCCGACGGCCTCCACCGCCTGCTGACCGATCAGACGTTGCGGGAGACCCTGCGGGAGCGAGGGCGGGCGCATGCAGCCCGCTTCTCCTGGCCCCGCACCGCGGCCGAAACCGTCGCTGTTTACCAGGAGGCAATCACCGGAGGGAGAAGATGAACCGGAACGGTCGTGTGCCCGGGTGGGTGGTCCTGCTGGACATCGCCACCATCATCGCTGCCTTTCTGGGGGGCTACTGGGTGCGCTACGACCTGCGCTGGTTTCTGGACATCGCCTACGACGCCCCCCTCTCTGCCTACCTGCCCTTCCTGGTCCTCTACGTCGTCCTGACCCCGGTCTTCTTTGTGGTGGATGGGGTGTACCGAACCTGGCCGCGCTCCTGGATGGACCAGGTCTACCGCATCACCAACTCCACTGCGAAGGTGACGGTGCTGATGCTGGCGGTCACCTTCGTCTTCCGGCCTCGCTACTACTCCCGCGCCATGCTCATAGAAGTCGGCCTGCTGACCATCCTGCTGCTGGCGCTGGTGCGCGGGGTGGAAGGTGGACTGAGCGCTTATCTGCGGGCGAGGGGGGTCGGCATCAAGCGAGTCGTCATCGTCGGCGCCGGGGAGGTGGGGCGGACGGTCATGCGCACCATCGTCGCCCGTCCCGACCTGGGCTACCGGGTCGTCGGCTTCGTGGACGACAACCCCCAAAAAGGATACACGGACATCGGGCGCTTTCGGGCCCTGGGCCCACTGGATAACCTCCCCGCCGTCCTGGATGAAGAACGGCCCAACGAGGTCATCATCACCCTCCCCTGGATGTACCACCGCAAAATCATGGGCATCGTGCGGGAGTGCGAGCGGCGGGGGGTGCGGCCCCGCATCGTCCCCGACCTGTTCCAGATGAGCCTGACCCAGGTGAATGTGGAGGACCTGGGCGGGGTGCCCCTCATCGGCGTGCGGACCGTCTCCATCAGCAAAGGGGCCCTCCTGGTCAAGCGGCTGATAGACGTGACCGTTGCCGCCGTGGGGCTTCTGCTGTGCGCGCCGCTGTTCGGCCTCATCGCGCTGGCTATCCGCCTGGATAGCCCCGGCCCTGTCATCTTCCGCCAGACCCGGGTCGGCCTGCGCGGACGCCTCTTTGAGATGTACAAGTTCCGCTCCATGCACGTGGGGGCGGAGGAGCAGCAGGACATGCTGGCCGACCTGAACGAGGCCGACGGCCCCATCTTCAAGATTCGGGACGACCCCCGGCTGACCCGCGTGGGCCGGATTCTGCGCCGCCTCAGCCTGGACGAGTTGCCGCAGTTGGTAAATGTCCTGCGGGGGGAGATGAGCCTGGTCGGCCCCCGACCGCCCATCCCGGCGGAAGTGGAAAAGTACCAGGAATGGCACAAGAAGCGGCTGGAAGCCCCACCGGGGATGACCGGCCTCTGGCAGGTCAGCGGCCGCAGCCGTCTCTCCTTTGATGAAATGGTCCTCCTGGACGTCTACTACATTGAGAACTGGTCCCTCTGGCTGGACTTTAAAATCCTGATGCGCACCATCCCGAAGGTCCTGCTGGGGGAAGGGGCGTATTGACAGGGCACACGTCGCAGGGCGCACGGTGCAGGGCACATGTCGCAGGGCGCACGTCGCAGGGCGCACGTCGCAGGGCGCAGGGAGCACACAACACGGAATACGGAATACGGAGTACGGCGTGAATCCGCGCGTCGGTCATAAAACCCCCATCCAGGGTACCCTCCTGCTCCCCTTCTTCCTCCTCTTCCTGGCCCTCGGCGCCCATCAGTTATCCCTCCCCGGCCTGCACTATGACGAGGCGAAGGAAGCGGGCCTGAACGCCATGCAGTTGCTGACCGGTCAGCCGGTGACGGCGTTCCGGGATGCGGTGGTCGCGCTGGGCCCGTGGCGGCTCCCCCTGATGGTGCAGGACTACATCGGCGCGCTGAACGTCTACCTGGCGCTGCCGTTTCTGGCGTTGGGCGGGGTGAACGTCGTCGCACTGCGGTGGCTCCCGCTCCTCACCGGCGGGCTGACGCTGCTCCTGGCCGGGCGGGTGGCCCGCCTGCTGGGCGGCCCCCGGGCGGCGGCCGTCGCGGCCCTTCTGCTGGCCGTCAACCCCACCTTCATCTTCTGGAGCCGGCAGGGCATCTTCGTCACCAACCTGACCGCACTGTTCTTTATGGCGAGCCTGCTGACCGGCCTGCGCTGGTGGCGGCGGCGCCGTCCCACCGACCTCTACCTGACCGCCCTCTTCTGGGGCCTGGGCCTCTACGCCAAACTGCTCTTCCTGTGGGCCGTCGGGGCGATGGTCGGGGCGGCCGGGGCGGCCTGGCTATGGCACGTCCGGCGCTCCGCTCCGCTCCGCCCCGTACAACAAACGGGGGCGCTCCGTCTCGTACTCCAAACGGCCCTCTGCTTTCTTCTCCCACTGGTACCGCTGTTCATTTTCAACTGGCAGACCGGCGGCACGCTGGCTTCCATCCTGGACAACCTGAGGCAATCCTACTACGGCGTGGATAACCGGGCCTATCTCCCCAACCTGACCGTCCGACTGGGCCAGTTGCGGCCCCTGCTGCGGGGAGACCATTTCTGGTACCTGGGGGGCGTCTTCGCCAACCCGTGGGCGCCGTATCTGGCCGCCGGGACCGTCCTGTTGGGGATCGGATGGGGCTTCCGGACTCGCCGGTGGGCCCACCTGTTGCCCGTCGCACTGCTGGTGCTGATGGTGGCCCAGAGCGCGTTCACCGTGAGCGACCTCTTCATCACCCACTACGCGCTGGCCGTACCGCTGATTCCGCTGACGGCGGGGCTGGTGGTGGGCGCGGTCGGCCGCCCAGAGGCGGGCCGGGTCCGGCGGGCGCTGGAGGCCCTCTCCGCCCTGATGGCCCTCCTCTGGGCCGGCGGCGACCTCTGGACCACCGTCCGCTACCACCAGGCGCTGACCCGGACGGGAGGACACTCGGCCCACTCCAGCGCCATATACGACCTGGCCGCATATCTGGAGGACAACGCCGCCGGTCCGGTTGTCGCACTGGATTGGGGGATCGGCGCTCCGGTCCAGTTTCTCACCGTCGGGCGGGTGGCCCCGGTGGAGGTGTTCGGCTACGAACAACTCCACGAACCGGATGCGGGTTTTTCAGAGCGGGTCCGGCCCTTTCTGGAAGACCCGACCACCCTCTATGTGGCCCATGCGCCGGAGGATGCGGTCTTTCGGGGACGGGTGGAGGCACTGGGAGCGCTGGCGGCGGAACGGGGGATGCAACTTCAGGAAGTGGGCCGTGTGGCCGAACGGAGCTTTCGGCCGCTGTTTCTCATTTACAGGGTGACTGAGCCCCTATCGTCACCGATACCGATGGAGCCCTGCGACGAATACTGCCAGTGGAAACATCACCCGAGTGCCGAAGGGCCATGACGGACGTCTACGAATTCGGGGGGACCGGCCCCGTCCTGCACATCGCCCATGCCAACGGCTTCCCGCCGGGCACCTACCGCCCGCTGGCGGCGACCCTCACCGACCGATACCGGGTCATCGGCCTGCCCGCGCGCCCGCTCTGGCCCGGGAGCCGCCCCGAAGAGGTGGCCGACTGGCACCCCCTGGCCGACGACCTGGTCCGGGGGCTGGACCGGCTGGGGCTACGGGGAGTGGTCGGCGTCGGCCACTCCATGGGCGGCGTGATGACCCTCTGGGCGGCCGTCGCCCGGCCCGACCTCTTCCGCGCCGTCGTGCTGATAGACCCGGTCATCCTGCCGCCCCACTGGCTGCTCCTGGCGCGGGTCCTGAGACGGTTCGGCCGGACGCCGCGTCCCTCGCTGGTTCGGGGGGCGCTGAACCGTCGGCGGACCTGGCCGGACCGGCAGACCTGCTACGACTATTTCCGGAGCAAGCCCTTCTTCGCCCGATGGCCGGATGAGAGCCTCTGGGCCTACGTGGAGGCGGGCACCCGGGAGCGGCCCGACGGCGGGGTGGAACTGGTCTACCCGCCGGAGTGGGAGGCCCACCTCTTTGCCACCATCCCCACCGATGTCTGGCGGTCCATCCCCCGCCTGCGCGCTCCGGCCCTGGTCATCCGGGGTGCGCAATCCGGGACCTTTTTCCCTCAGGCGCAGCGGCGGATGGAGCGGATGCTCCCCCAGGGCCGCTTCGTTGTCATCCCGGATGCCGGGCACATGGTGCCGCTGGAGCGCCCGGCGGAAGTGGGAGCGGCTATCCGGGAGTTCTTGGAGACGTGAACGTGCCAGGCACTTTTCGGAAGTGTCTGGCACGTCCCGACGGGTCCGCTCAGCGCCCGGCCCGCACCCGCGTCAGGGCCAGGATGGAGAGGAAGAAGAGCGCCGCGTAGACGGCGAAGATGACCAGGTAGCCCAGCCCCGGCTGGAGGGCGTTGAAATAGTCGGCCATCGGCCCGCCGATCCCCGCGCCGACAATCCCCGCCCCGGCCCCCGCCAGATTGGAGATGCCCAGATACCGCCCCGCCTCCGCCGAGGGGGCCAGGTCGGTCCCCAGCGCCCAGTTGGCGGCGAAGAATAACCCTGTCCCCAGGCCGATGATACAGCCGCTGATCAGGACCAGCGGGATGTTGGTGGAGAAAAGGAGCAGGACGGTGCCCGCCCCGGCGACCAGCCCCGCAAGCGCCACCAGCCGCTTCCGCCCCACCCGGTCCGCCAGATAGCCCCCGCCCAGCGCGGCCGGGAGCAGGAAGACCGCCACGACGGCCAGGAGAATCGTCGTCATCGTCGCCGCGTTGGGGATGTGGAGGACGTCCCGCAGGAAATACTGGGCGAAGCCCTGCACCGAGCCGACGGCGGCCAGGAACATCAGCCGGTTGACCACCCACCAGATGAAAGAGGTCTGGTGGGGGGCTTCCCGCCCGATGCCCACCCACGCGCCGAAGTAGACGCCCAGGAAGATGGAGCCGGCCATCGCGACCAGGCCGGCCAGGACGCCCACGGCGACGCGCGTCCCCAGCGCGGCGGTGGCCGTCGCCTCTCCGGCGGCGCCCACCAGCCAGAGGGCCGCGCGGGTGACCAGGACGAAGATGGCCGTCAGCGCGACCAGCCGCCAGACCCGCTCCCCCACCGGTTCCGTGGGCTTCTCCCGCAGGGGCTCCTCCCGCACGCCCAGCACCGTCGCCAGCATGGTCGCCAGCAGCGCCAACCCCACAAAGCCCACCACCAGCCAGACCAGCCCCCGGTCCACCAGCGGCCCGACGACAATTACCAGAAAGACGGGCAGGAGTTCCATCACCGCCTTGACGCCGGAGGAGCGGCCCCGCTGGTCTTCGGGGACCCGGTCGGGGATCAGCCCCTGGAGGGCGCCGTGGGCGAGGTTGGAGGAGACCTGCAGAAGGACGATGCCCAGAATCAGGACGAAGAGGGCGGTGGTGATGCCCAGGGTGGGGACGAAGAAGCCGTCCAGCGCGGAACCGATGAAGAGGGGCGATGCGCCGACGATGGCGAGAAAGACCAGGTCCAGCACCGTCCCAGCGAAAATGAAGGGGCGGCGGCGGCCCCAGCGGGATGTGCAGCGGTCGCTGAACATCCCCGCCATCGGCTGGACCAGCATCGCCACCGCCAGGCCGATGACCCGCACCAGCCCCAGGTAGGTGTTCTTCTGCTCCGGCGGCACGAAAAGGGCCACCAGGTAGGGCAGGAGGACCGGAGTGATGGTCCCCGAAGCGACGTTGAGCCCCAGCCAGTAGATGTTGATGAGGATGTGGTCGCTCCAGCGCAGTTGGCGGTTCATGGTGCCTCCTGGAAACTCCGGTGGTACGAAACATGCCAGGCACTTCCGAAGTGCCTGGCACGTCCTTTACGTGTTCCGTGCAGTGTTGCTTTCAGGGCCTCCTGAATCGGCGGCGGTTGTGGGCTTTGCGGACGCGCCACCGTTTCGCCTAATCCGGCGCCTCATTCTCCCAGCGCCGTTCTTCCAACATCTGGCGGATTTCCTCTTCCATTTCCTGGCCGAGGGCCAGCGCGTCCAGCAACTGCTCCTCGGTCTCCCGGTCCCCTTCGGGGCGGGTCTCCCAGGCGCCGCGCAACGCCTCATTCATCCGCTGGAGGCTGCGCAGGAGGCCGTTCATAATGTCCTCGGCGGTCATCTCGCGGCTGGCCAGTTTGACCCGGGGGCCGCCAAAGAAGCCTAGCGCCTCCAGGTCCCGTTCTATCTCGGCGACCTCCTCCGGGTCCCCCGGCAGGGAATCGTCCAGGTCCTCTATCTCAAAGCGGTCGTCCGCTTCCAGCCAGGCCCGGAACTCCTCCAGTTCCAGGTCCATCGGCAGCCTCTCCGCCTGGAGCATCAGCCAGAGTTTCTTGACGGGCACGTAAAAGTCGGGGTCGGTCTCCAGAATCTCTATCAGCCGCTGCTCCGTCCGTGAATCCATATCGCCCCCTTACGTTCACGTTTCACGTTTCACGCTTCACGCTTCACGCTTCACGTTTCACGTTTCACGTTTCACGCCCCACTGCTTCCGGCGGACTCCCCGGCCTTCTCCGGCATCGTCTCCTCAAACTTCAGCGACCGGCGCGTGGGGCCGGTGTAGGCGCATTCGCCCACGCGCGGAGAGTTGACGATGGGGAGAAATCCGTTCTCCCAGTCCTCGTGTTCCCGCGCGTGCTTGTCGCAATAGGTCTCGTACTCGCCGCTCCAGGTATAGACCCACCGGGCGGGCTCGCCGCATTCGGTACAGGTGAACACGGGCGCGTAGTTGCGGGCCAGGACGAGCACCCCTCCTTTGGGCCAGGGGCCTTCTCGCTCCCCCACTACCTTCAGCCTCAAGGTCGTCGTGGTGCCGAAGTCGTATTCATACGTGAAGGTCTGCCCCACTGAGAGCGCCTCCTCCAACGAGACGTCCATATCGCGCGTTGTGTATCGGGAGGGGAAGAGTTCCCCCCACATCGCATCCACCATCTCGGCATCCAGTTTGTAGCGGGTGTTGCCGATGGTGAAAGCGCTCAGATGGCCGCAGCATTCCAGCCAGACATCGCGCAAAAAGTCGTCCAGGTCGGCCAGGGTGGCGGTGGCCGGAATCTCCAGGTGCATCCAGTACTGGGGGGAGTAGTATCCCTCCACCTGCAGGCGAAACAGGCGTACCGGCTCGCCTCTGCCCGTCTCGTGCGCCGGTACGCACTTCTGCAGGTGGCGGTTGATGGCGTTCTTGGCGAACGTCTCACCGCAGAGGAAACATTTGCCATAGGATACGGTGCGGGTTGCCATGGGAACCTCCTGAAAACATAGAGATGGTGCAACTGCCGACGCGCAATTCACAACACATATATAGACTTTATCGGAAATAGCGCCAGGTAGCGCAGCACGTATCTTTTCCGAAGGAAAATCTGCGCTCGTCCGCGTTCATCCGCGTCCTATTTCCGATGAAGTTGATTATACACCGGGTGGGCGGAATGCCAAATCCGTCCACCGTACCCCTGGGCCGGAACCGGGATGCTGGTCAAATCCCCATTTGTGGGTATAATGAGGATAGATGCCCGGTGCCCTGTTCGTGCCGGGCATCTGCAGTCGGAATTTCCGGAGAGAGATATGCTGGGAATCGTCATTCTGGCCGCCGGACAGGGGACGCGGATGCGGTCGGAGGTCCCCAAAGTCCTCCACCCCCTCTGCGGGCGCCCGATGGTCTTCTACGCCCTGGATGCCGTGCGCGGCCTCTCCGACCTCCCCCCGATACTGGTGGTGGGGCACGGGGCGGAGGAGGTCCGCCGGGCCGTGGGGGAGGCCGTCACCTACGCCGAACAGCGGGAGCAACGGGGCACCGGGCACGCCGTCCTCCAGGCCCGCCCGGCGCTGGAGGGGCAGGTGGACGAAGTGCTCATCCTCTATGCCGACATGCCCCTCCTGACCCCGGAGACGCTGCGCCGGGTGGTGGACGCGCGCCGTTCGGCCCGGGCCGTCCTCTCCATCCTGACGGTGGTCGCCGAAGACCCCCGGGGGTTCGGCCGGGTGGTGCGCCGGGCCGACGGGAGCGTGGCGCGCATCGTGGAGGAGGCCGACGCGACGGAGGCCGAGCGGGCCATCCGGGAACTGAACGCCGGGGTCTACGCCTGCGACGCGGCCTGGCTCTGGGCCCACCTCCCCCTCCTCCCGCTGAGCTGCAAAGGGGAGTACTATCTGACCGACCTGGTAGAGATGGCTGCCGGGGAGGGGCAACCTGTCGTCGCCGTCGCCGCCGACGACCCCACAGAGGCCCTGGGCATCAACACCCGCGTCCACCTGGCGGAGGCGGAGGCCCTGATCCGCCGCCGCATCAACCGCCGCTGGATGGAGGCCGGGGTGACCATGATAGACCCTCAGACGACCTACATTGAGCTGACCGTCACCATCGGCCCGGATACGGTCATCTGGCCCAACACCATCCTGCGCGGGCGGACGGTGGTCGGAACGGGCTGCCAGATTGGCCCCAACACCCTGATAGAAGATAGCGTCATCGGCGACCGCTGCCGGGTGGTGGCCTCGGTGGTGGAAGGGGCGGTGATGGAAGAAGGGAGCGACGTTGGCCCCTTCAGCCACCTCCGACCGGGCGCGCATCTGGGGCCTGGAGCACACGTGGGCAATTTCGGCGAGGTCAAAAATGCCCACCTGGGCCCGGGGGCCAAGATGGGCCACTTCAGTTACGTGGGGGACGCTGAGGTCGGCGCCGGGGCCAACATCGGCGCGGGCACCGTCACCTGCAACTTTGACGGTCACCGGAAGCACCGCACCGAAATCGGCGAGGAGGCGTTCATCGGCTCCGGCACCATGCTGGTGGCGCCGGTGCGGGTGGGCCGCCGGGCCGTGGTCGGCGCCGGTTCCGTGGTCACCCACGACATCCCCGACGACACAGTGGCCTACGGGGTCCCGGCGCGGGAGCGCAGAACCACGAAGGACATACCAGAACCACAAAGGACACGAAGGGCACAAAGGACATAAAGGCTTGATTGATTTGGGGTTGAACGACCAAGAAGCCACTTTGTCTGCGTTTATCCGCACCCGATTCCCGAATGGACAGTAAATCCTGGGCCGGCCTGACCGGTACCCTTCTGCTGATCCTCCTCCACGGCCTGCTGGCAGGCATGCGGGCGGCGTTCGCCAGCGTCCGGCGGGGGCGGCTCCGCCAGATGGCCGATGAGGGCGTCCCGCGCGCCGCGCTGGCCCTCCGTCTGGCGGAGGATTCCAGTCGTATGCTGGGCACCCTCTACCTGGGCAAAGCGTTTCTGGCCGCGCTGGCGGCGGCCCTGGCGGCCCTCACCCTGGTGGCCCCGCTGGCCCGTGCCCTGGCCGCAGGCGGGCTCCCCCACCCCTGGGCCGACGGCGCGGCCCTGCTGGTGGTCATCGGCGCCCTCTCGGCCCTCATCCTCGTCGCGGGACGGCTGACGCCGGAGGGCATCGCCGCCGCCCACCCGGAAGAGTGGGCCGTCCGCTTCGCCGGGATGCTGCGGGTCTTGGCCGCCCTTCTCTGGCCCCTTGTCCGCCTGCTGGTCTGGCTGAGCAACCGCCTGGCGGCCCCCTTCGGCGGCGTCCCCCTCAGCGGCACCACCCTGATCACCGAAGAGGAAATCCGCACCCTGGTGGACGCCGGAGAGGAAGAGGGCGTCATTGAAGAAGAAGAGAAGGAGATGATTTACTCCATCTTTGAACTGGGCGAGACCATGGCGCGGGAAGTGATGGTCCCCCGCATAGACATCGTCGCCGTGGACATCCAGACGCCGCCGGAGGAGGTGGTGCGGGTCATCGCGGAGACCGGCCATTCCCGCATCCCCGTCTACGAGGGGACGGTGGACGGGGTTGTGGGACTGGTGTATGCCAAAGACCTGCTGCTCTACCTGCAGGGGGACGGTCCCCGCCCGCCGCTGCGGGAGATGCTCCGTCCAGCCTACTTTGTGCCGGAGACGAAAAAAGTGGACGACCTGCTGCGGGAGATGCAGCAGCGACGCATCCACATGGCGATTGTGGTGGACGAATACGGGGGGACGGCAGGACTGGTCACCGTGGAGGACATCCTGGAGGAGATTGTCGGGGAGATTCAGGACGAGTACGACGCCGAGGAGCCTACCTTTGAGTCGGTCGGCGAAGGGGAATACATCCTGGACGCGCGGATGAACCTGGATGACATCAACGACCTGTTGGAGGCCGACCTGCCCACCGATGCGGCCGACACACTGGGAGGTTTCATCTATAATGCATTGGGACGGGTCCCCGTCCCCGGGGACCATCTTCAAATGGGGGATTGGCGAATAGAGGTACTGACCGTCTCCGGCCGGCGCATCCGCAAGGTACGGATGACGCGGGGGGAGCCGTCATAATAACTACTGAAAATCCACCGGTTCCAGATACAACTCAATGGCTTCCTGGATGTTCTGCAGGGCTTCTTCTACTGTCTCCCCCTCGCTGATACAACCGGGAAGAGAGGGAACATAAACCGTATACCCACCTTCATCACCGGGTTCCAGCACAACTTTGAAACGCATCTGTCTCTCCTTTCAGCAGGTTGTTGTAGGTACTATAATCCCTTCCAGATGAAATCGCAACCGGAACGTCCATATGACTGTAAATCAACCGATAACAGCCCATTTTGACCCTCGGGTTTTACTGGACCAGGCCCATCAGGCCCGGGAGCGGGCCTACGCGCCGTATTCTCACTACAAAGTCGGGGCGGCGCTGCTGGGCCGCTCCGGGCGCATCTACACCGGCTGCAACGTGGAGAACGCCGTCTACCCGCTCAGCACCTGCGCCGAGCGGACGGCAGTGGTGAAGGCCGTCTCCGAGGGCGAGCGGGAGTTCGTGGCCATCGCGGTGGTGACGGAGAACGGCGGGACGCCCTGCGGCGCCTGCCGCCAGACCCTGCGGGAGTTCGCCGAGGACCTGGTCATCCTCATCGGCGACGCGACCGGCCACTACCGGCAGACCACGCTGCGCCAGTTGTTGCCGGAGAGTTTCAGCGCCGCCGACCTGGCCCCCGTGTTCCCGGAACCTCCCTGCCCCATCAGGCATCTGTAAAAACATCCCTGCCACGCGGGTCAAGAGAGATTTGCGGCGGGCGGCGAAGCCGCCGCAGCGCTTTCTATCCTATAGGGCAACTTTGCCCTGAACCGGGAACAGGGGTATAATGAAACCAGGTAGGCTACTGCCAGGCAGGGGAGGGTGAGCCGATGGAGACGATGATTGTGGAGCGCGAAAAGGCTCTATCGCTGGTGCAGGAACTGCTGGCCCAACTGGCGCCGGGTGAGAAAGTGGAGGTTATCCGGTACGATGGAACGCTGATCCTTCGGCGAGAAAGCAGTATAGACCCACAGATGTTGGAAAGACTGAGAAGGGTTTCTGAACGTTACCACGACGTCTTTCGGAGACTGGCCGAGTCGTGAGATGATCCGGTACCTGACCGTGGAAGAAGTGATCGCGATCCACGAATACGCCGTTCGGGAGTTTGGCGGTTCGGCCGGTGTCGCCAGTATCGCACGCCTGGAATCAGCCATCGCTGCCCCCCGGCAAACGATGTTCGGAGAGGACCTTTATCCCGACCTTCTATCCAAAGCGGCTATCCTGGTTTACGGGCTGATCAAGAACCACCCTTTTGTAGATGGCAACAAACGGACCGGTTTGTTTGCCCTGTTTGAGTTTCTGGAACGGAACGGCTTTACGATTGTGGCATCCGATGATGACCTTTATCAGTTCGCCATTGACATCGCCACCTCCAGGTTGGGGAAAGAACAGATAGAGGCCTGGCTGAGGGAGCACATTGAACCGTATCGGGAATAACGTCAGGGGTCTCAGAGCCTAAAAAATCCGCGTTCGTCCGCGTTTATCCGCGTCCCAGCGCGGCGTCTACGTCCAGCTGGAATCCATCCTCGTGGCCTAAAAATCTGCGTTTTTCCGCGTTTATCCGCGTCCTGCTCCCACCGATGGCAGCCGGAAGACGAAACGGCTCCCCCGCCCCACCTCGGATTCCACCGTGATGCTCCCCCCGTGGGCCTCCACAATCTGCTTGACCAGCGGCAGCCCCAGCCCGGTCCCGCGCGGGGCTATCTCCTTGGCCTGGGGGGCCCGGTAGAACTCCTCAAAGATACGCCCCAGGTCCTCCGGCGCAATGCCGATGCCCGTATCCTCCACCGTACCGACGGCCCACCCGTCCCGTTCCTCCAGCACCACCCGCACCTGTCCCTCTGCCGGGGTGTACTTCACCGCATTGGAGATGAGATTGCTCCACACCTGGGCCATCTGGTCTAGGTCGGCCTGCACCACCGGGCGGGCGCGGACTTCCACCGTCCAGGAGAGCCCCTTGGCCTCCGCCTCCTTCTGGAAGAGCGGGGCGACCTTCTCCAAGACGTCCGCCAGGGAGACCGGCTCCCGTTTCTCCAGCCCCTTCTCGCTCCGGGCCGCCGCTAGTTTCAGGAGGTCGTCCACCAAATCCAGCAGTTCCTGCACCCGCTGGGCGGCCCGCTCCAGAACCTCCTGCTGCTCTTCCGGCGGGATGTACCCCTTGAGAATCGCCCACAGGAAACTCTGCAGCGCGTTCAGCGGCGCGCGCAGTTCGTGGGCCACCGTCAGCGTGAAGGCCGTCTTGAAACGGTCCAGCCGCTCCAGTTCCTCCTTGGCCCGGGCCAGTTCCCGCGCCTCTTCTTCTATCTTCTGGAGACGTTTGGCCTCCAGGGTGAGCCGCCGCCGCTCCAGCCCCTGGGCCACCGTCATCCGCAGGACGTCGGCGGTGAAGGGCTTGGAGAGGAAGTCGTAGGCGCCGGACCGGATGGCCTGGACGGCCAACTCCACCGTGGCGTAGCCGGTGATGACGATGCAGACGACGTCCGGATCCTTTTCCAGGATGGGCTTCAGCAGGTCCACTCCGCGCATGTCGGGCAGGACGACGTCTATCAGGACCAGGTCAAAGTTCCCCTCCCGGAAGCGACGAAGCCCCTCCTGCCCGGTGGCGGCGGTCTCCACGATGTATCCCTCCGGCTCCAGGGCCCGCCTGCAGCCCGCGCGGATGCCCTCTTCGTCGTCAATCACCAGGATGCGCGGCGGTTCGTTCAAGGGCTACCTCCATTAAGGTGACGGTCACCTTCAAGGTGACCGTCACCTTATGTTTTTATCCGATGACCTCCCCCTGAGCCGCCGGGGCGAGACGCTCCGCCTCTCCGACCCACCGCACTGGCAGCGTGATGGTGAAGGTCGTCCCCTTCCCCACTTCGCTCTGGACGGAGATCTGCCCCCGGTGCATCTTGACGATGCCGTAAACGATGGAGAGACCCAGCCCCGTCCCCTTCCCCGGCGGTTTGGTGGTGAAGAAGGGAGTGAAGAGTTTGTCCATGTACTCCTCTGGAATGCCGCACCCGGTGTCGGTGATGGAGATTTCCACCTGGCCGTTCAGCGCGCGGGTCGTGATGGTGACCGTCCCCGGCCCCTCTATCGCCTCCGCCGCGTTGTTGAGCAGGTTGACGAAGACCTGCTGCAACTGGGCGGGGTCGGCCTGGATGATGCGCAACCGGGGGTCGTAATGGCGGATAATCTCCACCTCCGCGAAGGCGGGTTGGTGCCGGACGCTCTCCACCGACTGGTCTATCAGGGCGTGCAGGTCGGTGTCCTGGGCCAGTACCTCCTGCTGACGAGCAAAGTTCAGGAGGTCCGCGACAATCTTCTTGGCTCGGTTGGCCTCCTTCAGGATCATCTCCAGGTCGCTCCGACGGGGGTCATCGGGCGGGAGTTCCCGATGGAGCGCATCGGCGAAGAGCATGATGGTGCCCAGGGGGTTGTTCAGTTCGTGGGCCACCCCCGCCGCCAGTTGTCCCATAGAGGCCAGTTTCTCCTTGTGGAGCAGTTCCTGCTGGGTCCGGTGGAGCGTCTCGGCCATCGTGTTGAAGGAGCGGCCCAGCATGGCCAGTTCGCCGTTGCCGTGGGTCTGCACCCGAACGGCCATATCCCCGGCCGCCAGCCGTCGGTGGGCCTCCACCAGTTCGGAGACGGGGCGGGTGACGATGTATCCGATGGGGACCGCGATGACCCCCGCCAGCAGGATGCAGACGACGGCGATGAGCGCGACCCGCTGGTTGAAGGACTGGACCAGGCTCCGGAACGCGGCCTCGCGCGCCCCGACGTAGAGGATGCCCACCACGTTGCCTTTGTGGTCCCGCAGGGGCTCGTAACGGGTGATGTACCATTCCTTCACGACGAAGGCGCGCCCCACGTACTCCTGGCCCTCCTCCAGGACGACCCGGCGGACCGCCTGGGAGACGCGGGTCCCGATGGCCCGCCGTCCCGCTTCATCCAGAACGTTGGTGGAGACCCGCAGGTCGCCCAGGAAGATGGTGACGGTGTCTATCCCGGCGACCTCCTTGATCCGGTCCACCAGGGTGTAGTCGTTGTTGAACATGTAGGCGGTGAGGACGGCGCCCATCAGCCGCCCCGACCCGTCCCGGAGCGGGGAGACGCCCACCAGCGCCAGCCCCGCCGTCCCCTCCCGGGGGTCAAAGGGCTCCGGCGCGGCCAGGGGGGTCTCCAGGAGCGGGATGAAGGCCCGGTTATCCAGCCCCACCTGGGCCAGGAACTCCTTGGGGATGACCTCGGTGGCCGCCTGGGGCTTGCCCGTCTCCAGGACGGTGCGGACGATGGGCAGGTCGCCGAAGTGGCCATCGGTGAGGGCCGAGGAGAGCGTCCCTTCGGGCCAGAGGACCTTCCCGGTCACCAGTTCGCCATCGGCGTCCAGAACGGCGATGAGGTGGGTGCCGCCCAGGGCCAGGACGATGATTTTGTTGGTGATCTGCCGGTCAATAATCTGGATGGCCTGCAGGTCTCCCCTGGCCGCAGCGGGGAAGTTCTCCACCACCCACTGGTCCAGCACCAGCCGGTGGCTGATGGCGGCGACTTCATCCAGTTTGAGTTGGTAGAAGGTCTCCGCCAGTTTCATATCCCGCGCCACCCGCTCCGCCTCAGCGGAGGCCATGTAGTCGTTAATGACGCGGGAGACGACCAGCGCGTTCAGCCCCACCGTGAGCGCGGCGACCAGCGCGAAGGAAACCGTCAGGACCGTCCGCAACCGTCCACCCAGAAGCCGCAGGAAGAGTGTTTGCATTGTTCTCCTAAATTGCAGGATGCAAGAGGCAAGGGGCAAGAGGCAGGAATCCCTCCTCCTACTCCAGGGGCAGGGTGAAGCGGAAGGTGCTCCCCCGGCCTACCTCCGACTCCACCTCCACCGTCCCCCCGTACATCTCCACCACCTGCCGGACGATGGGCAGGCCCAGGCCGGTGCCCGTCTCCTGCATGCGCTTCCCTTCCTCCGTCCGGTAGAACTCCTCAAAGATGCGGGGGGTTTCGTCGGCAGGGATGCCGATGCCGGTGTCGGCGACGGCGCCGACGGCGACGCCCCGCTCCCGGTCCGCCCAGAGGGAGACGGTCACCCGGCCGCCGGGGGGCGTGTAGCGGATGGCATTATCTATCAGGTGGGCCCACAGCGCCCGCAGGTGGTCCGGGTTGGCCCGCACCTGGGGGGAATCCCGGACGTCCACCTCCAGGGCCACGCCCTGCCTCTCCGCGCGGGGCTTCAGCGTCGCCAGCACCCCCTCCAGCACCTCCCCCAGGGAGACCGGCTCCGCCCGGCTGAGGCCGATGCCCTCCTTCAGGTGGGCCAGCAGGAGCAGGTCGTCCAGCGTCGCCAGCAACTCCCCGGCCCGCGTCTCGGCCCGCTCCAGCATCTCCGCCTGCTCCTCCGGGGGGATATAGCCCTTGCGGATCAACTGGATGGTGTTCTGCAGAACGGCGACGGGGGCCCGGAGGATGTGGACCAGGGTGAGCATGAAGCGGCCTTCCACCGCCTCCAGTTTCTGCAGTTCGGCCTTGGCGCGGGCCAGTTCCCGGGCCTCCTCCTCCAGCGCCCGGAGCCGCTCCGCCTCCCGGCGCAGGGCCCGCCGCTCCAGTTCCCGGTTGACCACCTGCAGGAGCAGGTCGGCGGAGAAGGGTTTGGCGATGAAGTCGTGGGCCCCCTCGCGGATGGCCTGGACGGCCAGTTCTACCGTGGCGTAGCCGGTGATGATGATGCAGATGAGGTCGGGGTCTATCTGGCGGGCCTGGCGGAGGACCTCCATGCCGCTCATGCCGGGCATCATAATGTCCAGCAGGAGGACGTCGTAGCGGGACTCCCGGAGTTTGCGCAGCCCCGCGGGGCCGTTCTCCGCCACGTCCACCTCAAACCCCTGGGGGACCAGCACCCGTCGGCATCCTTCCCGGATGCCGACCTCGTCATCTACAACCAGGATGCGGGGGGGAGTGGTCATCGCGGTGATCCTTTGCCGATAACAGCAGGGACGTCCTCTGCCGTTATAGCATGACGGTGCCGGATTGTCAATCCATCGCAGGCCACCGGCGTTGCCAGCCGGAGCCTACAGCCGGGGCAGAACGACGCCCTGCTGAGCCTGGTACTTGCCCTTTTTATCGGCATAGGAGATTTCGCACTCTTCGTCGGCCTCAAAGAAGAGGACCTGAGCGATCCCTTCCCCGGCGTAAATTTTGGCCGGGAGCGGGGTGGTATTGGAGATTTCCAGCGTCACATACCCCTCCCACTCCGGCTCAAAGGGGGTGATGTTGACAATAATCCCGCATCGCGCGTAGGTAGATTTCCCCAGACAAACGCACAGCACGTTGCGCGGAATCCGGAAGTACTCCACCGACCGCCCCAGTGCGAAGGAGTTCGGCGGGATGACGCACACCTCTCCCCGGAAATCCACCATTGCCCGGGTGTCAAACCGTTTGGGGTCCACGACGGTCAGGTCGCCCAGGCCAGGGGTGAAGATTTTGAATTCGTCGGCGACCCGGATGTCGTAACCGTACGAAGAGAGGCCGTAGGAAATCGTGCCATCTCGGACCTGGTGGTCCACGAAAGGGTCTATCATCCGGTGCTCCAGCGCCATCCGGCGAATCCAGTGGTCAGGTTTCAATCCCATCGGCTCACTCCTTCAGCAGAAGGTTCGTTGGAGAGAGGACGGTTCAAGGGAGCTATCGCAGGTCGTAGAGAAAGACGGCCGCGTTCTGGGTTTCCAGTCGTTCCAATTGGACCCCCCGTCCGTCCAACTGCGCCAGCAAAAACGATTGTTCGCTGATGCCGTTGAAGGAATAGATGTGGGCGAAGAGAGCCCATACCCGCCCCGGGGGCAGGCTAACCACGTCGTCCTGAAGAGCGGTGAAATCCCCGTTGGAGGCCCGGCCCAACCGGTAGACTGCCGGGTCGTCCAGGCCGAAGCGGGGCGCGTAGTAGGCAAACGTCGGCGCCGCGCCGTGGTAGACGTATATCCGGTCCCCTTCCTGCCAGTGGTCGCGGATGTACTGAATCGCCGGGCGGACCTCCTCGTTCGGCCAGGGGGCGCTCAGTACGCTCAGGGAGCGGTACAACGGGTGGAGCAGCAGGAGGATAATCCAGATAACGGCGATCGCGCGGGAGTGGGGAGAGAGGGCCCGGTAGACGGCCTCTCCGCCGCAGGCGATCAGCAGGAAAGTGGGCGGCACGGCGAAGAGGATGACCCGGATGTAGAGGGGGTAGAGTTTCAGCATAGAGGCGACCGTCGCGCCCAGAAGCGGCAGGACCAGGGCCAGGGCCAGCGCACGGCGTCCGGCCCGCCAGAGGGTGATGCCCCCGGCCAGCCACGCGAAGGTCGCCAGCCCGTAGAACGGCAGTCCCCCGGCGAAAACCAGGAAATCAAACCAGGCCTGGAGGTACCAGTAGAGGTCGGCCAACGACCGGGGCGGGAATGGGGCGAAAAACTCGCGCCAGAACGTCCGCAGGAAGGGGTCGCTCAGACCTGGCCGGAGGACGGCCGCGTAGAGCGCCAGCAGGCTCAGCCCCCAGAGGGCGGGGGGAATCGTCAGGCGCAGGGCCAGTCGGTACCGGCGCCGAAGGAGAGGGCCCAGAAGCATGGCCAGCGCCAGTCCCCCCAGGACGAAGGCGGAGGGGTAGGAGAACCAGGGCATCAGCGCGCCCAGGGCGCCGATGAGGACGAGGCGGCGGTAGGGGGGCTGGCTCGCCGCCGGCCCCTCTATCAAGGGGAGGGCCAGCGCACAGGCCGCGACGGCGGTCAGGGCATCGGTGGCGTAGGGCTTGACCTCGGAGGCATAGTAGATGAGCGGCTGCGACCAGGCCAGCATCGCCGTTGCCAGCCAGGCGCCGAGAGGGCCCAGCACCCGCCGGGCCAGGCGGTAGAACAGCGGGAGAGACAGGATGCCCCCGATGAGGGGCACCAGTCGCAATACAGTCTCGCGATCTCCCCAGAGGGAGACGGCCAGTTTGAGGGCCCAGAGGAAAAGCGGAGGCGCAATCTGATGGTTGTCCAGCGGACGCAGGAGGCCGGAGAAATCCCGGCCCAGGATGTTCAGCGCCAGGTACGCCTCGTCCAGCCAGAGGGAGCGATTGCCGAGGTACTGGGCCAGCCGGGCGGCGATGCCCAGAGCGAGCGTCGCCAGCAGCGCCGCGCGGGGCCCGGCCCGGCTATGGTGGAGTTGAGGTGAATTCCAGCTCATCCTGTCCGCCGGATATTTTACGTCCGGAGGGCCATTTGAGCAACCCGGCGACGAAAAGGATGCCGGGCACAGAAGTGCCCGGCACCCCCTGTTCGGTCCCGTTTTGCTACCGAATCTCGTAGACGACCTGAACGCTGACGGTGACGGAGAAGGCGCCAGGGGAGATGGACGGCGCTTCCACGCCGCCACCCCCCATCCCTTCCGCCCGCACTACGGTGGCAACGGGATACCAGCTTCCCTCGCTCACCAGGACCGGTTTGCCCAGGGAGATTCCCAGGACCTGGGCCATCTGTTCGGCCTGGGCCCGGGCGTTCTCCAACGCCTTCTGCCGCGCTTCCTTCACCAAAGCGTCGGGGTTCTCCACGGTGAAGTTCACACCGGAGATGGAATTGGCGCCGGCCGCTACTACGGCTGCCAGCAGGTTGCCGGTCTTGCTCAGGTCCCGGAGTGTCGCCATCACGAAGTGGGAGGCATGGTAAACCACCTGTCCGGTGGGCTGGCCGGTCTGCGGGTCGTAGACGGTCTCCACCCATACGTTGTAGCCGGTGGTCTGGAGGTCTTCCTCGGCCACGCCGACCTCCCGGGCAGCGGCAATGGCCCGATTGATTTTCTGGGCGGCCTCGTTCACCACCGCCGCCGGGTCATTGCCCCGCAGGTCCACGCCAAAGGTGACCTGGACGATCTCCGGCTCGGCGCTGACCGTGGCCGTGCCGGTAGCGACCAGCCCCTGGGTAATCGTTCCGCCGGAGACGTAGGAGACACCCCCTCCCCCTCCCAGTGCTCGCGCCGGTTCGCCGGCCGCCAGTGTGGGGGATGCCCCAGCTTGCCCGCAGGCGGACATCGTCAGAAGGGAGAGAATCGGCAGAGCTACGAGCCAGAATTTGGGTTTCATCTTTCCTCCTTTTGCGCTGGTTGAATCGGCGACTCGCCGATTCGTGTACTTCTTTCTGGACGCTGGAGGGAGGCATTCAGTTCCCTCTGCAGGCGGGGAGTGGTGGGGCGAGGGCAGGCAACGCAAAAGCGGCATGCTGTACGAGACCCGGCAGGGCCCGGAAGACAAAGTTGAGTGGCGGGGGCACGACCACAGGGGCAACTCGGGTGAAAGGGCCATAAAAGATGGTCCCCCGGGCGGGGGGATACCCGGGGGACCGCCAGCCAAGGAAAGGAGGAGAGGTGCGATGTGGCTTGGGGAGAACGCCTGCCGCACGGCGTCGGCCACGCCCACCTCGCTTTACATGATACCTCAATCCGGCCCAATGAAGAGTGACAAACGGCGTGATTTCGGGGTGACTATCGTCTTAAACCATCCCCTGTGCTTCCCTGGGCAAAGGGAGGTTGCCGCTCAGGTCATGGACGGATGCCCGGGGGTGGCCCTCGGGGCCGGGATCCACGCGCACGTAGGTCAGATAGTGAGGGGTGATGAACGTTTCAGGATGTTCCAGCAGTTGCCGCCATTCGTCCAGACTGGCTCTGGAGAAATCCCGCCACCAGGTCCAGGTGCCGCTGTTGGCATATACGCCCCCCTGGAGGACGTCCAGCCGCGCCTCGTGCGTGTGCCCGAAGACGACCAGGGAGATGCCCTGCTGCTGGATGATTTGCTGGGCTACTTTCACCAGGTTGTCGCTGAACCCCCGGCTGATTCGCTGACCGGTCTCCAGGAGGGCGGGTTGGACCGTTTCGGTCCGGGCGGCGCGCCGGTAGAGGCGGCAGACCCGCGCCCGGAAGTGCCGGAGGGCCTGGCGAAACCTGGCCATGCTCCCCGCCCGGGCACCGAGAGACGAGCACTCTCTTTCGCCCTCCCAGGCGCGGGCCGCGGGCGAAGCGGGACCGATGCTCCCCAGGTACTCCTCCAATGCGGCATCTATGGCCCGGCGGAAGCCCGGGTCGTCCGCGTAGCGGCGGGCCACTTCCTCCACGTCGCCCGCGCGGACGGCGTCCAGCGGCGACGGCTCCCCCTGACCGGCCACGTACGGACGGAAAATCATCCCCGGAATGGCGGTGAGCAGGATGGCCAGCGCTTTCAGGGCGAAGGCGGGCTCCAGCACCATCCCGTAGGCCACGAGGGCCGTGATCGGCTTGACCGCATCCACCCACCACTTCTCGGACTCCACATGGTTGAAAAACTCAATGACGAAGCGGGAGCCAACGGGCATTTTCAGCCGGTCGGGATGGCGGGGGTCCACCGGGTTCTCAAAGTCATCCAGGGAGTTCAGCGGGTCCCCGTACTGGTTGCCGTGTTCCACATAGACCCCGTCCCGCAGGATGAACCGTTCGGAGAAGGTCAGCAGAGGGGCGCGGGGACCGGTGGCTCCCAGGGCCTGCCGGACGCGCTCCTGGACGCCGGGCCAGTGCAAGAGGATGTCGTGGTTGCCTTTGATGACGGTCACCGTGCGGCGAGGGCGCTCCGATAGAAAGGCCGCCAGTCCCTCAAAGACAGGACGGTGCCCGGCGATGACCAGGTCGGTCCGCAGGACGGAATCCGCCTCGGTGGTGGTCCGGTAGGCCTCCTCGGGGTAGACGGCCCGGGGGTCATATTCGGAGACCGGCACGGCCGGGACCTGGAGGAACTCTATGAAGTCGCCGTTGATGATGAGGTCCATGGGCTTCCCGGCGGACTCGCTTTCGTCCCGCAGGGCGAGCATAAAATCATAGAATTGCTGGTCGTGACGGAAGTCCTCCAGCGGGTTGGCGCCGCCGAAGAGCCCCGCCCCTAGATGCAGGTCGCTGAGGATGATTTGGGTGGTTGCGTTCATCGCCCCTCCTACGAGGATTCTACCCTGAAGACGCCAAGACATGAAGTTAATAATCGTTATTTCTTCGTGTCTTCGTGCCTTGGTGGTTGTCCCCGAAACCGCAAAGGGCACACAGGCATATGGGTCGCGTGAAAAGTACGCTCACTCCCCCGTCACCCGGCCCGGGGAGGGGTTCCAACTGACGTAGAAATCCCGGGAGCAGTCGTTCCGGTCGCTGCTGGGCGGGTAGCGCTTCAGCGAGGCCGACCACGGGAAGGTGTCCCCCGGGTCCATCGGGAAGGGAACAACCCCCGCGCGCGGCTCCCCACCCCAGGCGACGCTGTCTACCAGCGCTCCATCCGGCTTCAGGAGCAGAACCTCATCCTGCGCGTTCCCCAGGGCCAGCCCGAAGCCCGCCCAGGAGCCCACCGGGGTCAGGTCCGGCACCAGCGGGTCGCAGTTCGCCCACTCGTAGGTCGGGTTGAAGCCGTAGGCCGCCGAGAAGTTCGTCGCGCAGGCCGCAACGACAATCACCTGCCCCTTCAGGAGTTGCGCCCCCGACGGGAACGCGTACCACCCGTCCCCATAATCTCCGACGTTGATCGCATCCCCGATCGTCCAGCCTGCGATACTCACCGTCGGGCCGGGGTTGTAGAGTTCTATCCACTCCTTCCCCGCATCGTCGCCCTGGGGGTTGATGAAGACCTCGGTGACCAGGGGGTAGTCCGCCGGGGGGACGTAGTCCCGCAGCACCACCGGGAGGTAGAGGGGGAAGACCAGCGGCGCGTGGGCCCGCGCCCAGTCGTGCTCAAAGACCGTCATCAGGAAGTCGTGGGCGTCGGCGGAGGCGAACTGGAGCGCCACCTCCCGGTTGGCCTTGTGGGAGGTCTCCGTGCCGTTGACGCTGCCGATGTGCACCCACTTCTCGTCCCCGGCCCGGATAAAGAACGTTTTGGCGTGCACCCCCAGCCCGGTCACGTTCCCCAGGCGGCAGGAGAGGGGGAGCGACTCGGCGCGGGCCAGGCCGTTCAGGTAGAGACAGGTGGCGAAGTTGACGCGGCTGGCGTCGTAGTACTCGTCCAGCAGCAGCCGCACCTCCGCGCCCCGCCGGGCCGCCCCAATCAGCGCCAATATCCGGGGGTTCAGCCCCACGTCCCCGATCCTTTCGGTCCAGGTGACCATCTCGCTCAGTTGCATCGCGGCGACGGAATCCCCCGCTCCGAGCCGGTTCAGGAGCCCCAGCAGGCCGTCGTCGGGACGGAGGAGGTGCTCCGGGCCGTGCAGGACGGTCAATGTCGTCGCCGTCGTCGTCAGGAGGCCGCTGAAGGGGGCGGTGTAGGTGGTCCAGTCCGGCGGGGGGAGGGGGACGTAGCCCGCAGGCGGGGCATAGGCGGCGTCGGTGTACGGCTCCACGTCTACGTGGACCGGGTCGGCGTCCCGGCGGAAGACCTCGGCCAGCCGGGCCACCACGCCGGGGCTGTCGGTCACCAGCAGGAAGCCCCGGTGGCCCGCCGTCCCGTTGACGACGGGGTCGGAGGGCATGGAGCGCTCGGTGAAGTTGTCGCTGCTGACCAGCGCCAGACGGTCGTCCACCACGATGTACTTGGCGTGGTGGTAGCGGTAGCGGGCCCCCGTCCGCCCGATGAAGTAGACGGTGGAGGTAGGCGGGTTGTGCAATGCCTGCGCGATCCACTTCTCGTCGGGCGACATCCCGCCGGTGGGGCTGCTCTCCAGGAGGACCGTCACCACCACCCCGGCCTCTATCCGCTCCCGAATCGCCTGGTAGACCGGGACGCTCTCCAGCGTGTAGGCGGCAATCTTCAGGGAGTGCTGCGCCGAGCGGATGGCCTGGAGGGTGAGGGAGAGGGCGCCCTCGGGGGCGACGGCCACCGTCACCTGGGCCGTTCCGGTGACTTCGGCGGGGAAGAAGAGGTCTTCCAGGTCCCAGCCGGGGTAGCGGAGTTTGCGGCCCAGGAGCGGGTCGTTGGGGTCCTGGGCCCAGTCGGCGGCGGTGTCGGTGTCGGGGACGGGGAGGCCGGTGGCGGGGTCCAGTTTGCGGTAGAGGACCTGGCCGGAGGAGAAGCCGTAGTACGGATACAGGACGGCGGAACCGGCCCAGCCCTGGGCGGCGGAGCTGGAGCCGTAGGCCAGCGCGTCCACGACCACGGTGCCGGTGACCAGGTAGGCCGCCTCGCCGCCGTCGGTAAAGCCGGGCCAGGAGCCGGGGAGGAGGGGGACGGGCCGCTCGGCGGCCGCGTCGGCCCAGTCCGCATCAAACCCCCAGACGGGGTAGAAGCTGTCGCCGTTCTGGGCCAGCCAGAGGATGCGGCCAGGGCCGATCTCGGCCCCGGCGGGAAAGCAGACGCGCGTCGTGGAAGAGACGGCGTCGTCCAGACACCAGCCGGAGAGGGAGGCGGTGTAGGGGCTCCCGTTGAACAGGGCGGCCGCCTCGCCGCTTCCGGCGTAGTTGACCGGGGCCAGCGCGTAGAGACGGACGTAGGGGATGACCGGCGCGCTCCAGGTCGCCGTCGCGGCCCCCCCGCCGGATTCCGTCGCCGTGGCGGTGAGGGTCGGCGTGCCGGAGAGGGCCGGCGTGGCCCGCAGGGTGACGGTCATCCGAACGGACGCGCCGGGCGGGAGGTCGCCCACGTCCCAGCGGAGGAGGTTCGGCGCGGGCTGGCTGATGGGGAAGGGCGCGGTGTGGGTGACGAAGGCCACTTCGGCGGGCAGCGCGTCGGTGAGGACGACGCCGGTGGCGGTCAGGTCGCCGGTGTTGCTCAGGGTCAGGGCAGCGGTGAAGGTGGCGCCGGCCAGGACGACCGGCGGGCCGGTGCGGGTCAGGGTGAGCGCGGGCGCGGGGGGCCGGATTTCCGTGACCGCCCAGGCGACGTTGTTCGTCGTGGTCACCTCTGGGGTGGCGGTGGCGGCCTCGGCGGTGTTGGTGAGGACTGCCGCCTCCGGCGTGTCGGTGACCCGCGCGGTGAGGGTGATGAGGGTGGAGGTCGCCGCCGGGGGCAGGTCGCCCACGTCCCAGACCAGGGTGGCAGGGCCGGCCTGGGTGAAGGTGTAGGGGGAGGTCTGGGCGACGAAGGCCAGGTCCGCCGGGAGGGTGTCGGTCAGGCGGACGGCGGCGGCGGTGAGGTTGCCGGAGTTGCGCAGAGCGAGGGTGTATGTGACCAGGGCCCCCGGGTCAGCCGTTGCGGGGCCGGTTTTGCTGAGGGTCAGGTCTGCCAAAGGCGTCGCGGCGGAGTTCCGGCACTTCGGCGTGCCGTTGATGGGGTTGCCGCTGGCGTCCCGGCCGTTTCGGATAATGCCGTTGTTGGAGGCCCAGTTGGCGTCGGTGTCGGGGGCGGTGGGGTCTATGCGCTCCATGGAGAGACGTCCGGTTGTAGAGCCGCCGGGCCAGCCGCCACCGTTGGCGTTGGTGGTATCCATAATCTCGCCCAGGGAATTGGTCAGGGTGAGGACTTCCCCGGTGTCTCCAAGAGCGCCGGTGTAAATTCGGTCAGCCGGGATGTCGGAAACTGTGTTGTCGTCAGTACGCTCCAGGAGGTAATAGCCGAAGGGTGGGATTTCGCCGCTCAGGGTAAGGGATGGACTGCCGTCCGAAGAGTATAACCGCCAACCACTCAGCGAAATGGTTGTGGCGGTGGTATTGTAGAGTTCTATCCATTCGTCGTTGGAGTCAGCGGCGGTTCCGGCCCACGCCACCTCGTTGATGACGACGGAGCCGGGGGAGGGGGATTGGGGGTGGGGGGCAAGCGGGGGGTCGGCCTGGCTGGCCGGGGCCAGCGTCAGGAGCACCAGGGCCAGGAGGCCCAAGCTCAGGCAAAGGGTGAAGGAGACCCGGCGAAGGGACGACATTTTTTCCCTCTCCTTTCCGGTGTAATGCAGGCCGCCTGGCCTATGCAGGCTGACAGCTTATGCTACGATTGTAGCACCAGCCGCCCGGCCTGCCGTCACTTCGGCGTTAGGATTTTACCCCCGCAGGGAGTGTGGTATAATTCGGGCAAACCCTGATGGATGATTCCATTCTATGCGAGAATCGCTCCCTGTCAAGCCCGCGCCCTTTGGGGAAACGCCAACCCTGGAGGAAGAAAGCAACCTGCTGGCCTGTGGGTACCGACGGATTGCCGGGTTGGATGAGGCCGGGCGCGGGGCGTGGGCCGGCCCCGTCTACGCGGCGGCGGTCGTCCTGCCCCTGGACCGCCCGGACCTGTTAGAGGTTCTATCCGGCGTGCGAGATTCCAAGCAACTTTCCCCCCACCAGCGGGAGACTTTATCCCGCGTGATCCGGGACGTCGCACTGGCGGTGGGCGTTGGCTGGGCAGAGGTGGAGGAGATAGAGGGGCTGGGCATTCTTCCGGCCACCCGGCTGGCGATGAGCCGCGCCGTCCAGCAACTATCGGTTCCGGTGGATGCTTTGCTGATTGACTATGTGTGTCTGCCCGACGTCTCGCTCCCGCAACGGTCGCTCCCCCAGGCCGACGTCCGTTGCCTCTCCGTCGCCGCGGCCAGCATCATCGCCAAAGTGGAGCGGGACCGGCGGATGGTGGAACTGGATCGGGAGTACCCCGGCTACGGTTTCGCCGGTCATAAGGGCTACGGTACCCCCCAGCATCGCCGGGCACTTCAGCGGCTGGGGGTGTCCCCCCTGCACCGGCGGACCTGGCGACCGGTCGCCCGCCTGGCCACTTCCCTTGTTCAGGGATAAGATGCGTTTTGTTCTACCCGTTCAGTAGGAGGCGCAAGATGTCCGTTGTCCAGGCATTTCTCAGTCTCTCTACCGCATTCGGCCTTTCCGCCTCCGCCGGGCTCAATGCCTACATCCCCCTGCTGGTCATCGCGCTGGTGGACCGTCTGACGAACGGGCTGATAGACTTGCAGGGGCCATGGGCCTGGCTGAGCAGTTGGTGGACCATCGGCGTCCTGGCGGTGTTACTGGTGGTGGAGGTCCTGGCGGATAAAATCCCCGCGGTGGATAGCATCAACGATGTCATCCAGACGGTGGTGCGTCCGACGGCCGGAGCCATTCTCTTCGCCGCCAGTACACACACCATCCACCTTCACCCCGTCGTGGCGGCCATCTGCGGGGTGATTGTGGCGGGCGGGGTCCATGCGGTGAAAGCCACCGGACGCCCCGTCCTTTCAGTGACCACCGGCGGCACGGCCAACCCCATCGTCAGCACGATAGAGGACATCATCTCCACCATCACCTCCATCGTCTCCCTGGTCGCGCCCTATCTGGTCCTGGCGCTGATGGTCGTCATCGTCTCTCTGGTGGTCTGGTGGATTGTCCGCCGAAAACAGGCGCGGAGGTGAACGTGACCGTCCTGAAAACCACGCTGGAAAACGGCCTGACCGTCCTCCTGAAAGAAGTTCACACGGCTCCCGTCGCCAGTTTCTGGATATGGTACCGCGTCGGCAGCGGGCGGGAGCATGTCGGCATCACCGGCATCTCCCACTGGGTGGAGCATATGCTCTTCAAGGGCACGCCGCGCTGGCCGAAAGGGACGGCCGATAAGGCCATCTCCCGCGAGGGCGGGGTATGGAACGGCGCCACCTGGTACGACTTCACCACCTACTACGCCACCCTTCCGGCGGAGAAAATCGGACTGGAACTGGAGATTGAGGCCGACCGGATGACGGGCGCGCTCTTTGAGCCGCAGGAGGTGGAGGCGGAGCGGACCGTTGTCATCAGCGAACGGCAGGGGGCGGAGAACGACCCGCTCTTCCTGCTGGGCGAGGAGGTCATGGCCGCCGCCTTTCGCGTCCACCCCTACGGCCACGAGACGCTGGGGCACATGTGCGACCTGCTCCGGATGACGCGGGACGACCTCTACCAGTTTTACCGGACCCACTACGTCCCCAACAACGCGCTGGCGGTGGCGGTGGGGGATTTTGAGACGGAGCGGATGCTGGACCTCATCCGCCGTCACTTCGGGGACATCCCCTCCGGCAACCTGCCGGACGGCCCCTCCCCCGTGGAGCCGCCCCAGCGCGGGGAGCGGCGGGTGGTGGTGGAGGGAGAAGGGCAGACTGCCTACCTCACTGTCGTCTTCCACACCCCGCCTCCCACCGATGCGGACTTCCACCCGCTGGTGGTGCTGGATACGGTCCTCAGCGGGGCCAGCGGGATGACCCTCTTCGGCGAAGGGGGCACCAACAAGACCTCCCGCCTCTACCGCGCGCTGGTGGATACGGAACTGGCCGCCGAAGTCTCCGGAAGTCTCATCCCCACGGTGGACCCCTTTGTCTACTCGCTGACGGCCACGGTGCGGGCCGGCCGCACGCCCGCCGAGGTGGAGGAGCGATTGTGGGCCGAACTGGAGCGGGCCGCCGCTGAGCCGATTCTGGAAGAAGAACTCCGCAAGGCCATCCAGCAGGCCCGGGCGCAATTCGCCTACTCCAGCGAGTCGGTCACCGGGCAGGCCTTCTGGCTGGGCTGGAGCGAGATTTTCGCCGACTACACCTGGTTTGAGAGCTACCTGGACCGGCTGAGTGCGGTCACGCCGGAGGACGTCCTGCGGGTGGCCCGGGCCGTCCTGCGCCGCTCCAACGCTACGGTGGGGTGGTATGTGCCGCAGGGACCGTCTTCGGAGATGGAGATGTCAGCAGACCCGTAGCGCGTTGCCAGGAGGGTTTATGCGGCGGTTCTGCCGCCGTGCAATTTGACAAAAGGCCTGGAACCGGTATAATAAAAGCAACATCTAAGCGGGCATTGCCCGCCGCAAAGACGAAGAACGGGAGGAGTAGGTCGGGACGGCCCTGGCGAACCGACCCACCGCGCAGGCCGTTGGGCCTGTACGACGGGCCGGGTAGAGAAAGGGGTCACCGGCTGCAAGCCCCTGCAGCGCCGCCGACCGAAGGTCGCCCGGGAGTCGGGAGGCCGAACCGGTTGCCCCCCACCGCAGTAGGTCTCCCCGGGGTTCGCCCGTTACAGCGGAGGCCCTTGCCGCCTAAGGGTCAGCCTGAGGGCGGGCGAGGGAACCGAGCGCGCTGGCGTCGCCAGCGAACCAGGGTGGTACCGCGGAGCGCCCCTTCCGTCCCTGGACGGAGGGGGCGTTTTGTTTCCCGTCACGACAGGAGGCATCATGGCCTGGTGGGAGACGTTCTTTGACGACCGGTATCTGCGCATCTACGGGCCGCTGGCCTCGCCCGAGGCGACGCGACAGCAGGTGGAAGGCATCGTCTCGTACCTGGGCCTTCAACCCGGCGCGTCGGTGCTGGACCTGGCCTGCGGCTACGGCCGCATCGCCATCCCCCTGGCCCAGCGGGGTTTCCAGGTGACCGGCCTGGACCTCAGCGAGGTCCTGCTGGGACAGGCCCGCGCGGCGGCGCGGGAGGCCGGGGTCCAGATTCGCTGGCATCGGGGCGATATGCGGGAAATCCCCTGGACCGAGGAGTTTGACGCCGTCATCAGCGTCTTCACCTCCTTTGGCTTCTTCGCTGACGACCGGGAGAACCTGCGCGTCCTGGAGGGGGCCCGACGCGCCCTCAAGCTCGGCGGTCAACTGCTGATAGACGTCATGAACCGGGACTGGCGGGTCCGCATGGACATCCAGCGTCACTGGTTTGAGGCGGGCGAACTGATTGTCCTGGCGGAGCCCTGGCTGGACCCGGTGGCAGGCCGCACCGGGGAGACCTGGCGCTGGATGGAGGGCGGTGAGTGGCAGAGCATGGAGTTTGACGTCCGCATCTACACCGCCACCGAACTGAAGGCGATGATAGAATCCGTCGGCCTGCGCTGGGTGACGGTCTACGGCGGCTGGAGCGGCGAGCCGCTCACCCCCCTCGCCCGCCGCATCATCGCCATCGCCCGCCGCAACGCTTGACGTTCATGCCAGGGTCTGATACAATTTGTGCCACCATAGTGGCATCAACATTCGGCCGGAGGTGGAAAATGGAAACGGTAAAACTGACCGTCCGGTTGCCCCTATCTCTGCACCGGGCTCTCCAGGCTCAGGCCCGGCGGCGGCGGCAATCCCTGAACCAGACGCTCGTGGAGGAACTGGCCCGGGCCATCGGTATGGCCCCGGAGAGCGATGCGGCTTTCATAGACCGGGTCCTTCGGGAGCAGGGTCTGCGGGCAGAGGCGGGGCCGGTTGAGACGTACCTCCGGGACGCCCCGGCCCTGACGGCGGCAGAAGTCCGCCGGTTGCTGAACGGCGTCCCGCCCTTATCGGAAGTCGTCATCGCGGAGCGAGGGGAACTCTAAATGGCTCTCCTTTACCTGGACACCAGCGCCCTGGTCAAGTACTATGTTCCCGAACCCGGGACGGAATGGGTCCGGCGGCAGATAGACGACCGGCTGGAGAACGGCGAATGGGCCAACGCCATCACCATTAGCCAACTGGCTTTCGTGGAAGTCGCCGCGGCTGTGGAGCGGAGATACCGGGCCGGCGAACTGGACGACCACCAGCGGCAGGCCGTCCTGAGCCGTTTCGCCCGGGACTATCGGGAGCGGTTCGCGCTTCTCGCGGTGGAGGAGCGGGTGATTCATCGCGCGGCCATGCTGGTATCCCGTCACCCTCTGCGGGCCTACGACGCCGTCCAACTGGCCTCCGCGCTGGTGCTGGCCGAAATCGTCCGGTCCTACGGCCGCCCCCAGCCCCTCTTCGCCTCCGCCGACAGTCGCCTCTGTGAGGCCGCCCGGCGGGAGGGACTGGATGTGGTCAACCCGGAAAGGGCGGATGCAGAAATATAAAACTTCATCGGAAATAGGACGCGGATGAACGCGGACAAGCGCAGATTTTCTTTATGGAAAAATACGCGCTGCGCTACCTGGCGCTATTTCCGATTGCGCCGATTGGTTGCGGTTTAACAAATTATTCCGGCAGTAGCCTTTTATGAGGGAACACCCTCTCCCCCTCGGAGCGAGGGGGAAGGGGGAACAGAAACTGGGGGTGGGAGTGGCCTCACCCCACCCCCAGCCCCCTCCCCTCTCCTGAC
>JACIWQ010000249.1 GCA_014360895.1 Thermoflexales bacterium | reverse complement strand
TATCATCGCGATCAACCTGAAAATGTAAATGTGGACCTGTGGACCGACCGGTGGAGCCGACTTAGCCAATCACAGTGCCGCGTAACACTTTAGTGAGTCCATCCCCTTGCTGTGCATTGCCGGCTATGGTGCTCAAGTGAGCATAGACAGAGGTCACGCCCTGGAATCGGCCATACCACTGGCCATCAGTCCCTTGAGCATCGGGGACAGCCCAGTGAAGTATGATCACAAGGTTCCCCCAACTGGGATCATAACCACTAAAGATCACGCGTCCTTCCCCAACCGCTCGCACTGGCGTTCCTGTCGCTGCGCTGATATCCACACCCGGATGGCCCCCCGTCCCTTCACCATCTGGGAGAAGGCCACAACACCAAGGTTGGCCAGTACAACGATATAAGTCCGTCCATAACATCGTATATGGGCCGGTAAATGTGCCATTGTAGTTGGGGATACCGTCAATAGGTCTGACCATGCCAGCGTAGTGCAGCCGCATCGTGGCGATATTCGGCCATCGATAGCCCCCATCCGCCCTCACTGTGAGGAGTGGCACAGCCCAAGCCAGCAAGAGCAACACCACACTCGTCAAAATCATCCTTCGCTTGCTCATTACGCACCTCTTACTCATCGGATGGATCAAGGCTGGTTCTGGAGTGTTGTCACAGGGAGCCACCCGATAAACTTGACGCCGACCACATCTTCTTGCGCAAAGGGATTCCTGACCACCATTTGACCCTCATCACGGTCTATCCAGATCACGTACAATCCTTCAATACTCTCGCAAAGCAACATTTTACCGTCAGGAGACCAGGATAATCGGGCACACTGGCTTGCCGTCTCTGGGTCCAGTGCAGTCAAACGGATTTGTCCCCCCCTCTGCAAATCCTTCACCCATATCCCTGGCTCCAGAGACCCATCCCCATACGGCGGGGGAAACTGAACAAAAGCAGCACGCGCACCGGTCGGATCCCAGGCTGGACTGGATGGCAGATGTAACGGCTGCCGTCCCAGAGCAGCGGCTATGGCGTCCCCTCCAACAATCCATCGTGTATCCGGGGAGATTTGCACATCCCACGGCTCCACGTTTTCCATCAACTTGGTCACCTCGCCAGTACGGGGGTTCACTCGCAGCCAATTGCCCTCCCTGACGATGCCAGTCACCAGATAAATGTGGTCATCCAGCAGCCACTGCATGGAGGGGTTCGCACCGAATATGTGGTCTACGGCACAGGGCAGATCGGCCACCTTTCGCTGCTCGCTGCCGTCGGCGTTCATCACCCACACTTCCGTGTGTTCTGCGCTCGCCGTCCCCGGCTCAACGGCCCGGGCATCCGGGAGCCTCAGAAAGGCAATCTCTTTGCCATCAGGAGACCAGATGGCGTTGGCCGGGAAGGAGAGAGCATCAGAGCCGACCAATCGGCGCCTGTCGCTTCCATCAGGATTCATTGTCCAGACCGAGCCTATTTCTTTCGCCGCAGGGTTAACCTCAAGGTTAAAAAAGTCAAAGAAAACGGAATAGAGAATCCGCTCTCCGGTAGGAGAAGCCCGCAAGGTGAGTTCAAGAGATGCAGCGTACTGATCGGGAGGGAAAATCAATTCCCTTTCCTCGTTCGTCTGCAGGTCAAGGACGTGGTAATGGCTTCCCCCTTTTTCGCTCATTTCATACGTGATGTACAGCAATTTGGAACGTTGCGCCGGAGGGGGATAGACCAATTTCCCCACCTCTACCGGCGGGAGGGTCGCCAGCACTCCCTGGATAGGGGAGACCGTCGGCATCGGGATTTCCGGGAGGACGGGCTCAGCAGGCATTGCCGTCGGCGTCGGCC
>JACIWQ010000248.1 GCA_014360895.1 Thermoflexales bacterium | reverse complement strand
CCGCCCGCCGCTCCCCCTTTCCCCTCCCCTCTCCCCTTGTGGGAGAGGGGAGGGGCTGGGGGAGGGGTGAGGCGTTCAGCGGGCTTGCCTTGACTTTTCCTGGAAATGTCGGATAATGAAGCGCAAAGTTTTTCTTTGCGTTCTTCGTGCCCTTTGCGGTTTTGAAAACTGAACATGCCCGACACGTTCCCCCCAGAAACTGCGGCGAACACCTACTCGGTGAAGGGCGATGAACAGAGGATTTCTGCTCGGCGGTTTACTGGTGTGGACGCTCCTCTTGGCATCCTGCGCTCCCCCGTCCCCGATGGCGGGAACCCCCGTCGCCG
Source organism: Thermoflexales bacterium (assembly GCA_014360895.1). Lineage (GTDB taxonomy): Bacteria > Chloroflexota > Anaerolineae > B4-G1 > DUEL01 > SpSt-77. The sequence continues at coordinate 1,506 of JACIWQ010000248.1, read as the reverse complement.
CGTCTTCCACCCCCTTCGCACCTTCCGGTCGGGTCCGCCTGCCCGCCGTCGCCGGGTCCTGGTACCCCGCCGACCCGGAGGAACTGGCGCAGATGATAGACGGGATGCTGGAGGCCGAGGGGCCGGTGGACGGCGCGCCCCTGGCCCTCATTGTCCCCCACGCCGGATACGTCTACTCCGGGCCGGTGGCGGCGGCCAGCTTCCGCCAACTGCGCAACGGCGAATACGACGTCGCCGTCATCATCGCCACCGACCACCAGGCTCCCCTCTCCCGCCCGGTCTCCGTCTGGGCGGAGGGGACGTGGGAGACCCCGCTGGGCCGGATACCGGTGGACGCCGACCTGGCCCAGGCCCTGGTCCGGGCCGACCCCCGCATCACCTTTGACCCCGATGCCCATCAGGGGGAGCACCCCATAGAGATAGAACTCCCGTTCCTTCAACAGGTTTGCCCCCAATGCCGCATCGTCCCCATCCTGATGGGCGCCGACGACGAGGAGACGGTTCGGGCCCTGGCGGACGCGCTGCTCCGGGCGCTGCCGGGCCGGAAGGCCGTCGTCATCGCCTCCTCCGACCTCTCCCACTACCCCTCCCGGGAGGACGCGCTGAAAGTAGACGGGGCCATCCTGGCAGCGATAGAGACGGGGGACCCGGACCGGGTGCGGGAGACGGTCGCGGCGACCATGCGGCGGGGCGTCCCCGGGCTGGTCACCTGCGCCTGCGGCGAAGGGCCGATCTTGGTGGCTATGCGTGTCGCGGCCGGGCTGGGAGCGGATACCGTCTCCGTCCTCCGCTACGCCAACTCTGCCGATTCCCCCTACGGCGACCCGCAGCAGGTGGTGGGCTACGGCGCGGTGATGTTCTGGCGCTACGTCCCGCCCGACCTGACCCCGGCGCGGCGGGAGGCGCTGCTGGCGCTGGCCCGTCGGACGCTGGAATCCCACCTGACGGACGGCACCATCCCCGCCTACGAGACCGATGACCCCCACCTTCTGCGGCCGTCCGGGGCCTTCGTCACCGTCCGGGAGGACGGGGAGTTGCGGGGGTGCATTGGGCACCTCCGGGCCGATACTCCCCTCTACCGGGTGGTGCAGGAGATGGCCGTCGCCGCCGCCACCGAAGACCCCCGCTTCCCGCCCCTGACGCGGGAGGAACTGGCGCGGGTCCGGCTGGAGATTTCCGTCCTCTCCCCCTTCCGCCGCCTGACCGACCCGGCGCAGATAGAGGTGGGGACGCACGGCCTGCTCATCCTCAAGGGGGGCCAGCAGGGGCTGCTCCTCCCGCAGGTCGCGGTGGAGGAGGGGTGGGACCGGGAAGCGTTTCTGGAGGGGTTGTGCCGCAAGGCCGGCCTGCCCGCCGGATGCTGGCGGGAGGGCGCCACCCTCTATGCGTTTACGGCGGTGGTGTTTGGGGAGTGAGGGTTTGCGGCGGGCGGCGAAGGGCCACGCTGAGGCTCGCCCGAAGCGCCGCCCGCCGCAAACCCCCGTATCTGTTCCCTCAGAATATGCC
>JACIWQ010000247.1 GCA_014360895.1 Thermoflexales bacterium | reverse complement strand
CCCTCTCCTGGCCGAGAGTCAGGAGAGGGGAGGGGGTAGCGGCGAAGCCGCTGGGGGTGGGGTGAGGAACCGCGCAAATCCCCTGTCCGAACTCACGTCCGAACCTCAGGACGAAGGTGGCCGTCCTCTTCCGTCATTGCGAGCCCGCAGGGCGAAGCAATCTCCCTGTCGCTTCTGGGGATTGCCACCACGCTCTGCTCGTGGCAGGCTTTCGGGCACTCCATGCCCTCGCAATGACCCCTTCGGGGCTATCGCCCCTCGCAACACCCCTCTGCCGCAGCGCAGGCTGTCAGCCTGTACCGGGCCGGCCTGGCGGCCGGCGGTACGGTGGCGCACGCCCGGCCAATTGGGGACACACCCGAAGGGTTGGACGGCGGCCCTTCATCTCAGGATTGAGGCGCGGGCGCGGTACGAAAGTACCGCTCCAGGAAGAAATCGTAGAAAGCCGCCGGTGAGGCCACCGTCACCGGGCCCCCCGCATCGCAGAGCAGAAACGGCCACTCCTGCCCGCCTCCCAGGCCGCCATGGGTGGCGACCTGCTCCTCAAAGGTCACCACTCGCCCATCGGGGAGAAGTCCCCCCATCAGAATCAGGTCCCCCGCGTGCGGACTGGTCGCCAGATGGTAAACCTCGCGAGCGACCTGGTCCCGGTCTCCGTAGGGCGAGAGCGGGTCAGGCGGAGTGACCTCCACTCCTCCCTCACCGATGACGGCCCGACCACCTTCCCGTCCCAGCACCACCGCCTGCTCCCCGGCCCGCCCCACAATCCAGCCGATGAGGTCCATCTCCATCAGCCGGTCCAGCAGATGCGGGTACAGCAGTGCCACCTCAATCAGGTCCAGCGGTCGGGAGATGACGTTGAAATAGATGTGGGCCAGCGGCCCCGAAACACGCACCACGACATCCTCCCGGCGCTCCAGGTCGTACTCTTCCGCCTCCGGGTCCGGGGGAATGCGGCGGCCCAGGGAGCGGCGCAAGGCCCGCACCACCCGGCCGACGGCAGGCGGCAGCCGCTCCTCTACCCCTTCCATCTCCCCCATCAGGTAGCGGGCCTTCGCCTCCGCGTACCCCGGTCGGCTGAAGACCTCGTCCAGCGAGACGCCCCCCAACTGGGCGGCCACAAACTCCCCCAGCGTCTGCCCGACCCGCCATGAGAAGGGAACGGCGGGAGCATTGCCGTGGTCGGAGAGGACGAAGAGGTCGTAGCGGCGGCCCGGCGAGCGGACGGCGCGAGCCGCCCGCCGACGGGCGCGGTCAATCTGCCGGACGCGCCGGTCTATATCCCGCAGGATGCCGAAGGCGGCGGGGTCGTCCGGGCCGAACCAGTGGGCGACCTCGTCGTAGGCGTTATAATTGGCGTAGATGGACGGGACCCCCCGATAAATATCCAGGATGATGCCGAAGGTCTGGACTTCGGTGAAGAGGGCGTTGACGGCGGCGGCCAGGAGGGGGGAGAGGAAGCCGTAGGAGCGGGCCGGGCGGCGGGCCAGAACGGCCCTCAGCCGCCAGATGAGCGCGCGCAGATAGCCGGTGACCGTCAGCCAGAGGACGCGCAGGACCCGCAGCGGGCTGAGCAGAAAGATGAGCAGGAGGCCGATGCCGCGCACCGACTCCAGAAAGAGGCGGGGGTGAATGGAAGAGAGGGTAAAGAGGGCCAGGTCGGCATCCCCGTCAAACATGTTCACGTAACTGGAGCCCCCCACCAGAATGCCGACCCGTCCGGCCTTCAGCCGCTCCTGCAGTGCCTGCACCTGGGCGGGCCGTTTGGCGACGAAGGCCAACCCTTCCCGCTTGTCGTACCAGCGGAAACCGGGGATGTCCTCCCGGTTGCCGAAGAGGATGGCCGCCTGGACGGCCGGGGTCGTGCTGGGTAATCCACAGTACCAGGGGGTCAGGTGCCAGTCCTCCTCCCGAACCAGCCGCCGGA
>JACIWQ010000246.1 GCA_014360895.1 Thermoflexales bacterium | reverse complement strand
CCGCTTCTCCGCGACCCTTCCTGGTCCTCTCTCCTCACCGACGTCCCGCTCTAATTCACGTCTCACGTTTCACGCTTCACGTTCCACCAACGGCATTTCCCACAGGAGGTTTTTATGCTCGGCATCACATCCTTCGGCGGCTACATTCCCCGGCTGCGGCTGGACCGGATGGCGGCGGTCCAGCAGATGGGCTGGCTGGCCCCCGCCCTGGTCACGGCTGCACAGGGGGAGCGAGCGTTCTGCAACTGGGACGAGGATAGCGTCACCATGGCCGTCGCCGCGGCGCGCGACTGCCTGGTGGGCGTGGATAAGAAGGCGGTGGACGGCCTCTACCTGGCCTCTACCACTCTGCCCTTCGCCGACCGCTCCTGCGCGGGGATCGTCGCCACGGCCCTCAACCTGCGGGAGGACGTCTTCACCGCCGACTTCACCACCTCCCAGCGGGCCGGAACCTCCGCGCTCCTGGCCGCGCTGGACGCCGTCCGGGCGGGGAGCAAGCGTTCCGTCCTGGTCGCGGCGGCGGACCGGCGGGAGGCGCGCGCCGCGTCCTATTACGAACTCTGGTTCGGGGACGGCGCGGCGGCGCTCCTGGTGGGGGCGGAGAACGTCGTCGCGGAGTTCCTGGGAGCCTATACGCTGACACTGGACTTCGTGGACCACTACCGGGGCGCGCTCCACCGCTTTGACTACACCTGGGAAGAGCGTTGGCTCCGGGACGAGGGGTACGCCAAAATTCTCCCCGCCGCCATCCAGGGGCTCCTGCAGAAACTGGGGCTGACGGTGGAGGAGGTGGACAAGTTCGTCTACCCGTACCTCTTCGGGCGGGACCACGCGCGGTTGGTCCGGCCGCTGGGCATCCCGCCGGAGAAGGTCGCCGACAACCTCTACACCGTCTGCGGGGAGACGGGGACGGCCCACCCGCTGGTTATGCTGGTGCGGGTACTGGAGGAGGCCCAGCCGGGCCAGCGGGTTCTCGTCGTCGGGTTCGGGCAGGGGGCCGATGCCCTTCTCTTCCAGGTGACGGAGCACATCCGGGCGCTCCCGCCCCGCAAGGGCATCCGGGGCTCCCTGGCGGAGAAGAAGACCACCGACAACTACCTGAAGTTCCTCAAGTTCCGCGACCTTATCATCACCGAGTCGGGCATTCGGGCCGAGGCGCCCACCCAGACCGCGCTGACCACTCTCTGGCGGGAGCATCGCATGATTCTGGGCCTCGTGGGCGGACGGTGCACTGTCTGCGGGACGCCCCAGTTCCCCAAGACCGAAATCTGCGTCAACCCGAACTGTCTGGCGATGCACTCCCAGGAGGACTACGAGTTCGCCGACGTCCCGGCGACCATCCGGTCCTTCACCGGCGACATGCTGGCGGTCTCCGTGGACCCGCCCGCCATTTACGGGATGGTCCAGTTTGAGGGCGGCGGCCGGATGATGGCCGACTTCACCGACTGCGAACTGGACGACCTGAAGGTGGGTATGCCGGTGAAGATGGTCTTCCGGCGGCACCACACGAGCCCGGAGCGGGGCTTCGTGGGCTACTTCTGGAAGGCCGTCCCGCAGGTGGCGGAATGGAAGCGACGGGAGGAAGAGGAGCGCCGCCGGGCCGCCGAGATTCGCTTTGACGGGCGGGTGGCGATTGTGACGGGCGCCGGGCGGGGCCTGGGCCGCGCCTACGCCCTGGAACTGGCCCGCCGGGGCGCCAAAGTCGTCGTCAACGACCCGGGCGTCTCCCGCGACGGCTCCGGCGAGGTCGTCTCCGCCGTCGCCGACGAGGTAGTGGCGGAAATCCGGGCGATGGGCGGGGAGGCCGTCGCCAACTACGATTCGGTCGCGACGCCGGAGGGGGGCGAGCGCATCGTCCGGACGGCGATAGAGGCCTTCGGGCGGGTGGACATTCTGGTCAACAACGCGGGGATTTTGCGGGACAAGTCCTTTGCGAATATGACGCCGGAGAT
>JACIWQ010000245.1 GCA_014360895.1 Thermoflexales bacterium | reverse complement strand
GGCGAAGCCGCTAGGGGTAGGGTGAGGAAATCTTGCAAATCCCCCTGTCCGAACTCACGTCCGAACCTCAGGCTCAACTCCTTGCAGCGAGGGTCAGAAGTGTTATACTCCCTCGTGGCAGACGGAGGTGTCTAATGGCCGTGATTGAAAAAGTCTACGAGGGAGGCGACCTGGTTATCCCACGGTTGCTCCTTCTGGAACTGGGTGTGAAACCAGGGGAAGTCGTCCTGATCCGTCCCAAGTCCGAAAACCGCCCGGCGGAATCGGAGCGCGCCACGCACCGCCTTGTAGAAGTGCTGGATGCTCTCTACGGAGCCTGGACAGAAGAAGACGAAGCCGCATTTGAGCATACCCGGAAGGAGATATGGGCCGGATGGCGACTTCCCAACTGGTCGTAGATACGGACATCATCGTTGATTATTTACGTCGCAGGACAGAGGTCCTGCGAGAAGCCTGCATGCGCTTTTCCTGCGTTATGACCGCCATTACGCTGTATGAGTTGAAGGCGGTGGGTATCCGGTCGGAACGCCAAGAGCGACTGATCTCTATGCTGACGGAAGTGATGGATCTCCTGCCTTTTGATCTGGCTACCTGACAGTTTCCGTTGGCAGGGTCATTGCGAGGGCGAAAAGCGCCCGAAGCAATCTCCTAGCCCATTCTCGGAGATTGCTTCGCCCCCTTCGGGGGCTCGCAATGACACCCCCGAGAGGTATGCGGGAAGTGCAAAAGAAAAGTGTCAGGTAGTCAAACTCCCAATTCTCACCCGAAATCCGGACCACTATCGGCGGGTGCCGGACCTGGTAGTACTGACCTCCGAGGAAGTTCTTTCCCTCTGAACAGGAATCCCCGTTTTAACGTGCCAGGCACTTCTGGAAGTGCCTGGCACGTTGGCCCAAAGGATTATATCCACACCCCCTCCCCGATCCGTCCCAGCACCAGCGCCAAAAGCGCCATGCGGACATAGACGCCGTTGCGGGCCTGGCGGAAGTAGGCGGCGTTGGGAAGGGTGTCCACGTCCCGCGCAATCTCGTCCACGCGGGGGAGCGGGTGCATCACCGTCACATTCGGGTTGACCCGCTCTATCATCTCCCGCGTCAGGATGTAACTCCCCCTGAGCCGCTCGTACTCGGCAGGGTCGGCGAAGCGTTCTTTCTGGATGCGGGTCATATAGAGGACGTCGGCCTCGGCCAGCGCGGCTTCCAGGTCCGCCGTCTCCTCCACCCGCACCCCCTGGGCCCGCAGCGCGGCGACAATCTCCGCAGGCATCCGCAGCGCCTCAGGGCTCACCAGGACCAGGCGGCAATCGTAGTGGCGGTAGACCCAGACCCCGGAGTGGACGGTGCGGCCGTATTTCAGGTCGCCGCAGAGGGCGATGGTCAGGCCGTCCACCCGGCCCCGCTCCGCGCGGATGGTGTAGAGGTCCAGCAGGGCCTGGGTGGGGTGCTGCCCGGCCCCGTCGCCGCCGTTGATGACGGGATGCTCCGCCACCTCCGCTGCGACCTTCGCCGAGCCGATCTGGGGGTGGCGGATGACGATGACGTCGGCGTAACCGTCCACCGTCCGGACCGTGTCCTCCAGCGTCTCCCCCTTGGCGACGGAGGTGGACTCGGCGGAGGAGAAGCCGACAACGCGCCCCCCCAGCCGGTGCATCGCCGTCTCAAAGGAGAGGCGGGTGCGGGTGCTGGGCTCAAAGAAGAGCGTCGCCATCACGTAGCCGTTCAGGAGGTCCAACGAAGGGGCCTGCCGGAGGCGGGCCCGGAACTCGTCGGCGACGTCCATAATCCGCTCCAGTTCCTCACGGGTGAACTGAGCGCCGTCCAGGATGTCTTGGCCTTTCAGGGTCATCGCGGTTCTCCTTGAAGCAAGGATGCAGGGTGCAGGGTCGTGAGTTGGGGCGGGGAGGGATTTGAAGATTCCTCACCCTCCCCCGGCCCCACGGGGCGAGGCCCTTCGGG
>JACIWQ010000244.1 GCA_014360895.1 Thermoflexales bacterium | reverse complement strand
ACTTCTGGAAGTGCCTGGCACGTCGCGCCCCTCACACTCTTTCCCACAGGAGGCAGATATGACATCGTTGCAGGAGACCGTCGCCCGCATCGGGCCCCTCTCGGCGGCCGCGATGGAGGCCGCGAGGGCCCGCCAGGACCAACTGACCAAGCCCCAGGGGAGCCTGGGGCGGCTGGAGGACCTCTCCGTCCAGGTCGCCGGGATCACCGGAAACCCCCGGCCCGTTCTCCGCCACAAGGCGGTTATCGTCGTGGCGGGGGACCACGGGGTGGCCGCCGAGGGGGTGAGCGCATACCCCCAGGAGGTCACCGCCCAGATGGTCTACAACTTTCTGCGGGGCGGGGCGGCCATCAACGTCCTGGCCCGCCACGTCGGCGCGCGGGTCGTGGTGGTGGATGCCGGCGTCGCCGCCGACCTGGAGCCCCACCCCGCGCTGAAAATCCGCAAAATCGGCTACGGGACGGGCAACATCGCCCGCGGCCCGGCGATGAGCCGGGAGCAGGCCGTCCGGGCCCTGGAGACGGGGATCGCGCTGGTGGAGGAGGAACTGGCCCAGGGGCTGGACATCGTCGCACCGGGGGATATGGGCATCGCCAACACGACCCCGGCGGCGGCCATCGCCGCCGCCGTCACCGGCCTCCCCCCGGCGGAGGTGACGGGCCGGGGGACGGGCGTGGACGACGCGGGGTGGGCCCGCAAGGTCGCCGTCGTGGAGCAGGCGCTGCGGGTCAACCGGCCCGACCCGAAAGACGGGGTGGACCTGCTGGCGAAGGTCGGCGGGTTTGAGATCGGGGTCATCGCCGGGATCGTCCTGGGTGCGGCGGCCCACCGGGTCCCCGTCGTCCTGGACGGCTTTATCTGCACTGCCGGCGCGCTGGTCGCCGCGGCGGTGGCCCCTGCCGTGACCTCGTACTGCATCGCCGGGCACAACTCGGTGGAGCGGGGCCACCGGGCGATGCTGGAGCACCTGGGTCTGAAACCGCTCCTGGACCTGAACATGCGGCTGGGGGAGGGGACCGGCGCGGTGCTGGCGATGGGCCTGGTGGAGGCCGCCTGCAAAATCCTGAACGAGATGGCGACCTTCGCCGAAGCGGGGGTCTCCGAACGGGCCGGGTAATCACCGGGGGACGTGCCAGGCACTTTCAGAAGTGCCTGGCACGTTAGCGGTATCCTCAAAAATGTTTCGCTCACTCCTTGTCGCCCTGCATTTTCTGACCCGCCTGCCGCTGCTGCCGCGGGAGGTCTCGCTGGAGGAGGTCGGGCGGGCGGCCTGGTCCTTCCCGGCCGTGGGGGCGCTGGTCGGGCTCCTGCTGTCGGGCACGGACTGGCTCCTCGGCTGGCTGTTTCCGCCCTTCCTGCGGGCCGCGCTCGTCCTGGCCCTGTGGGTAGCCATCACCGGCGCGCTCCACCTGGACGGGTTCGTGGATTGCTGCGACGCGCTCCTGGCCGCCCGGCCCCCCGAGGTCCGGCTGGAGATTCTGCGGGATACCCACGTGGGCGCGTTCGGGGTCGTCGGCGCCGTCCTCCTGCTCCTGGTCAAATACGCCGCGCTCTCTGTGTGCGCGGTCACGGAGACCCCGGCGGCGCTCCTCCTGGCGCCGACGCTGGGGCGGTGGGCGATGGTCTACGCGATGGCCCGCTATCCGGCCGCCCGGCCCGCCGGGATGGGGAAGACGGTGCGGGAATCCGTCGGCCGGTGGGCCCTGCCGGGGGCCACGCTGCTGGCACTGCTCCCGCTTGGGGCGCATCCCCTAACAGGCCTGGTCGCCTTCGGGTTGGTCTGGTTGTTCACAGTCCTCTTTGCCCTCTGGGTCCTGCGGCGCATCCCCGGCCTCACCGGCGACGTCTACGGCGCCCTCTGCGAGGCCTCGGAGACCGTCGTCCTGCTCGTCCTGGCCTCTGTGGGAAGAGCATTAGGGATATAGGCAGTAAGGCAAAATCCGCACTTCGTTTGCCGCTGGAGGGGGGTTGCCCTC
>JACIWQ010000243.1 GCA_014360895.1 Thermoflexales bacterium | reverse complement strand
CCTACGGGGTGCCGGGGACGCCCTTTTTCTACGTGCTGGACGGGGAGGGGGTGGTCCGCCATTCGGGCTTGGCGGTGAGGGAGGAGGAGATAGAGGCGCTGGTGGCGGGCAAGTGAAAGGGGGTGGGGATATGAAGCGGAGAGGATAGACGAAGAGGGGGAGTCTGTTCAAAGGAATCCGATTCCACTCGTTTGGGAGGAGGTGAACGATGAAAGGGCGATGGCTAATGCAGGTGCTTTGGGGGATGCTGGTGGTGGCCTTCCTGCTGGCGGCGATCAACATGGGCGCCTTCGTTGTCACAGCCGGCCCACCGGAGCCGGAGGGATATTGCGACTACTTCAACTGTTGGTGGCAGTGTACTGGTCAAGGATGCCCTGGAACCTGCGCCCCTTATCATACGAGCCCTGAATATGGGGAGAGGATATGCTGCTATCCGGTCTGTGACCGCTGTCCCCCTCCGTGCTGCTGGCGTGATGGTTGGGGATGCTTCTGTCCCTATTGCAGACCATAGGGGATAAAAGATGCAAACGAATAAGTTTCTCCCCCGCCGAAGGGAAAGCATTTTCGTCTTGGGGCTCCTTGTTCTGAGTCTCAGTACAATCCTCGTGGGAGCAGTATCAGAATCCACGGTTCTTCTGGCCGATCAGGCTCTCACTCATTACTGGCGCACGACTTATGATATTTTGGTCCGACCGCCCGGAACCCGTTCCGCTGTAGAGACAAAATACGGCCTCGTAGAACCAAACTTCCTCGTCAATCTCAGCGGAGGGATCACTCTCACGCAATATGAAGCAATAAAAGCAATACCAGGGATAGAGGTTGCGGCCCCGGAAGGCTTACTCACCTATGTGGGCATTGTGGCTCCCCCCGAGCGAGTATTTCTAGAACCCACCGAGCCCGGCGTGTACCTGAGCGAATGGGCCTTGATAACCGATGATGGACAGCGGGTTCGCGAAATGTTTCAAGGCCGCTGCTACCGGGTTATCAAGCCAGAAGACCTGACCCCGGGATACCCGCCGGTCCGGAAATGTCTCGGTGGTGGTCTGGCTGGATTGACCCCTGGCGTGATGTACCCTCTGGGGTTCATAGACCCGGAGCAGGAAGCCCGGCTGGTGGGCCTGGACCGGGCTCTGGTAGAAGGCGAATATCTTACAGGCCGGGAATCGCTGTTCATTACCTCGGATCCTTCCGGGGGGCTGATTACCTACGTCCATAACCTACCCGTGCTCCTGAACGCCACGCCGTACGTTAGCCAGACAATCCTTAGCCGCCTTTCACGTGTTGTGCTTCCACCGGAACTTACACTAGAGGAAGTGCTGGTAGCGGATGACCCTTCTATCGTAAAGGCTTTGCCGACCCACCTTTTATGGGAACGACATGTTGGCACAGAAGAGTCGCTCTCGCTGGTCATTGAGACGCTCAGGAAAGGGCGAGGAGGACAAATCCATTTCCCCAAAATGTTTTGGCCGACAAGGGCCCAAACATACACTGAGGTCAGTTCCCCGTTCCCCCAAGAGGACCTCCTTGTGGAAGTAGATTCTCAAGTCCCATATCGGTATGTGGATCAAGAAGCCACCTCTATCGGTTTCTCTCTGGAACTGAAGGGAATATTCCACCTGGAATGGCTGGCGGTGGGATTGAATCCAGTTAACCGGGTGCCGCTGGGGATGTACGTCCCCCCATTGGCTACTCTTCGGTACGATGAGTCAGGACAACCGACGGAGCCCATTGTCCTCCGCCCCACAGTTGCCCTGACCGGCCCCGTCCCTCTCCCTCCCCTGGCCCTTACCACCCTGGAAGCGGCACGGCTGATTGCGGGCGACGACTGCATCAGTGCCATCCGCGTCCGCGTCGCCGGGATTGACCAACTCACCCCTCAGGCCCAGTCCAAAATAGAAGCCGTCGCCTCCGAAATCCACCGCAAAACCGGCCTGGACGTGGACATTATGGTCGGCTCTTCCCCCCGCCGAATCCTCG
>JACIWQ010000242.1 GCA_014360895.1 Thermoflexales bacterium | reverse complement strand
TGACGCGGGAATACCTTCGGACGGCGGCGAGAGAGTGGCGCTGCCTGGAGGCCGGGGACGCGGAGATCCCCCTCACCGACGTCTTCGTCCTCCTGGAGGCGGTGGGGCGGCGGAGGCCCGGCCCCCTGGAGCGCGCCCCCGACCTGGCGGAAATCCCGGAGCGGGTGGAGCATGCGGGCCTCACCCCCGGCCCCGAAGGGCCGCGGCCCGTGGGGCCGGAGGAGGTGGGGGCCCCCGTTCCCCTCTCCGTCGCCCTTCGGGAGGCCCGCCATCTGGTCCTCCTGGGCGAGCCGGGCGCGGGCAAGACCACCACTCTCCAGTATATCGCCCTCTGGTTCGCCGCCCAGGGCGCCGCGGCGGATGTTACCCTCCACGCCGACCTGAAAGTGGACGAGCCCTGCGTCCCCGTCCGCCTGGACCTGCGGCTCCTGGCGGAGAAACTTCCCGCCTCCCGCGCCGTCCTGGAGGAGGTGCTGGCCGGGGAGGTGGACCGGTTCCTCCGCAAGGGGCCGGAGGTGGCCCAAAGGTTGGTGCGGGAGTGGCGGGATTCCGGGCGGCTGTTCCCCCTCCTGGACGGCCTGGACGAGGTGCCGGAGGGGAAGCGGGAGGAGGTGCGCAAGGAAATCACCCGCTTCGCCGCCTCCCCCGACGGCTCCCACTGTCGGGTGGCCGTGGCCTCCCGCCTCGCGGGCTATGCCTCCCTGGGTGGCGACTTCAAGGAGTTCATCCTCAAGCCTTTCCAGAGGCCAGCAGAGGCGTGGTTCTTCTTGTCCAGATGGCTGGCCGCCCTGAAGCCGGAGTGGCGGGAGGAGGCCGGGGAGCGGGCCGACCGCCTCCTGGAGGAGATGGGCCGGACCGCCCTCCGCCGCATCACCGACAACCCCCTCCTGCTCCGGATGGCCGCGGAACTCTACGCCCGGAAGGGCGAGATTGCCCGCAGCCGGGCCGAACTCTACCGGCGGTGGGTGGAGGAGGAGGCCTGGGCACGGGCCCTCCGGCGGGGCGCCGCGGAGGAAGAGAAAAAGCACGCGCTGGGGCGGCTGGAGGAGGTCGCCTGGGCGATGCAGAATGGCCTTCCCTTGCCGGAACTCTCCCGCAAGGAGGAATCGCTCCTGCGGGAGCGGATGGGGCTTCTGGCCCGCTTGGGGGAAGAGAGGCTTGTCTTCGCCCACCGGACCTTCCAGGAATACTTCGCGGCCCGGCATCTGGTCCGGGCCTGGCGGGCGAACCGGCCCGGCGCCTGGGCCTTCCTGCGTCCCCGGCTGCACCTCCCGGAGTGGCGGGAGCCCCTCCTCCTGCTGGCGGGGGAACTGGAGGGGCCGGAGGCCGCCGACCTGGTGCGGCGGGTCCTGCGGACCCACCGGGGCCTGGGGGAGGACGCCCGCTACGAGCGCTACCTTCGCCGGGACTTCATCCTGGCCCTGCATCTGGTTGGGGAGGCGCGAGAATTCCTGCAGGCAATCCAAACCCGGTTAGTGGCCCGCTCCCGCCGTTTGCTGGGCCGGAGATACGTGCCTTCGGGTCTGAAGAGAGCCCTGATAGAGGCCCTGAGCGCGCTCCCGGCCGATGAGGCCCTCCCCGATCTTTTAACAGCGCTGCGGGATGCGGATGTGTTTGTGCGCTTGGCGGCGGTGATGGCGCTGGGGAGAATCGGTGACCCGCATGCCGTCCCCGGCCTCCTGACGGCGCTGAAGGATGAGGAATGGACGGTGCGCTTGGCGGCGGCGGAGGCGTTGGGGAGAATCGGCGTTCCGGCCGTCCCAGACCTCTTGAGGGTGCTACGGGATGCGGATGGGAATGTGCGCTGGGCAGTGGCGAAGGCGCTGGGGCGCATCGGCGGTCCGGCTCTCTCTGGCCTTTTGGGGGCACTGCGGGATGCGGATAAATGGGTGCGCATAGCGGCGGCGTGGGCGCTGGAGAAAATCGGCGACCCTCGGGCTGTCTCCGGCTTCCTGGAGGCGTTGCGGGATGCGGATGTGGATGTGCGCCGGGCGGCGGCGGAGACGCTGGGGAGGATCGGCGACCCGGAGGCCGTCCCCGGCCTCCTTGAGGAGGAGCGGGATGAGGATGG
>JACIWQ010000241.1 GCA_014360895.1 Thermoflexales bacterium | reverse complement strand
GGACACCATCATCCCTGAAGGGACGGTGATTTAGGGATTAGCCGGTAGTCGGAAGTTGGAAGCAGATAGCCGGTAGTCGGAAGTTGGAAGCAGATAGCCGGTAGTCGGAAGTTGGAAGCAGATAGCCGGTAGTCGGAAGTTGGAAGCAGATAGCCGGTAGTCGGTAGCCGGAAGTTGTCAATCGCTGGTCGTCTGTGGTCGGCCTTCAGATAATCCCCAGCGCGTCGGTCAGGGGGTGCGGGTTTTTGGTCAGGAAACCCTCGCCGTAGGCGGCCGGAATCATCATCCCGTAGTAGCGGGCGACAATCTCCACCGCGAACAGAATGGGCCCGTACTGGGACCCGTGGGCCTGCAGCGCCTGCTGTTTGATCCCGTAGACGTCGGTGATGTCTAGGACAAAATGCGGGCGCAGCGGCCGCTGGAAGGAGAGGGGAAAGGTCAGATGGCGAGGCTGGGGGATGAGCGGCTCGTACTGGGGGAAGAGCGCCGGGCGGGTCGCCAGATACGCGGCCCGTTCCACCAGCCGCGCCGTTGCCACATGGTCGGGATGATGGTCATCCTCGTGGGGAGAAAGCAGTAAGCGGGGGCGCCATTCCCGCAGGACCTCCACAATGCGCAGGGTGTTTTCGTAGTTGAACTCTATGCGCGCGTCCGGCAGGTCCAGAATGCGGAACGCGTCCACCTGCAGGATGCGGGCGGCGGCCTCGGCCTCCGCCCGTCGGGTCTCGGGGTCGCCAAACGTCCCCATCTCCCCCTGGGTGAGCACGAGAATCCCCGTCCGCAGGCCACGCTCCTTCGCCTTCAGGAGCAACCCTGCACAACCGATTTCCGCATCATCGGGATGAGCGCCAATCGCCAGAATGTCCACAGGGATGTTCGTTGAACGCTCCGTCATCGGGCCTCCTGCATGACGTGAATCTCACTTCTTACCTGAGGAAACGTTAGATTGGGAATAGACGTGCTGATCGCGCTGGTCACCTTCGTCGCCGCGCTGACCCAGCGGCTGACCGGTTTCGGCTCCGGACTGATTCCGATGTCCATTCTGCCGGCCCTGGTGGGCATTCACACCACCACGCCCCTGGTCGCCCTCATCACCACGACGGTGGACCTGCTGATGCTGAGCCGGTACCGGGCCGGAATCCGCCCCCACGCCGTCTACCCGCTCTTGGTGGGGATGGTTTTCGGTATTCCACTGGGAATCCTGGCCCTGCGGCAGATAGATGAGCGGATTGTGCTGGGCGTCCTGGGTGCGGTAATCTCCCTCTACGCTCTGTACGCCCTCGTGGGGTTTCGCATCCCCCGGCCCAACGGGCGCCCCTGGGCCTGGGGAGTCGGTTTTCTGGCCGGGATGCTGGGCGGGGCCTACAACACCTCCGGCCCGCCGCTCATCGTCTACGGCCAGGCGCTGGAGTGGCCCCCCGATGAGTTCAAGGCCAACCTTCAGACTCTCTTCATCTTCAACGACGTGACGGTCATCGCGGGCCATCTGCTGGCCCACAACATGACCCGGGTGGTCACCCGGGCCTATCTGATCGCCTTGCCCGCGCTGATTGTGGGGTTTCTGGTCGGCGGGCGGCTGGACCGGTTTCTGAATCCGGAGCGATTCCGGGTTCTTGTGCTGGTGCTGCTCTTTATTCTGGGATTACGTTTGGTGCTGGCATAGCAGCAAAAAGGAGACTTCTATGCCCGGATTCCTGGGAAGCGGAGCGCGGCTCAGCGCCGACCTGATCCTGATCGGCCTCTGGGTGCTGGGGATGGTCGCTGTGGGGGGATGGGGGATCGCCCGCCGGAGGGCGTTCCCCCAACACTGCCGCCGGATGGCCTGGGTAACCTTCCTGGCCTGGTTGCCCATCCTCCTGGGGATGGTCGGGCCCTGGCTGGGGCTGATCCGGCTGGGCAGCAGCGTTTTCGCCCAACCCGCCACCGTTGTCCCCTTTATGCACGGCATGACTGGTGGTCTGGCCCAGGCGCTGATGACCTACACCGTCGTGCGGATGAACTGGCGCCGGCAATGGCCGCCCCGCCGTCCCCTCTGGCTGATGCGCATCAGCCTGGCGCTGTGGCTACTGAGCATCGTCGGCGGAACCGGGGTCTACCTGCTCCTCTACACCTAACCCTCGTACTCGTC
>JACIWQ010000240.1 GCA_014360895.1 Thermoflexales bacterium | reverse complement strand
CATTGTTCTTCCACGTAGCCGATGCCGGGGATGTGGACGAGGAGTCGGCGGGGGGAAGAGCCGACCATAATGTCCACGTCCAGGCCGGTTTTGCGGTGGATTTCGGAGGCGACGGCTTCTATTTTGGACTGGGCCTGGGGGGTGAGTTGGTCAATCCCGCCGACGCGGACGCGGATGGCACTGATGCAGTCGTCGCCTCGTAACAATCGGGCTGCCTGCAGGGTAGTCAGCAGAAGTGGTGGAGGTTGAATATATCCAGCCCAATTGAGAGTTGGGCGAAGAACACGAGGTGCAACGGGGTGGCCTTCTTCGTCGTATCGGAGAATACTTACTGGAGGAAAGTAAGTTTCCAGCGGAACACGGCTCACGTCCATCGGTCGGGGTATCATCTCAATATCAAAAACCCCCTTGGTATATATGGAAAAAAACGCACCCACTCGGGCTCTTTCATCTCCCACGGCAACGAGGCTTCCCTCGCGGTAAGGCCTTTCCCCATACAGAGACCCGACCGTCCAGACCTTCGGTTGCTCTTCCGCTTCTGGTGGAAGCACAATTTCCAGCACTACATCTTCTTCAACAGAAAAAGGGGGGGCAAGTTCCCGATATTGAATCGGAGACGGAATGCCTATCAGCGACTCGTGGAGCAGGGCAAAGCTGGCGGTCCTATGGAAGAGATTCTCCACCACTTTCCGATAAAGGGCTTCGCTGTTGCTCTCCTGGACGGCGATTAGTTGCCTGGGTAGGGAACGCCTATATTCCGGGCTTTGGGCCGCCAGGTCGTCCAGGCCAGAGATTTCGGCGGGCAACACCACGCGCCACAACTCGGTCCTGAGGGTCAGACTAATGTAGGGAGTGGCGTTGATCAGGACAGGGATGTGAGTCCGGCTGATCGGATTGCCCATGTAATCCACATCCGTCTTAATGGGCAGGGCCTCTTCGCCGCTCAGAAATGCTCCCTTTACCAGCGCGCGATCCAGCCCCACCAGTGCGGCCTCCTGGGCCGGGTCAATCCCGGCCAATAAAAAAGGCATATCAAAGTAATCGCCGATACCCGTTGGAGGGTTGACATTGATGCCTGGAACATTTCTCTCTTGCGCACTGGGGGTAATATAATAATAGCCCGTGACGATCGGGCGGAAAGTGGGTGGGTGGACTCCATCGTCTTGTATAATTCCCGTGACCTTCTCATATAACCCCTCTTCGGAGGGAAGACCAAAATTGTGAACGGGGATCTCCTCCATCAGATATCCCAACATAGCCACGGGCGCCGCGACTTCCACTTCTGGAATATCCCGGATTTCCTCATACTGGGCAAATGAAATGCCTCCCGGGATTCCGGAAAGATGGTTGGCTTCTACCAGGCCGTATTTCTCCTCTATGGGAGATCGGGTGCCCGCTGGCCGCACCAGAATGTCATAAGTAGTCCGCCAGAAGCGGCTTAAATCTTGCTCTATGATTACTAACATCCCCGTAGAGAGGGATGCGATCAGCATCATAATCGTAGTGAGCGCTCCTAAACCCAATGACAGTAAAACGGTGAGAGTACTCCCTTTGCGTAAAACAGGGCTGTAAATTCTGGACATCTCTTTTCTCCCTCCTGCTACCAGATGGGCAAGCAGGGCACGCCCTTGGGAGGGCATGCCCTGCCCCGCTCCACTAATACCCGCACTCGCGACGACACTCTTCTTCTCTCCACCAGTTGCTGCAGGTGCCAAAGCACGGGTCACATACACGGCACCACCGGACAGCGTCCCTTCCCGACCAAGGGTTCCAGCAGCTGATACAGGGCCCGACCTGCCAAAAGGTGCATTCGGTATACGGACACCCTGTTGGCTGAGGCGGCGCTCCAGAACCTGCCCCCACCGGCCGCGCCGTTGCCAGCGAGGCCGCCGCCAGCAGGAAGGCCACTACCAGCATCCCCCAAAGCACCTGCATTAGCCATCGCCCTTTCATCGTTCACCTCCTCCCAAACGAGTGGAATCGGATTCCTTTGAACATACTCCCGTCTTCGTCTATCCTCTCCGCTCCATATCCCCACCCCCTTTCACTCCTTGCCCGCCACCAGCGCCTCTATCTCCTCCTCCCTCACCGCAAAGCCCGAACGGCGAATCACCCCCTCCCCGTCCAGCACGTAGAA
>JACIWQ010000024.1 GCA_014360895.1 Thermoflexales bacterium | reverse complement strand
CCTCACCCCACCCCTGGCCCCTCCCCTCTCCCACCGGGGGCGAGGGGAGGGGAAAGGGTTTGCGGCGGGCTATGGGAAGCCACTACGGGCAAAAAGGCCAAAGTTGAACGGGGGGTCGGAGGTGGGAGTGAGGGCCGTCCCCGCTGGCGAAAAAGCCAAACTTCTCGCGGCCGCTTGTCGTTGTCGGTTTCTATAGTACAATACGATTACCACGCGGGGTAGGAAGAGACAATGCAAACCTGCTCATCAGAGGTCCGACCATGAAAATCCGCATCAAATTGCTGGCCCATTATCAGCAATATCTACCCCCTGGTTGTACTTCTTCGTATGAGGCAGAGGTCCCCCAGGATGCCCGGGTGGAGGACGTCCTGGCCCAATTGCCCGTGCCTCCGGAGGAGAGCGTCGTCCTGGTGAACGGGCGCACCCCTCCGCCGGGCCAGGTGCTCCAGGAAGGAGACGTCCTCTGTCTGTTTCCCGCCATCGGCGGCGGCTAACTTCCGGCTACCGGCTAACCCCTAACCCCTGAATGGAGGTACCATGTACGGCTGGAACGGCAGAATCCTCAGAGTCAATCTCACCACCGGGGAAACCAGGGTAGAAGAGGTGGACCCCCGCATGGCCCGGGACTTCATCGGCGGGCGGGGGTGGGCCATCCGCTACCTCTACGACGAGATGGACCCGAAGGCCGACCCCCTCTCCCCGGAGAACAAACTGGTCTTCGCTACGGGGCCCCTCACCGCCACCCCGGTCCCCACGGGCAACCGCTACATGGTGGTGACCAAATCCCCGCTCACCGGGGCGCTCTCCTGCTCCAACTCCGGCGGCTTCTTCCCCACCGAGATGAAGCGCACCGGCTTTGACCTGTTCATCTTTGAGGGAAGAGCAGAGCGGCCCGTTTACCTCTGGGTGAACGACGACCGGGTGGAGATTCGCTCCGCCGACCACCTCTGGGGCCGGACGGTCTTTGAGACCGAAGACATGCTGCGGGCGGAGACGGACCCCCGCGCGCGGGTGGCCTGCATCGGCCCGGCGGGGGAGCGACTGGCGCCCATCGCGGCCATCCTGAACGAGAAACACCGCGCCGCCGCCCGCTCCGGCGTGGGCGCGGTCATGGGCTCTAAGAACCTCAAGGCCGTCGTCGTGCGCGGCACCCGCCGCATTCCCCTGGCCCATCCGGCCGAACTGAAAGCTCTCTCCGACCAGGTAGTGGAGGAGGTCAAGCAAGCGGTGGCGGCGGGAAAGGCCACTCTGCGTACCTACGGCACCGCTTATGTGCCCCCCGTCACCAACGAAGTGGGCATCCTCCCCACCTACAACTTCCGGACGGGGGTCTTTGCCGGGGCGGAGGCCATCTCCGGACGGACGCTCAACCAGAAGTATCTGATCCGGCCTAAGGCCTGCTACGGTTGCCCCATCGCCTGCGGCCGGGTGACGCGGGTGGAGGACCCGGTCTTCGGCGGCGAAGGGGAGGGGCCGGAGTACGAGACCATCGGCTCCCTGGGCAGCGCCTGCGGCGTGGACAACCTGGCCGCCATCACCAAAGCCAACTACGTCTGCAACGAACTGGGCCTGGACACCATCTCCGCCGGGGTGACCATCGCCTGCGCGATGGAGATGTACGAACTGGGCCTCATCCCCGAGTCGGATATTGGCCGCCCCCTGCGCTTCGGAGACGGCGAGGCGGTGGTGGAGATGGTCCGGCTGGCCGGCCTGCGGGAGGGCTTCGGCGACCTCATCGCCCAGGGCAGTTACCGCCTGGCCTCCCACTACGGCCATCCGGAGTTCTCTATGAGCGCCAAGAAGCAGGAGTTCCCTGCCTACGACCCGCGCGGGGCCAAGGGGATGGGCCTTCTCTACGCCACCTCCAATATCGGCGCCTCCCATATGGCCGGGGATACGGCCTACATGGAGGTCTTCGGCGTCCCCAAGAAGGTGGACCCTCTCTCTTGGGAAGACAAACCCCGGCTGGTGAAGTACTTTGAGGACATTTTCACCATCATAGATGCAACGGGGCTCTGCGTCTTCCTGAGCATCCGCTATCTCTTTGAGCCGACGTACAACGTGGAGCCAGTGCGCATCTCCCGGCTGATGGAGTACGCCACCGGCGCCGGGTACGATGAGGAGACGCTGCTCCGGGCCGGGGAGCGGGTCTACAACCTGGAGCGGATGTTCCTGGTGCGGGCGGGGTTCTCCCGGGCCGACGACACCCTTCCGCCCCGGATGCTGTATGAGCCGATGCCGGAGGGGCCGGCGAAGGGGCATGTGGTGGAGTTGGACCGGATGCTGCCGGAGTACTACCGCCTGCGGGGCTGGGACGAGAACGGGATTCCCACGCCGGAGAAACGGGCAGAGTTGGGGCTCCCGTAGGGAGCGGGGGTGCGGCGGCGGCCCTACGGGCCGCCGCACCCACATCTGGGTCAGACCATCTCGGAGAAGCCCGAATGAACGTTGTTGTCACCGGTGCCACAGGGTTTATCGGTTCGCACGTTGTCGCCCGACTCAACATGCGGGGTATCCGTCCCAGGGTGATTGTCCGCCCCACCAGCAGTCGGGTCAACCTGGACGGCCTGGACGTGGAGGTCATAGAAGGGGACCTTCTGGAGCCAGCGACACTGCGGCGCGCCCTGGAAGGCTGCGAGCAATTATACCATGCGGCGGGATTCGTCTCCCCGCGCCCCAGCCAGCGGGCACGACTGTTCCGGGATAATGTCCAGGCCACCATTTGCCTGATGGACGCCGCACGAGAAGCAGGAGTGCCCCGCATTGTCTACCTGGGAAGCACAACTGCCATCGGTGCCTCCGACGGCCCACGCCCTATCACAGAAGATGCTTCCTACAACCTGGGAAACACTGAAGTGGGGTATTTTGAGGCGAAACGGGCCGCTGAACTGGCCGTGCGGGAGCGGGTGGAAGATGGCCTCCCTGTTATCAGCGTCTACCCTGGCTACTGCCTGGGCCCCGGGGACGTCTACCTTTCCTCCTCCCAAATCATCACTGCTTTTGTCAAAAAGCAACTGTTTTTCGCCACCTGTGGGGGGATGAGTTTCGTGGACGTTCGGGATGCAGCTGAGGCGCTGGTGTTGGGCATGGAGCGAGGCCGCATCGGTGAGCGCTACTTTGCTGGTGGTTACCGGATGACTTACCGGGAATTTTTCGCCCAACTGGCCCATATGCTGGGCCGCCGTCCTCCCCGCTGGGTGATGCCCAATGGGCTCCTCTGGATTCTCTGCGTCGTGGGGGAGCCATTGACGGATGGGGCAATTTTCAGCCGAACCTTTTACCACGTCTTCGCCCGCTATCATTGGTACGATAGCAGCAAGGCCCACCAAGAATTGGGGTGGACGCTCCGCCCATTTGAAGAGACTCTGCGAGATGCAGTGACCTGGCTGCGGGAGGCGGGCTATTGCTGATCATCGCGAGACTCAATCTCTGGGAGGGAGTGCATGGACCTGGGACTGCAGGGCAAAGTCGCGGTGGTGACCGCCGCCAGCCGGGGGCTGGGCCGGGCAGTGGCCGCTGAACTGGCCCGGGAGGGCGCTCAAGTGGTCATCTGTGCCCGTCAGGAGGGACCACTGGAGACCGCCGCGCAGGCCATCCGCGCGGCCACCGGCGCCGAAGTGGTCGCCGTCCCCGCCGACGTCGCCGACCCGCAGGGCGCGGAGCGGGTGGTGGAGGCCGCCCGCGCCCGCTTCGGCCGGATAGACATCCTGGTGACCAACGCCGGAGGCCCTCCCCCAGGCCGCTTCCTGGAACTGACCCCCGCCGACTGGGAGGCCGCCGTCCAACTGACCCTGATGAGCGTCGTCCGCCTCTGCCAGGCCGTCGTCCCTACCATGCGGGCCCAGAAAGAGGGCGCTATCGTCGCCATGACCTCTGTCAGCGTGAAGCAACCGCTGCCCAACCTGATTCTCTCCAACAGCTTGCGCATGGCCGTGGTGGGACTGGTCAAGACTCTCTCCGACGAACTGGCGCCGGACGGCATCCGGGTGAACGCCGTCTGCCCGGGCTGGACCCGGACAGAGCGGGTGGTGCAGTTGCTGGCAGACCGGGCGGCCCGCAACGGCACGACGGTGGAAGCGGAGGAGGCGAAAATCACCGCCGCCATCCCTCTGGGCCGCATGGCGACCCCGGAGGAGGTGGCCCGTGCGGTCGCCTTTCTGGCGTCCCCCGCCGCCTCGTACATCACCGGTATCAGTCTGTTGGTGGACGGGGGGTTGTACCGGGGAGTGTAGGGGCAACCCTCGCGGTCATAGTGCGAACGCGGAGCGCAGGCTATTTGCCTGCACTGGCCTGGCGGCCGGCGCTACATCTGCACTGTTTGTGGGACAACTGCTTGCAGTTGTCCCATATCTGCCTGGCACGTGCCAGGCACTTCTGAAAGTGCCTGGCACGTTCAGGGTTAGTATCGTTGACCCTCGCGGTCGCCCACAGGGGGGAGCATGGATTCCGACCTTCCGGCCCGTTTTATCGGCGTCCCGGTGGAGGTCATCCACGACCGCCCGCCTGCGCTGGAGAAGCGGCCCGGCCCACCGGACGGATTCGTCTGGGAAGGGCGGACGTATCGGGTGGTAGCAGTCCTCCAGGAGTGGCACGATTACCACCTGCGCGGCAAGAGCCTGGCCTTCTACGTGAAGGAGCGGGGCTCGTACCGGGCGAAGGCCGCCGAGCGGCGCGGCACCTGGGGCGTGGGGCGGGATTATTATCGCGTCCGCACGGCGGAAGGGGACGTCTTTGACCTCTACTACGACCGCGCACCCCAGGGGCCGGGGGGGCGGAAGGGAGCGTGGTTCCTGTGGCGACAGATTCTGGAGCGATAAATAGAAGTGCCCGGCACTTTCAGGTGCCGGGCACTTCTTTTCTATTGGTCGGGGCGCGGGGATTTGGACCCCGGACCTCAGCGTCCCGAACGCTGCGCGCTAACCGGACTGCGCTACGCCCCGAATGCGCCCGTATTATACCGGTGTTCGGCGATTTTGGCAAGCCCCAACTTCAGTTTTGGGCAGACCGCTCCAGTGGAGATGACAAGCAGTTTGCGACGGCAAAGTCGCCATAAACTGCTCGTTACCCCCCCATCCCCCTTGGGCTATGAAGCCTGAGGGAATTCTGGTCACGGCTTTGTAACCACCAGGTTGTCAAAGCGGACCTCGGTGGGGGTATTCTCATAGGACGTGGCGGTCAGGGCGATGTCGCCGCTGGTGAATTCTGAGTCCTCCGCTTCCGCCACCAGGACGCCGTTGACCGTCAGGCTCAGTTTGGAGCCCTGGCAGACGGCGCGGATGTGGTTGGACGTATTCCCCTGCCGGATAGCGCTGGATTCGGTGAAATCTACCAGCCACTCATACCCTTCATCCGTCCCCTTGGCAATGGCGTAGTAGCCGTCGCCGGAGATCAGCAGATAGTAGCCCGTTCCGCTCTCCGGGTCTGCCGTCCGGCAGATGACGCCGTAGTCGGTGTTGTTGTTGGCGGGACCGGAGACCTGGGTGGCATCCACCTCTATCACCACGTCGGTGAAGGACCGGTTGGCGACGCCCCACATTGTGTCTCCGTCCCCGTAAGAGACGACGTAGTAGTAGCCGTCGCCGTAACCCACCTTGCCAGCGTCGTACTCCCCGACCTCCCAGCCGGATTTGGGGTCGCTGAAGTCGTCCTGGAAGAGGGCCTTCGGCGCGCCACCGCCAGCGCCCGGCTCGCCGATGGACGGCGGCGTGCCCAGGCCGGGCAGGGAGCAGGCCATCGCCGCCAGCACCAGCAGCGCTCCACCAAGGAGAATCCGATGCTGCTTCATTTTGCTCCTTTCTCACTCAGGATTAAGGAAACTTCCCGCAAGTTCCAACACGCGGGACTTTGCCGGTGCTACAGGCCGAAGACGGCCCGCACCTCCTCTACTTCCAGTTTCCGGAAGAGCGGCTGGGGGGGACGGAGGGGCTGACCGGCCGGCAGTTCGCTGGGGGCCCACCGTCCCACCGCTCCGGCAGGGTCGTAGCAGAGCGCGTCGTGGACCCGGTCGTTCTCCCGGAAGGTGGCAACATATTGCCGACCGAACAGCGTCCCTTCGTAGCCCAGGTACTGGTGGAGCGCTTCGGAGGAGAAGGGGATGAAGGGAGCTAGCAGAATCTTCAGGGAGTCAATGGCCCGCAGGGCGACGTAGATGGTGGTCCCGGCCGCCGTCCGGTCCTCCTTGATCTGGAACCATGGGCCTTTCTCCTCCAGGTACTTGTTGACCTCCCGCGCCAGGGCCATGGCCTCGCCCAGGGCGGCGCGGAACTGGCATCCGGCCAGCATCCGGCCGATGGGGCCGAAGGCCACATCTATCCGGGCCAGCAGGCCCACGTCGGCCCGGTCCATCAATCCCGGTACCGGCACCCGGCCCTCAAAGTGCCGGTGGGCGAAGGTGAGCACCCGATGGCAGAGGTTGCCCCAGGTCGCCAGCAGTTCGTCGTTGTTGCGGCGGACAAAGTCGTCCCAGAGAAAGTCCGTATCCCGCGTCTCAGGCATCACCGAGGCCACGTAGTACCGCAGCGGATCCGGCGCGAAATGGTCCAGGTAGACAGGGAGTTCAATGACAATCCCCCGGCTCTTGGAGAACTTGTCCCGCTCCAAGTTCATAAATTCGTTGGCCGGGACGTCGTAGGGAAGGTTCAGGCGACGGGCAGGGTTGTCCTCGTACAATCGCTCTATCCCCATCAACTGGGCGGGCCAGATGATGGTGTGGAAGGGGATATTGTCCTTGCCGATGAAGTAAAAGGAACGGGCGGCGGGGTCGTACCACCACTCTTTCCAGGCCTCGGGGCGGCCCTGGTTGCGGGCCCACTCAATGCTGGCGGAGAGGTAGCCGATGACCGCCTCAAACCAGACGTAGAGCCGCTTGCCCTCGTAGCCGGGGAGGGGGACGGGGATGCCCCACTCAATATCGCGGGTGATGGGCCGGCCCTGGAGCCCGGCGGCGACGTAGTTGCGGGAGAAGGCCAGGACGTTGGGCCGCCAGTGCTCCTTGTCCTCGTTCAGGTAGGCCGCGATGCGCTCCTGCAGGGCGGGCAGGTCCAGGAAGAAATGCTCCGTCTCCCGGGGGACGGGGGTACTGCCGTCTATCTTGCTGCGGGGGTTGATGAGGTCCAGCGGGTCCAGGAGCCGCCCGCAGTTGTCGCACTGGTCGCCGCGCGCCTCGGTGTAGCCACAGTGGGGACAGGTCCCCTCCACGTACCGGTCGGGCAGGAAGACACCGCTGGCCTCCGAGTAGAGTTGGACCTGGGTCTGACGGTAGATGTAGCCCCGTTCCAGGAGCCGCAAGAAGATGTCCTGCGCCACCCGGTAGTGGTTCTCCGTGTCGGTGTGGGTAAACAGGTCATAACTGATGCCGATGCGCTGCTGGGTATCCAGGAAACGGGCGTGGTAGCGCTCAAAGAGTTCGCGCGGGGAGACCCCCTCCTTTTCGGCCCGGACGGTGATGGGGGTGCCATGGGAGTCGGAGCCGGAGACCATGAGGACATCGTTGCCGGCCAGACGGTGGTAGCGGGCGAAAATATCGGCGGGCAGGTAGGCGCCCGCCAGGTGGCCGACGTGCAGGTCTCCGTTGGCGTAGGGCCATGCGACACAGACGAGAATCTTTTCGGGCATTGGCTCCTCCGGACAACTTCCGGCTATCGGCTAATCCCTTCCGGCTACCGGCTATCCCCTTCCGGCTACCAGCTAATCCCTTCCGGCTACCAGCTATTCCCTTCCGGCTACCAGCTATTCTACTACGGTTCACTCAGAAGGCAAGCCTGCAGTCGGCGCGGCGCGTGGGTGAGAAGACGGGGACCCTCCGTCTCCACGACGAGGGTATCCTCCACTTTGGCCATCAGACCGTCGGCGGGGGCATTCAGTTCCACCTCCACCGCCAGGACCATCCCGGCTGCGATGGGGGTCTCTTCGCGCGGCCAGAGGACGGGGGGTTCATCTATTTCCAGGCCCAGGCCGTGGCCGACGAAGCCCGGCAGGGAGAGGCGTCCTGGCGGGAAGTGAGGGGGCACGCCCCGGGCCGCTACCGCCTCCGCCGCCGCGTAGACCTCGGCAGCAGGGACGCCGGGGCGAAGGGCGGAGAAAACGGCCTCCTCCACCGCCAGCGCGGCCTCAAAGAGGGCCTCCTGGGCCGCCGTTGCCCGCCCCACCACATAGGTCCGGGATTCGTCGGCGGTGTAGCCGTCGTAGGTGGCGCCGATGTCCAGCACCACCAGGTCGCCCGGGCGGACTTCCCGACGGGAGGGGCCGTAGGGGGTGCCCGGGCTCAGGCCGGCGCCGGTGATGACCAGGCCGTGGCCGCCGCGCACGGTCAGGTTTTCGCCGCTCATCAGGAGGACGCCGCCGCCGCGCGCGCCGGGGTAGCGCAAGGGTTGGTAGCCCTCGTGGCCGGCTCGCCGCAGCGCGGCCTCCACCTCTGCCGCCAGGGCCAGTTCGCTCATGCCGGGACGGAGGATAGGGGGCAGGGCCGCGTGGCCCGCATCGGCGACGGCCGCCGCCCGCTCCGTGGCCCGGATTTCCTCCGGGTCTTTGACCATGCGCTGGGCCAGGACCAGAGGGCTCACGTCCTCTATCTCCCAGCCGGGCAGGGCATCCCGCATCCGCCGGTAGAGTTGGGCGGGCATCACATCCAGGTCGGCCCCCAGGGTGCCGCCGGTCAGCCCCTGGGCCGCCAGCACTGCCGCGACGGTATCCCAGCCGCCCCCCGGCTCCACCCGCTCCAGGGTGGCCTCCCGGTGGGCCAGATCCAGCCCCCGGCGCACCAGGAGGACAGCCTCCTGCGGCCCCACCACCAGCGTGGCCGGACGGGCCGTCCCGGCGTAGTAGAGGACGTCCCGGGGATGGACCAGCACAGCGGCATCCAACCCCGCGTCAGCCAGACCTCTTCGCAACCCGTTCAGCCGGTTGTTCAAATCTCCTCCAGGAATCACGGTGGAAGTCCAACGGCAGAATGCAACTGGGCAAATTGTTCCGGCAATAAACTTCATCGGAAATAGGACGCGGATGAACGCGGACGAGCGCAGATTTTCTTATAAAGAAGATACGTGCTGCGCCACCTGGCGCTATCTCCGATAAAGTCTAATAATGGGCGCTGCGTTTCGCCCGACGCTAAAGCATCGGGCTCACCCTGCGAAGCTTCTTCGGGGCTTTCTGATCGCCCGTGGGGCTTTGCATCTGAGCCCGACCGTTCACGGTCGGGCGTAAGATGGTTAAGTTGCAAAATGCCGTTGAATGAAAAAGGGGTTTGCCATAACGACCGAGGGCCGCTACGGCAAACCCCATTCTACCTTAAATTCGCCAGGCCGCAATCAGTCCGCAATTCGTGGGCCAGCGGCCTGGACAACGTTATCGGCCAGAACCCTGCGCCGACAGGCGGGACAGAGGTCCCACCAGGACATATCGCCGCCTCCCAGCGCTTCCCGGACCCGGGGGAGGAGGGCCATCAGGGCTTTTTGGCATAGTTCCTGTCAATCCCGCTCTATGGAAATTTGCGGTTTTTCTGAAGGGCGCAGATCAGCGCGGAGGGACGCAGATGAGCTATCGCCGAGAGGGCGCCCAACCCTATTTTATGGCAGAATGGCGAAGACCCGCGCCGGGAAGCCGGAGCCATCCTTCGGCTTCGGGAAGGCCACCACGACCAGCGCTCCGTATTCCGGGACCTTATCCAGGTTGGTCAGGAGTTCAATCTGGAAATGGTTGGTGTTCAGGATATAGGCCTCCAGGGAGTAATCCCCTTTGCTGGTCGCGATGCCCGGGTCGGTATCCGTCGTCTCGTGGCCCGAGGCAGTAATCTTGCGCTCCTCGTAGAGGTACTTCAGCACCTCCATGCTCCAACCTGGATAGTGGGCAATCCCCTGCATGTCCTCGTTTCGCATCGCGGCCATATCGGGCCAGCGTTTGGACCAGTCGGTGCGCAGGGCGACGAACGCGCCTTCGGGAATGGGTCCGTACTTTGCCTCCCACGCCTTCACGTCGTCCATCGTGACAGTGTAATCCGGGTTCTGCGCCACCTTCTCATGGATGTCTATGACGACCAGGGGGAGAATCATCTCCTTGACGTCAATCTGGTCCACGGTACGCAGTCCTTTGATGAAGTGAGCAGGCGGGTCCACGTGGGTGCCCCATTGTCCCACATGACAGAACTCCTCGGCGTAGAAGCCGGAGCCCAGGGTGCCCTTGCCCTCTTCATACCAGTAAAGGGTGGTCCGTTTCTCGTCCGGG
This sequence comes from Thermoflexales bacterium, assembly GCA_014360895.1. Classification (GTDB taxonomy): domain Bacteria; phylum Chloroflexota; class Anaerolineae; order B4-G1; family DUEL01; genus SpSt-77. The sequence continues at coordinate 24,935 of JACIWQ010000024.1, read as the reverse complement.
AAGCCCGGCCAGTGGGGGATGCCAGGGTGGAAGGCATGGGTAAGGTCTACGAACTGCTTGTTCTTCAGGACAGCGTAGATTTCCATCAGCGAGGGCTCTTTGGGCTTGGGGGCACAGCCTGAAAGAAAGGCAATAAGCAGCAGAGCGATCAGAGATAGGGAGAAGATTTTTTTGAGCATAGTTGACCTCCTTGTGTAGCTGCAAGGGGATAGGGTACGGCGCGGACGACAGGGGTCGGAAAGAAGTCCATATTCTGAAGCAGCACCTCCTCTCTCTGCAGGGACACAAACACACCGATAGATGGACCGGGTCATCTCCGCTGAGAGCGCTCCGCGTCGGGGTGAGGACGGGTCAGGATGAAGCTGGACGAAAAGCAGGAAAGCGGGAAACCGGATGTGGATTCTATGCTCACTATACACCCAATAGGTAATTTTGTCAAACCCCAGAGGGGGCACTTTAACTTTCTGGCAAGTTGTGAGATAATAAGAGCGCATCATCCCTCTGACCCCGGGTGATCGGATGACCAATATGGACGACTCTCTCCGCCTTCTGGCCGACGGGATGCTGGGGCGGCTGGCGCGCTGGCTCCGGCTCCTGGGGTATGATACCGCCTACGAGAACGACGCCGACGACCTGGAACTGGCCCGCCGCGCCCGCGCGGAAGGCCGCATCCTCCTGACCCGGGACCGCGCGCTGGCAACCCGGCGGGGCCTGCGGACGCTGCTCATAGAGTCGGAGCGAGTGCCGGAACAGGTCCGGCAGGTGGTGGAGACGTTGGGACCCCCCCCCCACCCGGCCCTCTCTCGCTGTAGCCTCTGTAACGTGCCGCTGGAGTCCGCCACTCCCCAGCAGGTCGCCGACCGGGTACCCCCCTACGTCCTGCAAACGCAGAAACGGTTCGGGGTCTGCCCGACCTGCGGACGGATTTACTGGGCCGGCACCCATCTGCAGCACATGAAACGATACCTGGGCAAATCCCTCCCGCTCTGGTTGTTGGAAAACGCTGAAAACGGTGCAGAGGAGAACGCCGATCCCAAATAATTCCGCTGCAAAAGAGCATCTTTCAGGAACACGCCGAAGCCCTATCCCAGAGTTTGACATCTCCCTTTTTCCGTGATATAGTCTGTGCTGTGATTCCGGAGCAGGCTCCATATCTCAGGGGGTGGGGGGTATGCCAAGAGCGCGCTCAGAAAAACTGGTAGAGCGGTTGCAGGAATTGCAGCGGAGCACGCCGGATGTGGAAGCGTCCGCGCTGGTCAGCGTGGACGGCCTGACCATCGCCTCGGCCCTCCCCTCTGGCGTGGAGGAAGACCGGGTATCGGCCATGTCCGCCGCCATGCTCTCCCTGGGCGAGCGCATCGCCGGGGAACTGGGACGGGGCGAGTTGGACCAGGTCTACGTCAAAGGCGCGGGCGGGTATGTCCTCCTGGCCGCCGTCGGCACGGACGCCGTCCTGACGGTGATGGCCCGCTCCACCGCCAAACTGGGCCTGGTCTTCCTGGAGATGCGCCGCGCCGCCGAGGACCTGGAGCGGATGCTGTAGTCAGACCCCAGACGGTAGAGAACAGACCAGGACGATGCCCAAATATATTTTCTGCACTGGTGGTGTGCTCTCCAGCGTGGGGAAAGGGGTGACGGCGGCGGCTATCGGCCGCGTCCTCAAAGCCCGGGGACTGCGCGTCACCATCCAGAAACTGGACCCGTACCTCAACGTGGACCCCGGCACCATGTCCCCCTACCAGCACGGGGAGGTCTTCGTCACCGACGACGGGGCGGAGACCGACCTGGACCTGGGTCACTACGAACGGTTCATTGACGAAAACCTCACCCGGGCCAGCAACGTCACCGCCGGGCAGGTCTACGCCGAAGTCATCGCCCGGGAGCGGCGCGGCGATTACCTGGGCGGCACCATCCAGGTCATCCCCCACATTACCGACGAGATCAAGCGGCGCATCATGCTGGTAGGCCGCGTCTCCGAAGCCGACGTGGTGATTGTGGAGGTCGGGGGGACGGTGGGGGACATTGAGGGGCAGCCGTTCCTGGAGGCGCTGCGCCAGATGCGCCGGGACGTGGGGCGGGAGAACACCCTCTTCGTCCACGTGACCTTTCTGCCGTATATCGGCGCGACCGGCGAACTGAAGACCAAGCCCACCCAGCACAGCGTGCGGGAACTCCGCTCTATGGGCATCCATCCGGATATGATTGTCGCCCGGGCCGACTATCCGGTGGACCGGGGGCTGGTGGAGAAAATCGCCCTCTTCTGCGACGTGGAGCCGGAAGCGGTGGTGCCGATGGTCACCACGCCCGTCCTTTATGAGGTGCCCCTACTTCTGGAGGATACCGGGGTGGGCGAATTCATCGCCCGACGGCTGGGCCTGGGAGGCAGCGCTCCTGACCTTTCCGACTGGCGCCGCCTGGTGGAAGAAGTCCACCGCCCCAAACCCACTCTCCCCATCGCCATTGTCGGTAAGTACGTCCAGTTGCACGATGCCTACATCAGCGTCCGGGAGGCCCTGCGCCATGCCGGCCTGGCCCTGGGCTACGATGTGGACATCCGCTGGATCAACTCGGAGGACCTGGAAAAAGGACGGGGTTGGGAACTGCTGGAGGGCGTTGCCGGCGTCGTCGTCCCCGGTGGATTCGGGTATCGGGGAATTGAGGGGAAGGTCCTGGCCGCGCGCTGGGCGCGGGACCGGCAGGTCCCCTACCTGGGCCTCTGCCTGGGGATGCAGGTGATGGTGATTGAGGCGGCCCGGCGGGTGGTGGGGAACGACTCCCCCAACAGCACCGAATTTGACCCCCATACCCCTTACCCGGTGATTGACCTGTTGCCGGAACAGCGGGGAGTGGTGGACCTGGGCGGGACGATGCGGCTGGGGCTTTATCCCTGTCGGTTAGTCCCCGGCACCCGCGCCGCCGCCGCGTATGGCGTGGACGAGGTCCGGGAGCGCCACCGCCATCGCTTTGAGGTCAACAACCGCTTCCGCGACCTGCTGGAGCGGGGGGGATTGGTGTTCAGCGGCCTCTCGCCAGATGGCCAACTGATAGAGATTGCGGAGGTGGCGGACCATCCGTTCATGCTGGGGAGCCAGTTCCATCCGGAATTCCGCTCCCGCCCCCCCCCCCCCCCCCCGCTCTTCCGTGCGTTTATCGCCGCCGCTGCCGGGTATTATCGCCCTGCGGATGCGAATGTTGCCCAATAAACTTCATTGGAAATAGGACGCGGATGAACGCGGACGAGCGCAGATTTTCCTTAGCAAAAGGATGCGTGCTGCGCCACCTGGCGCTATTTCCAATAAAGTCTATTCTTCTCTAAAAGGGAGCACACATGCCGGAAATCACCGTTGCGACCGTCCAGATGTTGCCGGTTCTCGGCCAGATGGAGGAGAACCTGGCCAAAATGGGCGAATTCATCCGCCGCATTGCCACCGAACAACCGGTGGACCTCATCGTCTTTCCGGAACTGGTGACGACGGGCTACGAGGTGGGGCCGCGCTTCCCCCAGATGGCCCAGCGGGTGCCCGGCCCGGCCGTCAACCTCATCGGCCAGCGCGCCGCCGACTACGGCGTCCACGTCGCCTTCGGTCTGGTGACCAAAGAGCGGGTGGAGAGCATCCTCTATAACTCCGCCGTGCTCATCGGGCCGGACGGTGAGGTCATCGGCCAATACAACAAAATCCACCTGCGGGGGGAGGAGCGGATGGCTTTTCGCCCCGGCTATCGCCTGATGCCCTTTGAGACCGATTTCGGCGTCATCGGGCTGATGATCGGGTGGGACCTGGCCTTTCCGGAAGTGGCCCGCAGTTTGGTTCTGGACGGGGCCGAACTACTGGTGGTGCTGGCGAACTGGGAGACGCCCCGCCAGGAGGAGTGGCACACGTATCTGAAAGCGCGCGCGTACGAAAACGCCGTCTTTGTGGCGGCCGCGAACCGGGTCGGGGAAGAACCCTCCTACACCTTTTTCGGCCAGAGCGCCATCATCGGCCCCACCGGCCACATCCACGGGATTGTGGACGAGCCGGTGGAAGGGTATGCGGTGGCCCGGCTGGACCTGAACGAGGTCCGGCGGCAGCGGGAGGAGACGCAGATTCTCCAGTGCCGCCAGCCGATGTCGTATCGGGCCATTGTGCGCAAGTACTGACCGACGCGCCCCAGAAGCGATGCGTCTCCTGAACCGTCACCGCTGGCTGCTGGTTGCCCTGGCCCTGGGAGGCCTGCTGGTCGGGTGCCGCTCCTCCCCATCGTCACCGACGGAGACCCCGGCCCCCGTCCAGACCATCGTCAACATCGGCTCCGACACCCTGGTCAATCTGGCCCTGGCCTGGGCGGAGGCCTACATGCAGGAGCACCCGGAGGTGCGCATTTCCGTCACCGGCGGAGGGTCGGGGACAGGCATCGCCGCGCTCATTAACGGCACCGCCCACATCGCCAACGCGTCCCGGGCCATGAAGCCGGAGGAGATAGAGGCCGCGCGGGCCAACGGCATCACGCCGGTGGAGTTTACCGTCGCACTGGACGCGATCGCCGTCGTCGTCCACCCCTCCAACCCGGTGAACCATCTCACCCTCCAGCAGATTTCGGACATCTACACCGGAAAAATCACCAACTGGAAGGAGGTCGGCGGCGAAGACCGGCCCATCGTTCTCCTCTCCCGGGAGTCCAACTCCGGAACGTACGTCTACTTTCTGGAGCACGTCGTCCGACTGGGGGACCCCAAGAGCGACCTGCTCTTCTCCCCGGACACGCTGCTGATGCCCTCGTCGGAGGGCATCAGCACCGAGGTGCGCCAGAATCCCAACGCCATCGGCTACGACGGCCTGGGGTACGTGACGCCAGACCAGAAAGTGCTCGCGGTCGGGCGGGACCCCGGCGGCCCATTCGTCCTGCCGTCCGTGGAGACGGTCAATGACGGCACCTATCCGGTCTCCCGCCCGCTGTACATGTACACTGCGGGCGAGCCGACCGGGGTGGTCAAGGCATATCTGGATTGGATTCTGACGGAGGGCCAGGCCATCGTCCCGACCCTGGGATTTGTCCCACTGAGATAATACAGACCCGGTGGTCCTGCAAGGAGGAGCGATGACACGCAGGCAGTGGATGATCATTATCCTGCTGGGGCTGGCAGATTGCCTGGTGCTGGGCGGCATGCTCGCGGCCGTTATCTGGACCCCTCGCCTGGCGGCCCAGCGCCAGGAGGCCATGCTTGCCCTCACACCTTCTCCGACCGCGACGTCCATCCTGCCGCCGACCTTTACGCCGACGCCCACGTACACCCCCGCTCCCACCCCCACTCCCCGTCCCACACAACCTCCACCCACGCCACGCCCTTCGCCCACACCGTTCCCGACTCTTACCCCTACGCCCATCCCGCCCCCTGAACTGGTCAACGGTACCTTTGACCAGATTACTCTTTACGAAATTCCCGGCTGGGTGGTGGAGCCTTTCGTCAACTGGCATTCGGGTGAACCGTATGACCCCAATAACTCCTATGCCTATCCCAAATTCAAATATGCCGACGATCCGGTCCGCTTCATCACCGGCAACACACTCCAGATTGAGTCCACCGACCAGTATGCTAAGTTCCAGTTGACCTTTTTCCAGGTCATCACCATCACCCCTGGAACTCAGGTTCAGTTTGAGATCAAAGCCAAAGGGTACGCCGACGAGGGGGGCATCCAGGTACGGGCGGGGATTGACCCATCGGGCCGGTCATCCTGCGAGGGCGCGCGGTGGAGCGAGATCCGTTCCATCAATCAGAGCGACGACCTGGTCGTGCTGCGCTCCCCCCGGGTGCGGGTCGGAAGCGAGGGACGGGTCACCGTCTGCGTCTTCGCTCGCCCGGACTGGGCCGTTCCTCACAAGGCGGCATTTTTTGACGACGCCCGGATCGTCGTGTTCCCGTAACACCTCACTCACAACCAGGAGGTCTCCATGTCCAACCGACGATTTCTCCGTTTCCCCGATGGCTTCATCTGGGGCACCGCGACATCAGCCTACCAGATAGAAGGCGCCTGGAACGAGGACGGGAAGGGGCCGTCCATCTGGGATACGTTCTGCCACGAGCATCCGGAGAAAATCTACCACGGCCACAACGGCGACGTCGCCGCCGACCACTACCACCGGTGGGAGGAGGACGTCCAGATTATGGCCGAACTGGGCCTGAAGGCCTACCGCTTCTCCGTGTCCTGGCCGCGCGTCCTGCCCGAAGGGACCGGGCGGGTCAACCCCGCCGGTCTGGATTTCTACGACCGGTTGGTGGACGCGCTGCTGGCCCGGGGGATTGAACCCGTCGTCACCCTCTACCACTGGGACCTGCCCCAACCCCTCCAGGACCGGGGCGGGTGGCCCCATCGGGACATCGTCCAGTATTTTGCCGAGTACGCCGGGGTGCTGGCAAAGCGGCTGGGCGACCGGGTGGCCTGGTGGATCACCCACAACGAGCCGTTCGTGATGGCCCTGCTGGGCTACTTTTTCGGGGACTTCGCCCCCGGCATCCAGGACTTCCCCGCCGCCCTAAAAGCCGCGTTCCACCTGCTCCTCTCCCATGGGTACGCCGTCCAGGCCATCCGCAGCACCGTCTCCCGACCGGTAAAAGTCGGCATCACCCTGAACCTCAGCCCCGTCCACCCGGCCAGCGACTCCGAGGCGGACCGACTGGCCGCGCGGCGGATGGACGGCATCCTGAACCGGTTGTTTCTGGACCCCATCTTCTTCGGACGGTATCCGGAAGACATTCGGGCCCTCCTGGGGTCGCTGGTGCCGGAGGTCTCGCCGGAGGACGCACAGGTTCTCACCACGCCGATGGACTTCCTGGGCGTCAATTACTACTCCCGCGCGGTGGCCCGCCACGACCCCTCCTTCCCGGTGGTGGAACTGGCCCAGGTCCAGCCGGAAGGGAGCGACTACTCCCAGATGTGGGAAATCTACCCGCCGGGGATGTACGAACTGCTGATGCGGGTCTGGAACGACTACCGGCCCCCGGTCATCCTGGTCACCGAGAACGGCATCCCGGTGCCGGACGGGGTGGATTTGGACGGACGGGTGCGGGATGAACGGCGCATCCGCTACCTGCGGGACCACATCGCCCAGGTCCACCGCGCCCTCACCGACGGCGCGCCGATCCAGGGCTACTTCGTCTGGTCGCTCCTGGATAACTTTGAATGGGCCCACGGCTACCGGATGCGCTTCGGCCTGGTCTACGTGGACTACGACACTCAGAAGCGGTACATCAAGGATAGCGGTCGCTGGTATGCAGAGGTCATTCGGGAGAACGGGGTCTGGGTAGAGGAATAGCGGATTTGGGGACAGGAACGTGCCAGGCATTTCCGGAAGTGCCTGGCACGTTCTTTTATGTCTCGGCCGTCCGCACCACTGTTAGCATGCCCAGCAGCAACCCCACCAGCAGGTGGACATTGTTGACGTAGAGGTTATCAAAGAGGTGGTGGACGGTCAGATGAGTCCAGGCTCCCAGCAGTCCTATCGCCACGCCCCGGGCCAGGCCGGTGGCGCGGCGGGTCGCCCGCCACGTCTGCCAGAAAACCACTCCCCAGAAAAGAAGGTACGCCATCAGGCCCAAGAGGCCTGTCTCTGCCAGCATGTTCAGGTAGATGTTGTGGGCGTGCCCCAGGGGGAGGGGCCAGTTGATCAGCGCGAAGGCCGGATAGGCCGGCTCATATCCCCCCAATCCCACCCCGGTCCAGAAATGGGCGCGCCACATCTCCACCGCGCTCTGCCAGTGGGCCAGCCGCTCTATCACCGCGTAGTTGGCGTCGTTGATGCCCACGCCCCGCACGTCCTGCAGCCGCAGGTCGGCGGCGAATTCGGTCAGGCGAGCCGCGACCCGCTCCGGGAGCAGGCCGGTAGCATAGAGGGCCAGAAACAGCGTCACCAGTCCGACCGATAGGATGACTCCCCAGCGGGCCTTTCGGGGAAGGGCCAGGGCCATCCCGGCCAGTGCGGCCACAAAGCCAATCCACGCCCCCCGGCTCCATGAGGCCACCAGCGCCCCGCCCAGCAGCGCGCTCCCGCTCAGCAGGACGGCCAGGCCTGCCCACCTCTGCTGTGCCCGGCATCCGGAGAAGTGCCCGGCACATTCCAGCGCCTGGACCCCCAGCACCCCCACCGTCAGCGCCAGCATCATCCCGATGGCCCCGGCGTAGGGGTTGGGCTGGTCAAAGGTGCCGTAGGCGCGGTAGAACTCGGTGCCGGGGATGAGGAAGGGCTTCGGCCCCTCCAGGAAGGCGAACTGGTAGAGCCCGACCCCGGCCTGGAAGACGCCCACCGTCAGGATGCCCCCGATCAGCGCAGGGAGCGCACGGGGGGTGGCCCGTTCGGCCACTAGCCAGAGGACCAGTCCGATTTCGGCCCACTTGACCAGTTCCGGCAAGCCGAAGTCCAGAAACGGCTCGGTGGCGTTCCAGAGGGAAAGGGCCGTCACGCCCAGGAAGGCCGTTATCGGCAGGAAGAGCGACAAGGCCGGATGCTCCCGTCCGACCGGTAGGGGGAGGCGACGATAGAGCAGGCCGCGCGCCCAGTGGGCGGCCAGGGCCAGGGCAATGAAGAAATGGCCCATCTGGGCGGGTATCTGGGGGAGTTCTCGCTGCAGGTAGGCGCGCAGAAGGCCCACGAAAATGCCCGCCACCACTCCCACCAGCGGCTCAGCGACCGTCCCCACGACCAGCGCGGCCAGGCCGAACAGGGCCACTGCCATCGGAAGGGGGAGTCGCGCCAGAAACCAGCCAGCCGCCAGGGCCAGCAGCAACCCGGTGCCTTCCAGGAGCGGTTTGGTCGGCCAGGCTGTTGGGGTCCTCATGGGAAAGGACGCGGATTTTCTACCTGTACGTTTGTGGGACAACTGCGAGCAGTTGTCCCACATTCTCTTGAAAGTGCCTGGCACGTCTACTTCCCGCCCTGCAGTTCCTTCAGTTTCGCCTCCCATTTGGCATAGAGTTTCTGGTAGGTCGCCTCGGAGATGGCCCCGCTGGCCAACTGGGCGTCCAGGTTATCCAGTAGCGCCTGAACTTCCTCGGCCGTCTGCGGGGTCTTAGGAGCCGCTGGCGCCGCGGCGGGCTCGGCAGGCTGCGCGGGCTTCTGCATGGCCTGGCCCATCATCTGGGCCATGGTAATGCCCATCGCCGCGCCGGCCCCCAGGCCGACCCCGGCGCCCGTCAGGCCGCCGGCCCCGCCCTGCTGGGCCGCCTCCCGCATCCCCAGCGCCGCCTGGTACTTCAGGTAGGCATCCATATCGCCGATGGCGCCCATCGCCGCCGCCTGGTCAATGGCTTTCGCCGTCTCCTCCGTCGGGCTGATGGATTCAATGTAGACGGACTTGAGGAGCAGCCCCCGCGCGGCGAAGTCCGGCTCCGCCTTGGCCCGCACGCCCATCGCCAGTTCCTCTACCATCGCCGGGATGTCCAGGATGGAGCGGCCCAACTCCCCCAGCAGGTCGGTCAGTTTGGTGATGATGATGCTGCGCAGGAACCGCTCAATGTCGGCGGTCCGATAGAGCCGCTGCGCGCCGACAATCTGGTTGACGAAGAGTTGCGGTTCGGCGACCTGCATGGCGAACGTCCCGAAGGCCCGTAGGCGGGCCATCCGCAGGACGGCATCCCGGATGGTGATGGGCTCCGGCGTCCCCCACTTCAGGTCCAGAAACTCGCGCGTGGAAACGAAGTAGACCTCCGCCGTGAACGGGGTCCGGTCGGAGAAGGCCTTGCCGATGAGGTTGACCAGCAGGGGGATGTTCGCCGTGGTGATGGTGTGCCGCCCCGGCCCGAAGACGTCCAGCGCCTTCCCGTCCCGGAAGAAGACGGCCGCCTGGCTCTCCCGGACGATGACCTGGGAGCCGATGCGGAAGTCCCCGGACCCCTGCTCCGGAAAGCGCCGGACGATGTCGCCCGCCATCTCGTCGGGAAGTTCAATGATGTCAAAAATCCGTGCCATGTTACCTCCTTATGTTCCGTATTCCGTATTGCGTATTATGCGCCCTGGGAGCTGCTCAGGATGACTTCTTCCCGCATGCTGAAGGTGTTGTTGGCCTCGGCGCAGATGCTCTGGACGGCGCGCAGGGCCTCGGCCAGCCCCTCGCCGGACGGGATGGCGGTCTCCACGTTGTCCAGCGCGGCCGAGAGCCGGTCCCCGTAGTCCAGCAGTTGGTGGTCAAAGTCGTAGAGGCGGTCCAGTTCCTCCTCCCGGACGCGGGTGGCATCAAAGAGGCCGCTATAGCCGTAGGTGGCCCGCCGGACCCGGTCTATGAAGGTCTGGAGTTGGGTAATGGCCACTCCCAGGTCGTCCAGGTACTCCAGGCGCCCGACGCTGATGAGCCGCCGCTGGAGTTCGTCCATCCGGCGGCGTTGGGCCTCCATACGGGCCGCCACCGCCTGGCGCAGGAGTTTATCGGACTCCCGGCGCATTTCCTTCTCCTTGTAGCCCTTGTACCCGGGGATTTGCCCCAGCAGTTTCTCCAACCCGGTGCGGGCTTCGCTGACTCGCTTATAGAGGTCGCTCATTTTTCTCCTTTCTGGATGAGGTCTATCCGATCGGCAACAATCGCACACGTACCGCTGCATCTTCCAGAATCACGATAGCGCCTTTCTGGAGTGGCTCCTCAATCTCGGCCCAAACGCTCATCAGCCGGATGAGCAGGTTTTTAGGATGGGAGTTACGCAGCCGAAAGATAACCACAGAAGGAGAGGGCTCTCCAGAAAGGGCCAGCAGATGGCCATAATCTAGGTCGTGGGTGAGAATAACCTCGCTTTGTGCTCTGGCTTCCTGAAGAATCGCCTCATCGCTGGCCTGACTCATCCCGATGTCTCCGGCGTGACGACAAGTATGGCCCTCTACCGCCAGCAAGACACCCAGGCTACGGGGTATGTTCATATTAAGCAGAAACTTCATCGGGCCACTACCTCTACCAGCGGGATGAACCGCTCCTCCATCATCCAGGCCGCGTATCCGAGGGCCTGATAGATGTCTTCCGGCTCCAGTTCCGGCCATTCCTTCAGGATGTCCTCTACCGTCATTCCCGAGCTCAGGTAACTCAGGATAGAGGACACGGGAATCCGCAATCCACGAATGCAAGGTTTACCGAAGCACTTGTCCGGATCCAGCGTTATGCGGTCAAAACGGTAATGGCGGATCTCCATTGCCTACCCCCCCTTTCCGAGTCACCCGCCGCAGGACTGCGACTTGTGCCCTACAGGAATATCTCCGTCCCACAGTACGGGCAGCGGACCACGCCCTTGCCCGCCAGTTCCAGTTCGCCGCCGCAGTGAGGGCATTTGTTGGTCCGCATCTGCGCCGCGTCCACCGAGATGAGGTCGCCCTGGTCCCAGTTGATGTAGCCGGTGAAGAGCCCTTTGTTGACCAGGTCGTAGACCCACTCCCGGACGGTGTCCCGGCTCACCCGCAGTTCCAGGGCGGCCTCGGCGATGTTGACCCGGCCCTGGGCGCGCACCATGCCCAGGAGTTTCTTCTGCTGCTCCACGACGGCCAGTTCCCGCGCCTCCTGCTGGCCGCGGATGAGCATGAAGGCGCCGATAGCGACCATCGGCGCTCCCAGGAGAGCCCCGAGGACGGCGCCCAGCACGCGCCCGCCAGTCGTCTGCGCGGAGGTCAGGACGACCGCCGCAATCAGCACGCACAGGACAATGCCGCCGATGATGAGAATGAGGCCCAGGGTACGGCCAGTGGTCATTGTGTCCTCCCGTCACAAGGGTAGATACAGAGCCCGATCAAGAAACTCCTCCGCGGTACATACCTGCCAAATCAAGCGGTATTTCTCCAACCGCTGCCGCAGGGAACGAACAAACTCTGATGGAGCCCGCTGCTGCTCCTGCCAGGCCTCTTCACCCTGCTGCCAGCACTCCCGGATGTACTGCTCCACCCTCTCCCGATTCCGCAGATAATAAAGAATGGCGGCGTGAACCTGTTCCAGGGAAAGTGTGGGGTACCGAAGGACGATTTCCTCCGGACTGGCACCCTGCAGATAGTCCCGAAGGACAATTTCCAGGCCAATCCGGGTGCCCCGGATGCGAATTTCGCCGGAATCCAGGAATTCAAAGTAACCCTCCAGCATTTCTCGCCCCTTATAGCGACCGTTTTACTTATCCGAACCCACCGCCGCCACCGCCGCCTCCTCCGCCACCGCCGCCTCCTCCGCCGCCCCCGCCGCCAAAGCCACCACTCCAGCCACCTCCGCGAGAAGAGGGGGCGCTGACGAAGACACTGCCAGCGGTATCCAGCATGGAGCCCAGGCCCCGGGAGAAGGCGTCCAGCGAGGCTCCCAGCCCCCGGCTCATGCTGTCCAGCGAGGGCATTCCGCCCGGCGCGCCCACCGGCGCGGCCAGCCCCGGTCCACGCCCGCCCGTCGCGTACGCCGGACGGCCGTAATACGCCGGAGACGGAATGTACCAGGCGGGCACCGGCGTCCCCTCCACCCGGGCGAACCGCTGAACCCATGTCCGGTCCACGCCAAAGGCAATCGCGTAGGGCAGGTACTTCTCAAACTGGTCGGTGGCCTCCCGGACCTCGGTGTACTTCTCCATCTCCTGGAGATAACGCTTGAAGGCCCGCCAGCGGGCCGCCTCCTCGGCCCCTTTGCGGGTTTTGACCGGCATGTGCCGCCCGGCGACCATCAGGGCCACCGCCGTCAGCCCCAGCCCCAGGAACGGACAGATCGCCGCGCCCGACGTCTTCATCAGCGAGCCGCCAATGCACATCCCCCCGATGAATGTCAGGAGCAGCATCATCCCGCCCAACGCCACGTAGCGGTCGCGCACCGTCTCCGGCGAGGTCCGGAAATAGCCCCGCCGGACCAGTTCTTCGTAGATTCCTTCCTGAATTTCCGGGATGGCCGTGTAGAACCGGTTTTTCAACTCCGCCAGGCGGCGCTCCCCTTTCCGACCCACCAGCCGGTCCAGGAGCACCTTCTCGTAGGGCAACAGGTCGTCGTCGGGTTTATCGGTCCGGCGGAAGATGAAATCGGACGATGCGGCCAACAACCCCCGCGTGGCCCGCTCTTCAATCTCCAGGTACCCCCGCCGGGCCAGGTCCACCAGCGTCGCCAGGATGTCCTGCATGTCGGCTTTCTCGTCCACCAGTGCGCCCGCCACCCCCGGCGGCGCATCCGACGGCGGCTCCGTCAGGTAGTCCGTGGGAAGTTTCACCACCGGGTCCCGGCCCCGCAGGTACCAGAGCAAGAGCACCAGCAGCGGCCCGCCGACGGTGAAGAGCCCGCCCGCGACCCCCAGTGCCAGATTGATCATCGGACGGGTATCCTCCGCCAACTGCCAGGCCGGCGCGCTCCCCGCTACTACCCCGTGGGGGAACTGCACCCGCACCTCCATCTCCTGCCCCGGGTCCAGTACTTCCTGGGCCTCAAAGACCACTGTACTGGTCCCGATACCGGAGACCGTTGCCTCGGCGAAGTAGGCCGCCGCTTTCTCCGCTACTGCCCCTTCCGGCAGCCGCACCGTCACTCGAGAGGCCTGCACCGGAAAACTCCGGTCCGGGAAGACCGCCTTCCACCACAACTGGTCGCCTCCGGCATAGTAGCGCAGGCCTCCGTGGACCAGGTACCGCAGGACGTAGGTGTGGCGGGAATCGCTGCGCGGGGCCAGCATCTCCCAGCGAATCCGGTACTCCCCCTCCTCCTTCGTGACGGAGACCCGGCAGGGCTCCCCGTCCTCCCAGACCCGGACGTCGCTGATGGAATCCAGACGGTTAGCCGGGATGGCACGGTAGCCATAGGTGAAGGTCCCGGAAGTGAACCGGATGACCTGGGTCTCCTGGACCAGGAAGTCCCCGCTTTCCAGGACAGCAATCTCCACATCCAGTCGCTCCCAGACAAAGGACTTGGACTGGGCGGAGACGGGAGGAGGGAGCAGGAGACAGGAGGCAAGAAGCAGCAGGATGCAGGAAGCAAGAAGCGGGAGCGGCGTTCTGAGCCTCAGGAAGGGTTTGCGGGACATATTTCCTCCACAGGTTTTCTTTTCGGCGGGCCGGTGCCCGATAATGAACTTCATCGGAAATAGGACGCGGATGAACGCGGACGAGCGCAGATTTCTCTATAAATAAGATATGCACTGCGCCATCTGGCGCTATTTCCGATAAAGTCTAATGCACAGTGGGTGAGCTGGACCGTTCAGTGGATCGGACTTCCCCACCGCCTCCTCAGCCAAGGGCGAAGGGCAAAGAGTGCACTTTCCAGGAACGAATCCAGTTCCTGGGCGAAGGCTTCCAGTTCGGATACCCTTCGCGCCTGGCTCAGGCTTTTCAGGGGCGGCAACCCCTCCGGTGCGCCGGTGGAGCGGCCCTTGCCGCCTTTCCAGGAGAAGGTGTACCAGTCCAGCGCGGGGACCTCCACCAGATGCGGGAAGCGCCGGGCCCACTCGGTGGGATAGGTCCCGAACGCCACCGCATAGGGAAGGTACGCCTCAAACTGGGCAAAGTCTCCCCCGATCAGTTCGCCTTCCAGGTATCGCTGGAAGGCCAGCCAAGGCGCGGCCTCTTCCTCTCCCCTGCGGCTTTTGACCCAGACGTAATCCACTGCCAGGAAGAAGGCGATCGCTACCACCCCCAGGCCCACGAAGGGCCAGACCACCCCGCCGATAGACTCTTTGGCGGCTACTTCCAGGATGATGTATGCCGTCGGCCCTCCTGTCAGGCCCAATACCAGGAGCGTGAAACCCAGCACGTTGTAAATGGTTCGGACGGTTGCCGGCGAGATGCGAAAGTACCCGTCCCGCACCAGTGGGCTGTAGACCTCCCGCTCAACTTTCGTGACGTAGAAGCGGTACCCATCCACGCCCAGATCATCCACCGGGCACGTCCCTTTCTGTCCCACCGCGCGGGACAGGACCATCCGCTCGTACGGAAGCAGGTCGTCCTCCGGCTTCCCGGTTCTGTGCAGGATGTGGTCCGTCCACACCAGGTCGGGTGCTACGCGCTCTTCAATCCGCAGGTACCCGCGCCGGGCCAGGTCCAGGAGGGTTGCTACCACTCTCTTCCTGTCCCACTCTTCATCCACCAGCGCGGCGGCCATCCCCGGCGGCATATCGGACGGCGGCTCTGTCCGATAGTCTATGGCCAGGGCGGCCAGCCGTCTCCGTCTCCGCTGCCAGAGCCAGAGCACACCCAGAAGGCCGCCGAGCGCTGTGAGCCCACCCAGGGTTCCCGAGGCCAGGTTGATAAACGGTTTTGCCTCCTGCAACTGTTGCCAGGTCGGCGCGGTCCCTGCCACCACCCCGTGGGGAAACTGCGCCCGCACCTCCAGTTCCTGATCCCGGTCCAGCACCTCCTGCGCCTCAAAGACCACCGCGTTGGTCCCGATTCCGGAGACGGTCGCATAGGCAGAGTAAGCCGCCGCTTTCTCGGCCGATGCCCCTTCCGGCAGCCGCACCGTCACCTGGGAGGCCAGCACCGGGGCGAGCCGGTCGGTCCGGACGGCCTTCCACCACAACTGGTCGCCCCCTTCGTAGTAGCGCAGGCCGCCGTGGACCAGATACCGGATTTCGTACGTGTACAGAGCCCTGGGGCGGGGAGTGGGCAGGAGCAGGTGAATACGGTATACCTCTTCGTACTCTCCCAACCCGATGCCCTGATCGTAGCGGACGGATACCTCGCAGCGCTCCTCGTACTGCCCGTACTCCCGCTGCGTGATGCAGGGTTCCCCGTCCTCCCAGGCCTGGACGTCGCTGATAGAGGTCAGGCGGTTGGCCGGAATTTCAAAAATCAGATAATCCCGGTCTCCGGAAATGAACCGGATGACGTGGGTCTCCTGGACCCAGAAATCCCCGCTGGGAAGGACGGTGATTTCCACATCCAATCGCTCCCAGCGCAGTTCTTCCCCCTGGGCAAGTGCCGGGGTCGGGGGCCGAAAGGCCAGGAGCAGAAGAAGGGCCAGCAGGGCAGGGCGGGACAGGAGGAGCGAATATGAGCGGGCCATATTTCCCCCCACAGGTCAACAGCACCGGCCATACCGAAGGCCAGGCGCTCCGGGGAACGACTCCCCAAAAGGTTATACGCAGGAGAGAGCCCGCAGGTCGCGGCGATTCAGGAAGCGGGATGCAGGAAGCAGGATGCAGGATGCAGGGTGCAGGATGTCACCGCTTCATCGGGTTTCTCTCAATCGCTTTCCAGAACCTCCATCACGGTGTACAGCGGCCGGTTGCGGACCTCGTCGTAGATGCGGGCCAGGTACTCGCCGATGATGCCCAGGAAGAGAAGTTGGGTGCCGCTGAGGAGGACGGCCACCGTCAGCATCAGCCCCTGACCGGCCAGCGGCGCCCTCCCGGCCAGCCGCAGCCCCAGCAGGACCAGGCCCAGCACGACGCCCAGCACCAGCAGGACCGCCCCGAAGGTCCAGGCCAGCCGCAGGGGGACGTCGGAGAAGCCGGTGATGGCATCCAGGGCCAGCCGGAACATCTTGCGGAAGGGGTACTTGGTCTGCCCGGCGAAGCGGGGATGGCGGTGGTAGGGGACGCCGATCTGCCGGTAGCCCACCCAGGAAGTCATTCCCCGGATGAAGCGCCGATGTTCCCGCAGACGGCGCATGTCCTCCACCACCTTCCGGTCCAGCAGCCGGAAGTCCCCCGCCTCCATCGGGATGCGGATGTCGGTCAGCGCCGCGATGAGGCGGTAGAAGAGGCGGGCGGTGAAGAGTTTGAACCAGGTCTCCCCCTCCCGCTCGGTGCGGACGCCGTAGACGACGTGATACCCCTCCCGCCAGCGGGCCACCAACTCGGGGATGACCTCCGGCGGGTCCTGCAGGTCGGAGTCAATGGTGACGACGGCGTCGCCGCGGGCGTAGTCCATCCCGGCGGTGATGGCGATCTGGTGGCCGAAGTTGCGGGCGAACCGCACCACCCGCACGCGCGGGTCCTGTTCGTGCAGTTCCCGACAGATCCGGAAACTCTCGTCGCTGCTGCCGTCGTCCACCAGCACCAGTTCCCAGGGCTCTCCCAGGCCGTCCATCACCGCCCGCACCCGGCGGTAGAACTCGGGCAGGGTCTCCTCTTCGTTGAAGACAGGGGCAACGACAGAAATTCGCGGATGGCCCATAGCCTACTCCCATAGCTGCGCGGGCACCATCTCCCCGCGGAAAGTGAGAACTCCGATGCCGGTTTCCTGCGCCATCTCCTCTGCGCCGAGGTAAACCCGAAGGGCAAACATATAGGGCAGATAGGGCTTGGTCACGCCGTGGAGCCGCAGTTTTTCCTGGAACGATGGGTTCCTTAAGCACTTGAACCAGTCCTCTACCTCCGCCCTCCGCAAGCGGCCTTTGACCTCAATCAGGACCCAGGCACGCTGCCCTGCGGACGTCTCCACCGGCACGGCGAGGTCCACCTCCCCGTCCATCACAATGGGAGTGGGACGAGCGAGGATTCGCATCCCCTTCCTCTCCGCCAGGGCCCAGAAAACCTCCTCCGCGTCCGCTTCCAGGTCCAGCCCCAGGCGGTTGGCCAACCGCCCCACCTCACTGCGTAACTGTTCTATCTGTTCCTCGGTCCGCGCGGCCAGTTGGTGCACGAACTCCGCCAGCGAGCGAAGGGACTCCTCCGTCCGGCGCTGGGCCTCGGCCAGTTGGGCCAGGGCGGCCTCTATCCGCTCAAAGCGGGCCTCGGAGGCCTCCCGATACTTCCGGAACTCCTCCTCCATCCGGGCCTGAGCCTCCGCCAGCGCCCGAACCTGAGCCTCCGTCCGGGCCTGGGCCTCCGCCAGCACCCGAACCTGGGCCTCCGTCCGGGCCTGGGCCTCCGCCAGCGCCCGAACCTGAGCCTCCGTCCGGGCCTGGGCCTCCGCCAGTTGCCCCACCCGTTCCTCCGTCCGGCGCTGAGCGTCCGCCAGGGTAGTGAGTGCGAGCCAGACCTGTCGGACATCGCCCCATTCCGGACCCGGACGGCCCAGTTCCTCCCGGAGGGCCGCTATCTCTTCATCCACCACCTGGAGGGCGATTTCCCGCACCTGTTCTTCCGTCAGCGCCGTAGCCGACCTGCTCACAGCCATCTCACCTCCGCTACGATCCGGCCATCAACTCCACATGATCGCCTTCTGCACGCACATCCGGTGCAGCGATGGGTCGTTTAGTTACCTTGCTTCGCTCTTCATAAACTCGGCAGGGCTCAAAATGTCAATAGAGCCGAAGCGGCGCAGGACAAGCAAATCCCGATCGCTAGTGATACATTGTATCCAGCACAACTCTCATGAGACCTGCCGGAAGACGTCTTCTTCCGTGCGAATCCCTCGTGCCTGTGCCTGCGCGACCATCCGTTCCCGCAGCAAGCGAAGTCGGCGAAAGAACAGATACTCTCGGAGCGCCTCGGTGACGATCGCGTTAAGTGAAACGCCTTCCTTTTCCACCACCTCTTCCAGCGCTACCTGAACTTCCTTCGGTAGCGTAACCGTAATCACCTCGGCCATCAGAATTCCTCCAGCGGTTTTTTACCCTCCCACCATCAACTCCACCAGGATCGCCTTCTGCGCGTGCATCCGGTTCTCCGCCTGGTCCCAGAGGACGGAGTGGGGGCCGTCGGCGACGTCGTCGGTGATTTCCTGCCCCCGATGGGCCGGCAGACAGTGCATCACGATGACATCGGACTTGGCCTTCGCCACCAGCGCCGCGTTGACCTGATAGGGCGGGAAGACCTTCGCGCGCACCTCCGCCTCCGCCTCCTGCCCCATGGAGGTCCAGACATCGGTGTAGATGACGTCGGCTTCCCGGACCGCCTCCACCGGGTCGTGGGTCGCCAGGATGTGGCTCCCGCTCTCCGCGGCGAATCTCTGCCCCAACTCCCACACCTGCGCGGGCAGTTCGTAGCCGGGCGGGGTGGCGATGGCGAAGTCCATCCCCAGTTTCGTCGCCCCGAAGAGGAGCGACGTCGCCACGTTGTTCCCGTCCCCCACAAAGGCCAGTTTCTTCCCCTTCAGGTCGCGGCCCTTCTTTTCAATGATGGTCAGGAAGTCCGCCAGCCCCTGGCAGGGGTGGCTGTAGTCGGAGAGGCCGTTGATGACCGGGACGCGGGAGTATTGGGCCAGGGTGAGCAGGTCCGAATGGGCAAAGACACGGGCCATGATGGCGTCCACGTAGCGGGAAAGGACCCGGGCGACATCCGGGATGCTCTCCCGAACGCCCAACTGAATCTCCTGGGGAGAGAGATAGAGGGCGTGCCCGCCCAGGTGGAGCATCGCCATGTCAAACGAGACACGGGTCCGCAGCGACGGTTTCTGGAAAATCATCCCCAGGACTTTGCCCTTGAGCAGGGGGCGGTTCCCGCCCCGTTTCCACTCCTCCTTGAGTTCTATCGCCAGGTCCAGCAGGTGCCACATTTCCTGCGAGGAAAGGTCGGCCAGACTGAGGAAATGTTTCATCGGAACCCTCCTGCATCTGCGAGAGAGATGGGTCGGATACTCCCAGTATACCACACTTCCCGCTCAGCCAAAAATCAGTTCCTCCATCCGCACGATGTCCTCGGGCATCACGTCGGGAAAGCGCAGCCCCCCTTTCACCTCTGCCCCCTCCGGCCTGAATTCATACCCGGTCAGGCTCAGGATGACATCCCGCGCCCCGGTCATCGCCTGGTAGAACCCCCAGAGGGGACTGGGCGACCAGGCCGTGTCCACTACCTGAATCTTGCCTCCTTTCAGATAGACCAGGTCGGCAAAACCGCGCCGCCGGGCGTCCGGGGCGATGATAATCGTGCGCTTGTTGGTCAGAATGAACCGCCACTGGTAGTAGAGCAGGAGTTGGCGGATAGCACCGACCACTCCGTAGAGGGAGAGAAGCAGCAGAAATCCGACCGCCCCCTGGATCAGGGCCGAGACCCGCAACACCGCCGTCCCGACCAGAACGAGCAGGAGCAAGGCGGCCAGGGCCAGCGCGGCGCGGAAAAGGGCCAGGGCGATGCGCAGCCGGTAGGGGGCCATCCGAATCTCCAGTTGGACCGTCTCCCCCTGGAGAAGACGGGGCGTCGGCAGGACGCCCTCCATCATGGGGCGCAGCCACCGGAATCGGGCCATCCACGCCACCGCCCGCTCCAGCGCCGACGGCATCGGCGCGAAGGGCGGCCGGCGCGCCGCGCGCGCAGCCCGCCAGCGCCGAAGCCGGTCCAGCGCCCACCCGCAGATTCCCCTCAGGAGCCTCAAACGGGCCAGGTTCGCCAGCACCCACTCGGCGCCATCCAGAATAGCGACCCCGATGCGGCTCACGGCGCCGGAATGATCAGTTGCTGTCCGACTTTGATGTCGTTGGGGTTGACGATGTTGTTGCGCTGTTGCAGGGCCTGCAAGCTCACCCCGAAGCGACGGGCGATGCTGAAGAGGGCGTCGCCGGAGCGGACGACGTAGACCTGCTCACCCGGCCCCGGCGCGGCCTGGGCGGAGAAGACCGGGACCGTCGGGGCGACGGAGCCCTGGGGCGGCGTGGCCTCCGGAGAGACCGGCGATGGGACGACCGGAACCGGGGTCGGCGGGACGGGGGTCGGGACGACAGGAGCGGGCGTGTAGACCACCACAACCGGCGTCGGCGCTCTTCCCGCCGCCTCGTTCAGAATCTCCCGGCTCACCTGCTGGATCGTCCGGATGTCCTGCGACTGGCGCGCGTTCACCAGCCGCTGGGCCACCCACTGGGGCAGAAAGGCGTCTACGATCCAGCCGATGATCCACAGGGCCAGGATGACCCCAATGAAGTAGGTGATGACCTGGACCGGCCCCTTCGCCAGCATGTCTTTCTTGAAGAAGAGCCAGAGAGCCCAGACCAGGCCCAAGATCAGGGGTACAAAGGGCAACAGGGCAGCGAGATTGTTCATCCCCTCCTCCTCCACTAAAAGATTCCGCTGGATCGTCGCATCTACTTCCGGACAAAGACTCTGAGCTAGAAAAGGCCGGGGGTCCACGTAGCCCCCCGCGACTTTATCGTAGAGCGCAACGTAAAACGGGTGCTCCTTCCCGCCCCCGAGGGTTCCCAGCGGCTCCCCGGCACGAACTTCCCCGCGCTCCGTCACTGCGGAGCGCAGGCCGGAAATCCAGAGAATCCACTCGTCGTTCTCCACCTGAAGGGTCAGTTGCCCCCACTGGTCGGTGTAGCGGGCCAGGCGGCCGGGCATCGGGACCGGCAACAGCGCCGCCTGCCCTGTCGCCATCGCCACGCCGGGAAAGACCCCGCAGGCCACCTCCCCCACCCACCGGACCGGCGCGTCGGGCCGCAGGATGGGGGCCAGGTCGGCGTCTCCCCCCTGGTGCGGCGCCACGAAGCACTCACCGACCGCAGGGGCAAAGCAGGAAACGGCGGCCGCCGGCCGGGGATGGACCCACGTCGGCGGGGCGGCCCACGCCCAGAGACGGTCCCACCCCTCCTGCAGCAGCCGCACCACGGGCAGGAAGGGCGAAGGGAGGCCTGGAAAGGGGTTCCAGTTCAGTTGCGCCTGGATCGCCAGGTGGACCGGCCAGGCCCCCAGCGCCTGCAACCGCACCACCTGGCCCGACGCCGACCGGTGTAGCATGTTCTGGTGGGCCGCGTCGTAGCCGTTCATCACGTAGCCCGACCGGTCCGGGTCCAGCCGGGTGTTGCGGCCCGCGTTGTAATAGAGATAACACCGCTTCAGCGTCTCCGGGTCGGTGGTGGTGTAGTGGACCTCCGGGCAGTGTTCTTTGAAGATGCGGGCGCCCAGCCGGAGTTGCCGGACGACCTCGGCATCGTCTATCGGCCCCGGCGGGAAGCAGGGGAGTCGGCCGGAACGGACCGCCGTATGCAGCCCCATAATCCCCTCGCAGTTATCGGGGTTGACGGCCCGCAGCCCTCCCTCTTTATACCACAGGACCAGTGGGGTAACCGAAGGGACATCCTCCAGTTGGGCGACCGCGTCGGCGACCTGGGCCCACCGGGCCACCGTCTCCTGCTGCGCAGGGGTCAGCCGGTAGCGGCCCTCCCAGACCTTTTGGCTCCCCAAGACGGCCGCGGTCGGCAGGGCAAAGAGCAAGAAAGTTTCCAGCACCCCCTGAAGGAAGACCCACAGCAGTTGGCGGAGTTGAATTTTCAGGAAGGGAAGAAGGTATTGCTGTGCCCACTCCTGCAGCCAGGGTGGAATCCAGGCCGCCCACGGGTTCATTATTATCAGAATTGTAGCCGAAATTGGGAAAATTGCAACGTCAGCGCTCCAGCACCGCCCCGGTTTTTATCCCCCCACCATCAACTCCGCCAGGATCGCCTTCTGCGCGTGCATCCGGTTCTCCGCCTGGTCCCAGAGGACGGAGTGAGGGCCATCGGCAACATCGTCGGTGATCTCCTGGCCGCGATGGGCCGGCAGGCAGTGCATCACGATGACATCGGGCCTGGCCTTTGCGACCAGCGCCGCGTTGACCTGATACGGCGGGAAGACCTTCGCGCGCATCTCCGCCTCCGCCTCCTGCCCCATAGAGGCCCAGACGTCGGTGTAGATGACATCCGCATCCCGGACCGCCTCCACCGGGTCGTGGGTCGCCAGGAGGCAGCTCCCGCTCTCGGCGGCAAACTTCTGCCCCAATTCCCAGACCGGGGCAGGCAGTTCGTAGCCGGGTGGGGTGGCGATGGCGAAGTCCATCCCCAGTTTCGTCGCCCCGAAGAGGAGCGACGTCGCCACGTTGTTCCCGTCCCCCACAAAGGCCAGTTTCTTCCCCTTCAGGTCGCGGCCCTTTTTCTCAATGATGGTCAAGAAGTCCGCCAGCCCCTGGCAGGGGTGGCTGTAGTCGGAGAGGCCGTTGATAACGGGGACACGGGAGTATTCGGCCAAGGTGACCACGTCCGAGTGGGCGAAGACGCGGGCCATAATGGCGTCCACGTAGCGGGATCGGGACCTCCGTCATGCAAATTTCGCGTCGCAGGGCAACCGGTGCGGGTACTGCGGGGCTCCACAGCCCTGGTGAGTATCAAGTATACCACATTTCCACATCTTCAGCCAAATGGGATTTTCCCCGCCGATGGGCGCTTCTTGACATTTCCCCCGCAACTGGTATACTTTACTGTGTGTCTCCCCAGCCAGCGGAAAGGAGGTGATACCGGGAAAGATGCGAAACGGTCTCCCCAACCCCTTCTTGTAAACTCTTTCAGAAACGTGAAACATAAGGAGGAGAGATGAAACTGCTGCGCATCTTCACCGTTCTGGCTGTTGGCGCTCTGCTCCTGGGCCTGGTGGCCTGCAAGCCCACCGCCACCCCCACCACCGCCCCGCCTCCTGCCGCCACCCAACCCCCCACTCCCGCGCCAACCAAGGCCCCCGAGGTCGTCCGCTTCATCTTCGGCCGGGGCGGCGACTCGGTGCAACTGGACCCCGCCATCGTCACCGACGGCGAGTCCTTCCGGGTCACCGGGCAGTGCCTGGAGCCCCTCTATCAGTACGAGCCTGGCTCCACCAGACCTATCCCGGCCCTGGCCGAGGAGTGCGTCCCCAACGAGACGGCCACCGAATGGACCTGCAAACTGCGCCAGGGCGTCAAGTTCCACGATGGGACCGACTTCAACGCCGACGCCGTCATCTTCAACTTTGAGCGCTGGCGCTTCACCAACAACCCCTACCACTTCCCCAGCCAGGTCTTTGAGTACTACGAGGCCATGTGGGGCGGCTTTGACGACGCCAGTCTGATCACCGCCGTGGAGAAGGTGGACGACTACACCGTCCGCTTCAAACTCTCCCAGCCGCTGGCGCCTTTCCTGGCCAACCTGGCGATGGACATGTTCGCCATCTCCAGCCCGACCGCCATCCAGAAGTACGGCGAGAAGTACGGGATGCCGGAGGTCGGCTGCGTGGGCACCGGCCCCTTCAAGTTCAAGGAGTGGGTGGAGGGTGACCACATCACCGTCGTCGCCAACGACGAGTACTGGGGCGGCCGGCCCAAGATTGACGAAATCGTCTGGCGGGTGATCCCGGACGACTCCGCCCGCTTCCTGGCGCTGAAGGCCGGCGACATCCACGCCACCGAGCAGGCGACGGTGGAGGACTTGGCGGCCGCCGAGGCCGACCCCAACCTCTACATCCTGACCCGCCCGGCGCTGAACACCGCCTACCTGGCCTTCAACTTCAAGATCAAGGAATTCCAGGACGTCCGGGTGCGGGAGGCGGTGGCCCACGCCATCAACAAGCAGGCCCTGGTCCAGAACTTCTACGGCAAGTACGGCCTGGTCGCCAAGACCTTTATCCCGCCCGCCGTGTGGGGCTACAACGACGCCATCCAGGACTGGGAGTACAACCCCGACCTCTCCAAACAACTCCTGGCCGAGGCGGGCTTCCCGGACGGGCTAAGCGAGGTGACCATCGCGGAGGACGTGGCCGACGCCGACGGGAACATTGTCTACCATGCCGGGGACAAAATCCCGTTGAAACTCTACTATATGCCGGTGACCCGCTTCTACTATCCCAGCCCCAAGGAGATCGGCGAGGCGATGGCGGCGGACCTGGCCAAGGCCGGCATCAACGCCCAACTGGAACTGGCGGGCGACTGGCCGACCTACCTGGGCCTGCGGCGCAACGGCCTCCTGATGGGCCTCTATATGCTGGGTTGGGGTGGCGACAACGGCGACCCGGATAACTTCCTGAACTACTTCTTCGGTGGCCTGAGCGCCGAGGATGAGGTGAAACAGCCCGATAAGCGGGAGGGCTGGTACGCCAACCAGGAGGTCGCCGTCCTGCTCTACAAAGCGCTGGTCAACCCCAACCAGGCCGAGCGGGAGGCGCTCTACAAGCAGGCGGAGCAACTGCTCCACGACGACGTCGCCCGCATCTGGATCGCCCACAACCAGACGCCGCTCATCTTCTCCAAGAAGGTCAGCGGCTACGTCCCGCAGCCCGTGGGCGCGGACTACTACGAGTGGGTGGAGATCCAGCCGTAACTCCAGAAAAGGTGACGGTCATCTTAAAGGTGACCGTCACCTCACATCACTCGCTGGGGGAGCAGGCGGCCGGGCCGCC
>JACIWQ010000239.1 GCA_014360895.1 Thermoflexales bacterium | reverse complement strand
GGTCCCACTCCACGATGTTGAAGAACGGCGTCGCGCCGGAGAGGCGGACGTTCTTCAGGCGCGGGCCCACCGCCCAGATGTCCGGGTCCTCCCAGACGCCCAGCCAGTAGACCTTCTCAAAGATCATCCGGGTGATCTTGTGGAAGGTCTGCTGCCGCTCGGCGGGGTCCACCTGGGTGGCCTGCAGTTTGAAGAGCGCGTCCAGTTCTTCATCGCAGACGGCCTGCCAGTTGACGCCGGAGGGGTTCTCATCGCTGGGGATTTCGCTGCAGAGCCAGTCGGCGGTCTCCGGGTCGGGGTAGTTGGTGACGGTGGAGTACTCAAAGATGTCATACTGGCCCGTCGCACAGGGGCCGCCCTCGCCGTAACTGCCGAAGAAGATGTCCGAGTCGGCGTTGGCCAGTTCCAGTTTGATGCCCACCTGGGCCAGTTGCTGCTGGGCCACCGCCTGGACGTCCCGACGAATCTCGCGGGTCGTGGTGCCCAGGGTCAGGACCAGTTCCACCCCGTCCTTATCCCGGACGCCGTCGCCGTTGGTGTCCTTCCACCCGGCCTCGTCCAGCAGTTGCTTGGCCTGCTCCGGGTCGTAGGGCCAGGGCTCCAGCGTGGGGTCCTGCCAGGGGGTGTTGGCCCAGTAGGTCGCCGGGGGCTTGGTCAGGCCCAGCAGGAGGTCCTTGCAGACGGAGAAGCGGTCAAAGGCCAGCGCGATGGCCTGCCGGACCCGGACGTCCTTGAGCGCCGGATGGCCCTTCTCCGGGTGGAGGTAGAAGTACCAGCCCTCGTTGTAGCCGGAGAAGACCTTGACCATATGGACGCCGGCCTGCTCCAGGGTGGGAATGTCCGAGTAGGCGATGAAGGTGCCCAGGTCGCCGTCGCCGGCCTTCAGCGCCGCCACCTGGGAGGCGTCGTCGGGGACAACGCGGATGAAGATTTCGTCAATCTTGGGGCGGCCCAGCCAGTACTTCTCGTTGGCGACGAAGCGGATAAAGGAGCCGGACTCCCACTCCTGGAAGACGAAGGGGCCGCAACCGACGGTGGGCTTGCGGTTCCACTCGGCGTTGTCAATGGTCCCCTCTTTCTCAAAGACGGGGCGCAGGACGTGGGCGGGCAGAAGGCCGTGCCAGAGGGTGGCCTGCCAGGCCGCGAAGGGCTCCTTGAAGGTCATCACCACCGTCCGGGCGTCGGGCGCTTCCACCTTCTCCAGTTTGTCGTACGGGAAGGTGGAGGCGACGGTGTTCTTGGGGTTCATCGTCATCTCGTAGGTGAAGACGAAGTCCTCGGAGGTGATGGGCTTGCCATCGGACCAGACGATGTCGTCCCGCAATTTCAGGGTGATGACCCGGCCATCGGCGGAGATGCCGCCGTTCTCCACGCTGGGCATCTCTTTGACCAGGACCGGGTGGGGGTTGTTCTGGTCATCAAAGTCCCAGGCCCAGCAGTTCCAGATTTGCTGGGTGATGGAGGAGAACCACATGTTGGTGTAGAGGGGGTTGAGGACGTCGGGCTCCTGGGTCCAGATGAAGGTGGCAGTCTTCGGGGCAGTCTTGGGCTTGCAAGAGACGGTCAGCGTGGCAATGAGGACGACGACGAGCAAAATGTAGGGTATGCGACCTTTCATCTCTCCTCCTTATGCGGTTGAGCGGACTATTTGGTCTGATGGGCCAGCAGGTACAACGTAGAGGGTATGAAATGGAGTTTGGGGCGTTTTCACCTCCTTTCGGTGGCGTGGAGTCTCCGCAGGCGGAGGGGGTGGGATTCGAACCCACGGTGACCACCAAGGGCCACAGCGGTTTTCGAGACCGCCCCGATCGTCCACTCCGGCACCCCTCCGGTGAGAAACATTATAGCACAGGATAGAGAGTCCGCAACTAAAAGGGCTGAGGTTGGGTATGTCCCATTCTTAGGATAGCGCAGGCTGTCAGCCTGTACTGTACCGGCCGGGCGGATTCCTGAGGTTCGGACAAAAGTTGAGACAGGCTCGTCCTCACCCCTCCCCCGGCCCCACGGGGCGAGGCCCCTCGGGCCGTGGCCCTTCGGGCCACCCCCTCCCCTCTCCTGACCTTCGGTCAGGAGAGGGGAGGGGGCCGGGGGTGGGGTGAGGCTTCCATCCGCGGACGGTCTCAGCGCCCGGACCTCCGCC
>JACIWQ010000238.1 GCA_014360895.1 Thermoflexales bacterium | reverse complement strand
GAAGTGCCAGGCACTTTTAGAAGTGCCTGGCACTTTCTTTCTACAGCATCAGCGCGTCGGCGATGAGGTCCACCGCGCCCTTGACCTCCACGCCCAGGCCGTAGCGCTCGTTCAGGTCAGCCAGTTGCGTCTTGCAGTTCTCGCAGGCCGTCACCACCCACTTCGCGCCGGTGCGCTGAATCTGCTCCACTTTGGGCCGCCCCGCCTTCATCCGGACCTCAAACATCTCCGGCTCGGCGATCATCCCACCACCTCCGCCGCAGCACCAGTTCAGTTCCCGATTCGGCGAGAGTTCCCGGAAGTCAGTGGCGACGGCGCGGATGAGCATGCGCGGCTCCTCAAAGATGCCCGCGTTCCGGCCCAGGTTGCAGGGGTCGTGGTAGGTCATCGGGACGTCAAAGGCGCCGGAACGGACCCGGATGCGCCCTTCCTGCAGGTACTGGGCGACCAGTTGGACGACGCTGACCCGCTGGATGCCTGCAATCTCGTCCCCGAACCAGTGGTCCCAGAAGCTCAGCAGGGTCCGGGTGGCGTGGCCGCACTCCGCGTAGGCGATCACCTGTGCGCCCAGCCGCCGGGCCTCCTGGACAATCCAGTGGGCGGCCTGCTTCGCCTTCTCTATGTCGCCGACGAAGAAGGAGTGGTTGGTGGCAGTGAACATGCTCAGCGTCCAGGACTCCTTCGCGGCGTGGAAGATTTTGGCCAGCGGGATGATGGCGTGCTCGCCCACCACCGGGACATAGAGGACGCGCGCCGGCTCGTCCACCGGAATTCGCAGGTCGGGGACGCCCCACTCCTGACCAATCCGCCCCTCCAGTTCCCGAATCTGGTCCACGTAGAACTCTTTGAGGGCATCTATGATTTCCCCTTTGCTGACCTCGGCGTTGCCGATTTCGGCGACCATCTCCATCCCCATCCCTTCCTGGCCCAGAGCGTACCGGCCCATATTCACCAGAAGGGCGGTATCCAGGTCAAAGGGACAGAAGACGGAACACCGTCGGCAGCCGGTGCACTCCCAGAGCGCCTGCCGGAGTTCGGCCACGGTTCGCTCGTCGGGGATGGTGGTCTCCCGATACCAGCCCAGGATGCCCTTCCGACCGTTGTTGCCCCGCTGGAGCAGTTTCTTGACCAGCATCATCCGGTAGGCCGGGATATGGGCCGGGTTGCCGGAGGTGACGTAGAAGTGGCAGGCGTCCACACAGGCCCCGCAGCGGACGCAGATGTCCTGGTAGTACTGGAGGGGGCGGGTGATACGCTGACGAACCGTACCCAGGAATTTGGTCAACATCGCGTCCTCCTAACTCCGGGCGACCATCTTGGAGAGCACCGAGCCGATAATGTGGCTCAGTTTCCCGAAGGGGAAGTAGACCATCAGCAGTTGGGCCAGGGCGAAGTGCCAGACGAACGCGGGCCCTGCGCTCTCCGGGACCGGCTGCCAGCGGAAGGAAGCCAGTCCAGCGAAGAAGCGGTGCAGTTCCTCCACCTCCACCGTCCGCAGGAGGCGCATGTGGAAGCCGGTCAGGGCGATACCGATCAGCAGGAAGAGGACGAAGAAGTCCTCCGGGACGGAGAGCCACTTGACGGCGCCGCTCCAGCGGCGGGCCAGCAGGTAGAAGAGAGGGATGGTGAAGAGCGTCCCGGCGATGGTCCCGGCGACGGCGGAGAAGGTGTGCTGCTGCGCCTTGCCCCAGTTCAGGAGTTTCCAGAGGAAGTAGAAGTCGGTGAAGGCCCGCACGTGGCCGACCAAGACAAAGAGGAGCCCCAGGTGCATGATGAAGCCGCCGACCCAGAGAAGCGGGTTGACCCGCAGGAGCCCCTTCAGGGTGAACATATCCACCAGCGCGTCCAGCAGGCGGCCCAGCCGGCTCCGGGGGCGGGGGAAGAGGGAGAAGTGAGCCGGGGCCGGCCGCTTCTGCCACCACCGGAAGACCCGGTACGCCAGCCCGCCGAAGAAGACGGCGACGGCGATATAGGGGGTGATATAGTAGAATAGAAAGGCCAAAGTGGCCATCGGCACCTCCTACAAAAAGCGAAGTCAAGAAGTGACGGTCACCTTCTTGCAACTTGAAAAATTAATCCGGCAATCTGCCGTTTTTCGTCCTCACCCCTCCCCCGACCCTTCGGGCCACCCCCTCCCCTCTCCT
>JACIWQ010000237.1 GCA_014360895.1 Thermoflexales bacterium | reverse complement strand
GTCCCCCAGGCAGGGATAGTTGGAGCACGATGAGCACCGTACCGCCGAACCGCTACGCCCGACAGGTGCTTCTGCCCCAGATCGGGCCGGAGGGGCAGGAGCGGCTGCGGGCATCCCGTGTGGCCCTCGTCGGGTGCGGCGCGCTGGGGACCGTCATCGCCGACGGGCTGGCCCGCGCCGGCGTCGGCTACCTGCGCATCATTGACCGGGACGTGGTGGAACTGCACAACCTGCAGCGGCAGGTCCTCTTTGACGAGGCGGACGTCGCCGCGGCGCTGCCCAAAGCCGTCGCTGCGGCGAGGAAACTGGCCCGCATCAACTCCGAGGTCCAGGTGGAGCTGGTGGTGGCCGACCTGGCCCCCCGCAACGCGGAGCGGCTCCTGGACGGCGTGGACCTGGTGGTGGACGGGACGGACAACTTTGAGGCCCGCTATCTGGTCAACGACGTCTGCGTCAAACACCGGCGGCCCTGGGTCTACGGCGCCGTCGTCGCCACCTATGGGATGACGACGACCTTCCTGCCCGGCCGGACGGTCTGCTTCCGGTGTATGCTGGCGAAGAAGCCCGCGCCGGGGACGACGCCCACCTGCGACACCGTCGGCGTCCTGGGAGCGGCGGTCAACGTCGTCGCCTCGCTGGAGGTCGTCCAGGCGCTGAAGGTCCTCACCGGACAGGCGGAGCCGGAGCCACCGCTGATTTTCGTGGACGTCTGGGAGGGGACGTGGGAGAGGCTCTCGTTGCAGAAAGGGGAGCGCCGCTGCCCGGCCTGCGACGAGGGCCGGTTTGACTTCCTGACCGCGCGGGAGGTGGACCGGGTGGCCGAACTCTGCGGGGAGAACGCCTTCCAGATCACCCCGCGCGGGGACGGCCACATCCCGCTGGAGCGGCTGGCCGACCGGCTGGAGAGGGTCGGCGAGGTCTTTCGGAACGAATATCTTCTCCGGGCCCGGGTCGCCCCCTACGAGTTGACCGTCTTCGCCGACGGCCGGGTGCTGGTGAAGGGAGCGGCCGACGAGGCCGAAGCCAGAGGTGTCTATGCCAAATACGTGGGTGCCTGAGGGAATCCGCCGCGCGATAGAGCGCTTTCGGGAGGACATCCAGGCCGCGCTGGAGAACGACCCGGCGGCCCGGTCGGTCTGGGAGGTCATCCTCTGCTATCCGGGGGTCCACGCGCTGTGGCTGCACCGGGTTGCCCACTTCCTATGGAAGCGGCGCCGCTACCTGCTGGCCCGCCTGGTCTCCCACCTGAACCGGGCGCTGACGGGGGTGGAGATTCACCCCGGCGCGCGCATCGGGCGGCGGGTCTTCATTGACCACGGGATGGGCGTCGTCATCGGCGAGACGGCGGAGGTGGGGGACGACGTCATCCTCTACCAGGGGGTGGTGCTGGGCGGGACCAGCCGTCAGAAGACGAAGCGACACCCCACGGTCTGCAACGGGGTGGTCATCGGCGCGGGGGCTATCCTGCTGGGGCCCATCACGGTGGGGGAGCACGCCCGCATCGGCGCGGGGTCGGTGGTGGTCCGGTCGGTGCCGGCCCACGCGACGGTGGTAGGGGTGCCCGCGCACGTGGCCCGGCTGGGCAACGGCGCCCGCCCGGAGACGGCGCTGGAGCACGGCCGCATCACCGACCCGGTGGCGGGAGCGCTGGAGGAACTGAGCCACCGCTACCTGGAACTGGAGGAGCGGATTGCCCGGCTGGAGCGGCGGCTGCTGGGCGAAGGGGCGTGCACGGAGGAAGAGCCGATGCCCGCCCTTCTGCAGGACCCGAACGGGAAAGCGGAGGTGTGAGATGAAAGCGGATGCCATCTTCACGGCGGCCAATCAGGGGAAGGTGCTGGAGGCGCTGGAGACCTGCTTCCAGGACGCCAACGGCGACCTGGAGGAGCAGCGGTTCTGCTGCTTCCTGGCGGACCGGCTGGGGGTCTCCCCCGAGGACCCGAGGTTGCCGGAGAAGTTGCGGGAGCGGCTCTCGGTCTGCCCGGTCATTCTGCCGCGGTAGCCGCGCGGCCGCTGAAAGTGCCCGGCACGCCTGAATTTCCCGGAGACTCATCCTCACCCCTCCCCCGGCCCCACGGGGCGAGGCCCCTCGGGCCGTGGCCCTTCGGGCCACCCCCACCCATCTCCTGACCTTCGGTCGGGAGAGGGGAGGGGGCCGGGGGTGGGGTGAGGA
>JACIWQ010000236.1 GCA_014360895.1 Thermoflexales bacterium | reverse complement strand
AAGGGCCACGGCCCGAGGGGCCTCGCCCCGTGGGGCCACGGCCCGAGGGGGCTTCCTCGCCCCGTGGGGCCGGGGGAGGGGTGAGGGCCCTCACCCCCCACGCCACCACCGTCATCAGCGTGACGATCTCGGCCATAGAGAAGGCCTTGTCCAGCAGGGGGCGGGGGAGGGTGTAGAAGGGGGCCAACCCGGCGACCAGCGCCAGCCCGTAGTCGGGCCGCAGAAGGATGATACCGAAGAGCGCCGCTCCGGCGAAGACCGTCAGCAGAAACCAGGGGGAGTAGTAGAAGAGGCCCGCCGCGGCGAGGGTCACGGCCAGCCCGCCGCCCTCGCCCAGGCGGCGGAAAACGCCCCCGCCCGTCTCCAACCCCCAGGTCATCCAGGCCCCCGCCCAGAGAAGGCCGGCGGCGGCTAAAGTGACCGCCCAGCGGACCCCCTCCGAGAGGCGCGCCCAGGCCGCCGCAACGGCCCGCCCGGCCCGGCCCCAGTCCATCCGCCGCCCGGCGACGACCACCCCCGCCAGCGCGGCCAGCGCCAGGGCTCCCAGCCCGGCCAGGGCCCGGCGATACGGACGGTCGTCGGGGCGGTAGCTCACGCTCCACCCCGCCAGCGGCCACTGGTCCCACCCCCGCTCGGCGACGACGACGGCGGTGTGAGACCCCGCCGGAAGGCCGCGCGCGACCGGGATCGTCACCTCCTGCGGCTGATAGTCGGGGGATGTCAGGATGACGTAGGCCCGGCCTGCCTCGTCGCGGGGGAGCAGGTTGGCCGGCTCCCCGTCCACCGTGACGTAGAGGTAGGCCCGGTAGTCCCCCCGCCGCACCCGCAGGCCGAAGTCCGTCCCCCAGAAGGGAACCGTCACGGTGTAGGTACCCTCCTGCCCCGGGTCGGCGCCCAGTTCAGAGAGTTCCCAGCTCCCCTTCCATTTGGCGACGCCGGAGGACGGGGTCCAGTATCCGGGGTCGTTGGCCGGGGGACGGCGGGCCCATTCAACCACCGCATCATAGACGGGCCGGGGGGTACCGTCCGGCCCGACCAGGGCGAAACCCCAGTGGCGGCGGGCGTCCGGGGTGCCCGTGCCCGGCGCAGGGAGGCTCAGGTCGGGCTGGAAGTGGGAAAGGCACATCGCCCCCACCCAGGGCCATTCCCGCCGGGCCCGCTCCAGCGCGCCGACGGTGTATTCCGCCTGGGTCTCCTCGTCCACCGTCCCCCAGATAGAGGGAACGTCCTCCCAATCCGGCGGCAGACTGTTCCAGCCGAAGTGGGAGACCCAGAGAGCTTTCCCGCCGTCCCCGTGGGCCTCCATCACCTCCCGAATCAGGACGGCGCGGGAGAAGTTGAGCACTCCCTCGCCCACCCGGCGGTCCTCCGGCCCGGTCTCAAAGCCGTAGGCCTGCGCGGCGACGATGTCAAAATACGGGGCGGCCCCGGCGGTATAGAGTTCCTCCAGGAAGCGGACCTCGGAGAGGTTCTCCGGGCCCCGCTCCACTGTGGGGGCCAGGCTTGCCAGGAGGATGCGGGCATCGGGGTCGGCGGCGCGGATCGCCAGGGCGGCCTGACGGAGGAGTTCGGCATACTGGGCCGGATGGGGCCGGTCGCCCCACCCGTCCTTCAGGTTGGGGTTGTGCCAGACCTGGTAGTAGTCTATACGGTCGCCGTAGCGCGCGGCGACGGCCTCCGCGAAGCGGGCGAAGTTTGCTGGGGTCGGGGGACTTCCGGCCCAGTCCGGCGGGCGCTCCAGGACAGCGATCAGCCGCAGGCCGCGCAGGGCCGCCTCGTCCACAATGCGGTCCCAGAGGGCCCAGTCGTACCGGCCCGGGGCGGGCTCTATCAGCGCCCAGGGGAACGACTGCCGCACCCAGCGGAAGTCGCCCTCGGCAATGAGGTCCAGCGCCTGCTCCAGCGGGAGGGTGGTGGCGTGGAGGGCGGCGTTGACACAGAGGAGGGGGACGTCGGCGTCGGCGACGGGTTCGGGAAGGCCCGAGGGGATGCCGCGCGTGGCGGCCCGATGGTCGGCGACGACGGCCCCGCCCGCCAGCAGGGTCAGGAGGAGCAGAAAGGTCAGCAGAATGAACGGAACGGTGGGTCTCATAGGAATAGCGTCAATCGGACTGAAGGAGTCGGGCTACCTCCGCCGGGTCGGCCCGGGAGGTCAGGTCCAGGCTCAACGGCGTCACCG
>JACIWQ010000235.1 GCA_014360895.1 Thermoflexales bacterium | reverse complement strand
CCGGCACCACCTCGTAGGCCGTCCCCTCCGCCACGAAGACCACCCGCTCCCCCAGCGCCAGGTAGGGCCCCCACTCCGGCCGGGCCGCCAGCAACTCAAAGTGGGCGTCGCTCCCGAACTGCACCCGCACCGGCGTCATCCGCGCCGGGTCAAAGGCCGCGTCCGTCCAGACCCCCTCCCGCAGGAAGAAAGTTTTGCTCCCCACGTGCCGCACCACCTGCGCAGCCTCCTGGGGCATCGGCACGCCGCCGACACCACCCATATCCCGCAGTCCGGCCTGCTCCTGGGCCAGGTCCACCGCCCCGCTGCCCACCGCCGGGGCAAAGGGCAGCGCCTTCAACTGCTCCGCCGCCTCCTCCCGTCCCGCCTCGGTGAAGACGTCCTCCTGCACCAGGAACGACGTGTACGGCGTGATGATGCCGTAGCGGACGCTCAGGTCAATCACCGCGTCCACCCACTCCTGCTTTTCGCCGTAGAGCCGAATCTGGGTGAGCAAATAGCCGATTTTGCGGGCCGCCCACAGACGCGGGATGAAATCGTCGCCCCCCTCGGCCCGGAAAGTCCCCTCGTAGACGAACTCCCGTTTCTCCCCCTCCGTCTCCCCGACCAGGCGGATGCGGACAGGGCCGCTCTCCCGATACCGGCCCGTCAGGATCAACTGCGTGCCCGCGAAGAGGTCCGGCAACGGGCGCGGGTAGACGTCCTCCACGACGATGTCGCCGAAGTCCAGGGAGATGTCGGTGAGGACGGGGGCCTGGACCTTCGCGTAGAAGGCCGCGACGGCCTCGTCTATCCGCTCGCCGGGGCGGACGTAGGCGGGGGCGCCCCGGTGCTCCTGCGCCAGCGTGTCCAGCAGGACGGTGTTGACGTCGTCGCCGACGCCGAAGGGGAAGATGCGGACGTTTTCGGGGGTCGCCCGCCGCACGGCCTCCAGAATCCGGTCTATCTCCACCACCCCCTCGGTAGGCTGGCCGTCGGTGAGGAAGATGAGGACGGTGGGACGCTCCCGGTCGGTCCCGGCCAGGGCCTCCAGCAGCGCGCTGTGGATGTCGGTCCCGCCGGTGGCCTCCAGCCGCTCCACCCACCGCCGGGCCTCAGGAGCCTCCGACGCCGGACGCAGGCCGCGCGCCCAGGAGCGAACCCCCGAAGAGAAGGCGATCACGTTGAACCGGTCCTGGAGATTCAGGTGGTCCAGGACGTAGGCCAGCGCGTCCTTCGCCTGCCCGATCTTCTCCCCCTGCATAGAGCCGGAGACGTCCAGGACCAGCAGGACATCTTTGGGCTGGACCTGTTCCGCCCGCAGCGGCGGCGCCACCAGGAGCAGGAAGAAGCCGTCGTCCGGCGGCTCCCGGTAGGTCAGCAGCGTCAGTCCCACCTCCTCCTGCCCGACGGTGTAGACCAGTTGGAAATCCCGGTTCGGCAGGACGTCCGTCTCTTCGTAACTGACGGTGGCCCGGTAATCGTCCCGGTCAATATAGACCTGGTCCTGGTGGGTGGGGGAGTAGATGGCCTTCAGGGGGACGGGAGAGCGGATGTCCACGCGGATGGAGACCTCCTCCAGCGGGCGGGCGGAGAAGCGCTCGGTGTTGAGGGGGTAGGTGTAGCGGACGGCGCCCCCTTCCAGCGGGAGGACCTGGGTGTATTCCAGTTGGATGCGGCGCTCGCCGCCGGGCGGGATGGGGAAGATGCGGGCCTGGACGACGTCCCGCCCGACGTACTCCAGCAGGGCCGGGTCGCGCCGGCGGCGGACGATGTCCTCGTAGATGGCGCGGGCCTTATCGGCGGGGAGGACCTCCGCCTCTATGGGCTCCCCGTCCACCCACATTGTGAACCGGCTGACCGTCGCGCCGGGCGGGAGGGGGAAGATGTAGGTCCCCTCGGCCTCCCAGTTGTGCTCGTTGACGAAGACCTGGTCCACGCGGGTCGTGGCGACCTGGTTCTCTATGGTGACGGTCACCCGGTGATAGCGGATGGTGAGCCAGACGGGCTCCGGGGCCGGCCCCGGCGGCCAGGGCGGCTCCGGGATGATAATTCCGTCGGCGCGGGCGGGGGCGGCGACGGCCAGCCCCAGCAGCGCGCTCACCAGCAGAAAGAGCCAGCGAGTTTTCATCGGACACCTCCGGAAGAGGGGTGCGGGCACGTGCCAGGCACTTCCGGAAGTGCCTGGCACGTGCCTCTGCGATC
>JACIWQ010000234.1 GCA_014360895.1 Thermoflexales bacterium | reverse complement strand
CCGCTCGCGATGACATTGCTCGGGCCGTGGCCCCACGGGGCGAGGCCCCTCGGGCCGTGGCCCCACGGGGCGAGGCCCCTCGGGCCGTGGCCCCACGGGGCGAGGCCCCTCGGGCCGTGGCCCTGCGAGTTATCGGAGAGCCCCGAAGGGGCTTCGCAGGGTGAGCCCGATGCTTTAGCGTCGGGCGAAAGCGGCGCCCACTATTGCCGGAATAATTTATCCGGTTGCAAAATCTTGCGCTCCTGACATAGGAGGTGTTGTGGCTCCTGTACGAGTGGTTACCGACGGCGACGCGTACCTGCCTGCGGCCTGGACGCGGGATGTGGACATCACCGTGGTCCCGCTCACCGTCCAGGTCGGGGATGAGGTCTATCGGGACCGGGACGGTTCCCGGAACGAGATACTGCTGGACCAGATGGCCCGGGAGCGGGTCCGACCGATGGTGGTGGGGCCGACGGTGGAGGAATTTGAGGAAGTCTATGCCCGGCTGGGCCGGACGACGGATGCCATTCTCTCCATTCACTCCTCGGCGCCGCTGAGCCCGATTGTGGAAAACGCCCGTCAGGCGGCGATGTCGTTTCTGGGGCGGTGTGATATTATGGTGATGGATTCTCAGTGCACGTCCTTCGGCCTGGGGATTCTGGTGCGGGAGGCGGCTCGGATGGCCCGGGCCGGACACTCGCTGGGGCAGATTGTCCGCCAGATTCGGGGGATGATCCCGCATATCTACGTGGTGATGTTTACCGATTCGCTGGATTATCTCCAGCGCAGCGGGCGCATCAGCCGCTCCCAGTGCATTCTGGGGACGATGCTGGGCATCCGGCCCTTCCTGTCTATGGAAGAAGGGGAGATTATCCCGATGGAGAAGGTCCGCAGCCGGGAGAAGGGGTTGGATAAACTGGTGGAGTTCGCCGCTGAGTTCCTGCGAGTCCAGGAGATGACCATTCTGCAACCCGTTTCCTACCCGACCAACGAGACGGCGGTTCTTCAGGAGCGGCTGGGGGCATTGTTCCCGAAGGCCGCTCCGTTTCCCATACTGGTCTACGGCCCGGTGCTGGCGTCCCACGTCGGCCCGGACGGGCTGGGATTGATTGTGTATGAGGGGATGGGGGAGGAGTAGACGACGGGCGGTGAGATTTGCGGGTGATGGGTGAAGAGATGACCGCGCGCATCCGCATCCTCACCGATAGCACGTCCGACGTGCCGCCCGAACTGGCCCGACAACTGAATATCACCGTCGTTCCGGCGTATATCCAGATGGAGGGCCAGAGCCTGCGGGACGGGGAGCAGATCACCCGCGAGGAGTTCTACCGGCGGCTTCCCTCGCTGACGAAAGTGCCCACCACCGCGGTCCCCTCGGCGTATGAGTTCGCGGCCGCGTTCCGGAGCTTGGTCGGGCAGGCCGACGAGGTCATTGCTATTTTGCTGGCGGGCGCGCTCAGCAGCATGATCTCCGTGGCCGAACTGGGCGCACGCGAGGTGCCGGAATTGAAGGTCCACTTGGTGGATTCCCAGCAACTGGCCATGGGCATCGGCTGGCAGGTCATCATGGCCGCCGAGGCCGCCGCCCGAGGGGCCAGCGCGGAGGAAATCCTGGCCATGCTGGAGGACGTCCGGCCGCGCATCCGTCTCCTGGCAGTGCTGGATACGGTGAAGTATCTGGTCCACAGCGGACGGGTTTCCTGGGCGAAGGGGTTCGCCGCGCGGCTGCTGGACATTAAGCCGTTGATTGAGTTCCGCCAGGGAGAGGCCGTTCTGGTTGGGCGGGTGCGCACCCGTCGCCGGGCGATGGAGCAGTTGCTGGAGATGCTGACGCAGTGGGGCCCGCTGGAGCGGCTGGCCGTAGTCCACTCCTGCGCGCCCGATTGGGAGCTCTTCCGCGCCCGCGTTCAGGCCCTCTTTCCGGATATGGAGGTCCCCGTGAGCGAAATCGGGCCCGTCATCGGCACCCACATCGGCCCGGCCGCGTTAGGGGTGGCGGTGATTCTGGCTCGCTGAGAGACTCCGCATGTCCACACCTGTTGAGACGCTGAGAAACATCCTGCTTCTGGAGAAGAAAGACCACGAGTGCCGGGACCGGGCTGTCATCGGCGGCCTGGCCCGTTTTGCCGATACCTGGTTGCGAGAGGCGGGCCGCACGTTCGGCCCCGAAGCGACGGCGTGGGTGGGCGAGATCGCCCGCCGCCTGCGGGATTACAGTGCCCGCCCCCCGGAGGAGCGCCCGCAGGCCCTGGAGGAACTGCTCC
>JACIWQ010000233.1 GCA_014360895.1 Thermoflexales bacterium | reverse complement strand
GGTATTCCTCCCGCTGGTGGTCGTCCAGCAGTTCGCTGCCCAGGCGCGCGGCGCGCCGGACGTTGCGCAGGAGCGTGTCGCCTTTGGGCGTGTTGAGCACATCGGCCAGTTCGCGGCAGCGAAAGAGGCCCAACGCGGGCAGGGACTCGGCGATCGCCATCTCCATCGTCGCTGCGGGATGGGCGTGCAGGTAGGCATCCAGGTTGTGCAGGAACTCGGCCAGGTCGCGCAGTTGTGGGGCGGGGCGGAGGCGGGCCAGAAACTCGCGCAACACTGCTATCTGCTCCGGCGAGGGCTGGTAGGCCGCGAACGCCGCGCGGATGAGATGATCCAGCCCTGCGGTTGCCAGCAAGCTCTCGGTGACCGGATAGACATCTTTGAGGCTTTGCGCGTCAGAGGTGGGTTGGTTGAAGATGAGCACGAGCGCGCAGCCGGGCGGGACGTGGTTGCGGTACCAGGTGGCGGATTTATCGGCTTCCAGCGCGTAGGCTTCATAGCCGGGGAGCGGCGCGGTGGTGCGCACCCAAAGCGGCTGTCCGGCGAGGGTATCGCCCTCGGCGCGGAAGTGCTCCAGCAGCACGGCGTAGACGGCGTCGTCAAAGCCGTCCAGGCGGAAGAAGCGGCGGGCCGCGCCGCCGGCTTGGGCGGTGAGAAAAGCATGGAGGGATTGAGCGATGATGCTGACTATGTCCTTAGCGCCCATTTTTACCCACCTCTCACCACCGCCGTCGCGTCGGAATACTCGGTCGCCAGGCCGGCCAGTTTCATCTTCTCCAGCAGCGCGGCGCGGTTGCGCTCAAAGTATTCGCCGTTCACCCGATGGCGATCCAGCAGGCCCGACTCTCGCGCCTCGCGCGGGCCGACTACCAGACCATAGCGTTCGTAAAGGCGTTGCAAAAACTCATCGTAGATCATTCCACTGTTCGGTGGGATATTGGCTAAGGTCAGCGCTTTGAGGAGATTGTCACCCAGGATGAAGTGCGTAGGCTTTTTACGGGGGGCGGCCAACCCAACGGACCTGGACAGTTTGCGGTGGACGCTCTTGAAGTGGTCATCAAAGTCCTTGCGCAACACTTCAATTAACGCCTCGGCATACCCCTCAATTAGGGCTGTCGGATCGGGGCGAGGGCCCAGATGCTGGATCAGCATACTGACCCGATGGGCGAAGGCATTCTGTCGGCTTTTGGAGAGTCGTTGCAGGTCAAAGTGGGCATAGGCCTCCGAATCCAACGCTCGGTAAGGGTCGTCTCCTGGGGGAATGCGGGCTATCCAATCAGCCACCCGGTTGCGGATGTAGGCTTCAGCCTGCCGGACGATCCGGGCCTCCTGTTCCCGGAAAGCGGCCATAGAGATGGAGCGCACCACGCCTCCGTCCGCGCCCTCCAGGGCGTCTATCGGCAGGCACGGACGACATCGCTCCAGACAAGTGCCGTCGCTGTGGGCAGACAGCGCCTCCGGCTGGGCGCGGTGATAGATGTAGAGCGTCAGGTGAAAACCGACCAGATGGGCCAGCAAGTCCAATGTCTCCAGCGGGTCCAGGTCAGCCTGCAAAAAAGTCGCCACATCCTCGGCGATGAGAGCGTAGAACGGACAATCGGGGTCGGGAATCCAGCCCAGGCGGCCGGTTGGCGTGTGGTTCCGGTTGCCCACCTGCTGTTGCCAGGCCTGATCAATGACCGCCGCCAGTTCGCCCAAGGCGGTGTTACGTTCATTGAGCAAGCCGTGTAGCCGTTCGGCAATAGTCTGGCGCCGCTCAGGTGCATTGCGGGTGCCGGCGGAAAGGATCAGGTAGTAGATTTCGCCGCCGCGGGCAAAAAAGTTGCGCGCGTCAAAGACCATACCCTCGTCCAGTTGATGGGGGTGCAGACCAGCAGCGGATCGCCAATTTCGGGATACCGTTGCCCCTTTGCGCAGGCCCTCCCAGAAGAGCAGGTTGTGGTGGGCTGGAAAAAGCGATTTGGCGAACCAGGAGCGGGCTTCTTCTACAGCGGAAAAGGCCCGCAGGAGGGAGCGGGCCAGTGGCAGAGAGTTGTTGTCGGACGAATGATTCCCATCACACAGTTTGTAGAGCGCCTCCTCCAGCCGCTTGCGCGCGGCGTCGTCAAAGGGATGACGGGTCTTTTCCCAATCGTCATAGAAGACAAAGCGGCGCAGTCCCAAGCGGGTAAAGCGGAGGTACTCTGATTGGGATGAGGTTTCGCCTGTATTGATGCCTTGTCCTAACTGGTAGTCAAAACCCGCCAGGACGTTGAGGAACTCCAGTAGGTATTCCATCCAATGTTGGTCCACCCTCAGACGGTGACCCCAAATCCACGC
>JACIWQ010000232.1 GCA_014360895.1 Thermoflexales bacterium | reverse complement strand
GCCGCGGAGCGCGTGGAGGGGCGAGAACGGCTGGTCTTCGGCGACCTGACCATAGACGACGCCAGCCGGACGGTCTACCTGCGGGGTGAGCTGGTCCCGCTGAAGCCGAAGGAGTACGACCTGCTCCTCTTCCTGGCCCGCCACCGGGGGATGGTCCTCTCCCGCGACCTGATCCTGGAGCGAGTGTGGGGCTGGGATTTCGTCGGCGGGAGCCGCACCGTGGACGTCCACATCCGCTGGCTGCGGGAGAAACTGGAGGACGACCCGGCTAACCCCACCCGCATCGTGACCGTCCGGGGGGTCGGATACCGGTTTGAGGGGTGATAGTCAAGGTGACAGTCAAGGTGACAGTCACCTTGAAGGTGACTGTCACCTTTCCTACGGACGATGAAACCCTTTCGCACGCTTCGCTGGCGGTTGCTGGTTCTCATAGAACTGGCCATCCTGGGGGTGATGGTGGCCCTGGCGCTGATCCTCTCCGCCACCGTCCGCCACACCTACCTGGCCCACTTGGAGGATCAGTTGACGGTGGAGGCCCGCCTCATCGGGGATGCGCTGGCCCCCGCGCTGGCCTCCGGTCCGCCCGACGGCTTCCTGGACGCCGAAGCCCGCCGCTACGCAGGGATGCTGGACGCGCGGGTGACCCTCATCGCGCCCGACGGCACCGTCTGGGGGGAGTCGCACGAGGACCGGACACGGATGGAGAACCACCTGGGCCGACCTGAAGTCCAGCAGGCACTGGCGACGGGCCGGGGGGTCAGCATCCGCTTCAGCCACACTGTCGGCTATGAGATGATGTACGTGGCAGTGCCGGTGGAGGCCGAAGGCCGCGTCGTGGGCATCGCGCGAGTCGCCCTGCCCCTCCAGCGGGTTCGGGCGGGCGTGGCCCGTCTCCAGTGGACGGTGGGGCTGGCAGCCATCTTTTTCGTGGGGCTGATCGGGGCCCTGGTATTCCTGCGCCTGGCTCCCGCCGTCGGCGCCGTCCGCGACCTCTCCGACGCGCTGGGTCGGCTGAGCGCGGGCGACCTGGAGGCGCGCGTCCTCCCCCGCACCGACGACGAACTGGGCGACCTGGCCCACGCCTACAACCGGATGGCGGACCGGCTGCGGGAGACGGTCCTGGCCCTGCGGGAGGAACAGGCGCGCCTTTCGGGCATTCTGGAGCGAATGACCGACGGCGTCCTCATCGCCGATGGCGAAGGACAGGTGCGCCTCATCAACCTCGCCGCCGCCCGGATGCTGGGCACTTCCCCGGAGAAGGCCCTGGGCCGGTCCTTCGTCCAGGTCGTCTGGGACCACCGGCTGGTGGAGTTGTGGGAAGCGTGCCGGGAGCGGGGGGAGGAAGGGGCCGCGCTGATAGACCTGGGGCCGCGCCGGCCCGTCGTCTTCCAGGCCGTGGTCACGCCGCTGGAGGGGGAAGAGGGCGCGGCGCTGGTGCTCCTGCAGGACCTGACGCGCGTGCGGGAGTTGGAGACGGTGCGCCGGGATTTCGTCGCCAACGTCTCCCATGAACTGCGCACGCCCCTGGCAACGCTGAAGGCGCTGGTGGAGACGCTGCGGGAGGGAGCGCTGGAGGACCCGGGGGCGGCCCGTCGGTTCCTGGAGCGGATGGAGGAGGAACTGGACCGGCTGGACCGGATTGTCGGGGAACTGCTGGAACTAGCACGGATAGAGTCGGGGCGGATGGTGTGGCAGATGGCGCAGGTGACGGTGGTAGAAGTAGTGGAGCCGCCGGTGGAGGCGCTGCGTCCGCTGGCGGAGCGGGCCGGGCTGACGCTGACGGTCCACCTGCCTCCCGACCTGCCCCCGGTGCTGGTGGACGTGGACGGGATGCGGCGGGCCGTCGCCAACCTGATCCGCAACGCGATCCAGTTCACCCCTTCCGGCGAGGTGACGGTTTGGGCAGAACGGATGGGGGACGAGGTGGTCATCGCGGTGCGGGATACGGGGGTAGGGATCGCCCCCGAGGACCTGCCCCGGGTCTTTGAGCGGTTCTACAAGGCGCGGGGGAGCCGGTCGGGCGGGGCGGGGTTGGGGCTGGCCATCGCCAAACACATCGTCCTGGCCCACGGCGGGCGCATCTGGGCCGAGAGCGCGCCGGGGCAGGGGAGCACGTTCTACATTGCACTCCCGGGAGCGCCGTAGGACAACTGCAAGCTGAGGTTCGGAC
This sequence comes from Thermoflexales bacterium, assembly GCA_014360895.1. Taxonomy (GTDB): domain Bacteria; phylum Chloroflexota; class Anaerolineae; order B4-G1; family DUEL01; genus SpSt-77. The sequence goes on along the minus strand of JACIWQ010000232.1, from coordinate 177 downwards.
AAAAGTTGAGACAGGCTCGTCCTCACCCCTCCCCCGGCCCCACGGCCACGCCGCGAGCGGCTCGCCGCGTGGCGGGGCGAGGAAGCCCCCTCGGGCCGAGGCCCTTCGGGGCCGAGGGCTCGGGCCGTGGCCCTTCGGGCCACCCCCTCCCCTCTCCTGACCGAGGGTCAGGAGAGG
>JACIWQ010000231.1 GCA_014360895.1 Thermoflexales bacterium | reverse complement strand
AAACGCGCCTTTCGCGCCCTTCTTATTCTCGCCTTTCCTCTCCTTGCTCCCACCTCCGGGGTCGGTCTGGGCGGCGGCCTTCGGCCGCCGCCCAATCTAATCCTCAGGGGATGCCAAGCAGGCCCTGCGGAAAGGCCGTTTTGAGATCAGGAGCCAGTATCTCTACACGGGCCTTTCGTAAGAGATCCTCCACAACGGATTGATAGTGCTCCTTTGCTCGCTGTTCCCTTAGTTGACTGCGAGCATATTCCTTTGCTGTCGCTTCGTCAACCAGCACTTTACTCAACACCAGAACAATAACCGGAGAGCCCGATTGGTTTTTCACCAGCCCCACTTCCCCCTCAGAAAGAGCCAGCGCCTCCTGCGCATGTTCCGGAAGTTCAGATGGAGAGGTGAATTGATAACTCTCTACTGTCGGTTGAGTGGGGCCAAGGCGCTTATATTGGCGTGCGATGCGGTCTACTTCCGTTGCCAGCCCATCTAAACCGAGGATTTTCGCTTTCCTGACAAGGTCGGCATAAAGGACACTCGCCTTTCCCCAATCCTCTACATAAATGGGGATAAAAACCAGCGCGCTCTGGATCGGGTGCTCTGCCAAATAAGATCGAACCTCCTCGTCCGATGGAGGAGGAACATCCAAGTAAATTTGCTGGCGCAATTTTGACAGGTTGAGAAGGTGAGCATAGTAATCAACCATTTTCTCCCAGTATTCATCCTCGCTTTTGAAGCCTGCTGATTGCATCGTTTGGCTCACCACTGCCCTTACTGCGGGGTCGCTGGGCGGAGACTGTTGCCAGAGTTGACGCTGCTGCTCCATAAATGCTCGTGCTTCAGCCTCCGAAGTGTAAATTCCCCGTCGTTCTGCTTCCTGTTGAAGGACCACATATTCCACGAGCATACCAAAGGCTTGCCTCGTGACCTGATCGGCTGGTGTTGCCCCTTGTATAGAAAGAAGCATTTCAAATGTGTTCAATTGGGAGCGATAAACAGGCTGACCGTTCACACGGGCGATGATTTCTTGGCCTTCATCGCCTTTGGCTGGCCGAAAGAGCTGATCTATATATGCCAACAGTGATTGACCGCTGGCAGTTAAGCCGAACAAAAGGCCGAGCAGTAACACTATTGACATAATTGTTATCAGCCGCCTGCGCACCGACATGGAAAAACCTCCTACCAAAGTAAAAGGACAAGTACTGCTAATAAGAAGCGGTGTTAGAACACCACATAGGAGTGCACGCTGGCTCAAACTTTAGCATACTTGTAGAGTAACCGTGCATACCACCCAAGTACAGAACAAGGCTCTGGGAGCTATGATGACATACAGCTATAGTGCAAGGCTGGGTGACACAGCCCGTGTTGATGAATTGGGAAACCGGATAACTGCTGCCCCCCTGGCTGTACCAAACACTGCCCTGAGCGACTGTAACATTAAAGGGATAGCGACCACACCACGGTGCAGCCGGCGAAGAAGCGGAAACAATGGTGGCATAAATCTGAACATATCCATAATAAGTGTGAAAGTACGCCGTTGTAATAGACCCGTCATGAGGAACCCCAAAGGGAACCACTACACGATCTTCCGCATATAGGGTCCAACATACCCAGTGTCCTTCTCCAGATATTTGGTCACTGTGAACCCGGGTATATAGAACCGCAAATAACAGCAAGGAAGCAACCGCCATTGTAGAGAGTAATTTGCGCATCTTTCGCCTCTGACTCCAGCGCGCAGTGGACGAACGGAGCGGCTCCTGGAAAATCCGCGCCTTTAGTGCCTCCGCAAATTCCGGACGAGGCGTCTCTCTCAACCAGTACAGAAACTCGTCGCTCATAGCTCCTCCCCCCATTGCTCCCGTAACCGTTGAACAACCCGATAGAGAATCGTCCCCACGTTGGTCTCGCCGAGCCCGGTCAATCGAGCAATCTCCCGGTTGGTGAGGCCCGCGCCGTATTTGAGCGCCACCAGTTCCCGCTCCCGCCGGGGTAACTGTTCCAGCAGCGCCACCAACCGGGCCCGGTCCTCCTGCTCCGCCACCGCCTCCTCCACCGGGTCGGGGTCCGCCAGACCTCCGGCCCACTCCAGCGGCACCTCCCGATTCCCCCGCCGGAAATGCTCCCGCGCCACGTTCTTCGCCAGGGCAAAAAGCCAGGTGGAGAAGGCCCCCCGGTCGGGGCGGTAGCGGTCCCGGCCGCGCCACGCCTTCTCAAAGACCGTCGCCGTCAGGTCCTCGGCAACGGCCTGAGAGCTAGCCAGGTACCGGAAGTAGTTGTAGACCCGGGGGAAGTACTCGTCGTACACCGCCTCCCAGTCTATTTCGGGATGGTTTCCGTCCTTCCCGAACGTTCGGAATACGGGCATCCGTTAT
>JACIWQ010000230.1 GCA_014360895.1 Thermoflexales bacterium | reverse complement strand
GGCGGCGGCCGGAGGCCGCCGCCGCAAAATCTTTCCCTCTCATCGCAGCGGTGGCCTGGGACGTGTCGTCCTCTAAACTACGTTGTACTCCCGAATCAACTTCCCCTCCCGGAAACGGGTGATGGAGAGGGAGGAGATGTCCAGGGTGTGAGCCTGACCGTCCAGAATCTCCTCCGCCAGCAGGAGCCCGCAGATGGGGCCGTGCATGAAGCCGTGCCCGCTGAAGCCCCCGATGATGTAGAACCCCTCCAGTTCGGGGACCCGGCCCAGGATGGGATGTGCGTCCGGCGTGACCTCGTAGAGGCCGGCCCAGTGGCTGGCCAGCGTGGCCTTTTCCAGAATCGGCATCCGCTTCATCGCCGCCTCCAGGTGGACCAGTTCCCACTCCTCGTCCACGGACTGGTCAAATCCGGGCGGCTCGTTCGGGTTGGACATGCCAGTCAGAATGCCCGGCCCCTCGCGGTGGAAGTAGAGGGACTGGGCGAAGTCAATGACGAAGGGGAAATCGGGCGGGACCTCCGGGAGGGGGCCGGTGACGACGATCTGGCGGCGGATGGGGACGATGGGGACCTCCACCCCGGCCATCCGTCCTACTTCCCCGGCCCAGGGCCCCGCCGCGTTGACAACGATGGGGGTGGAAACTGCCCCCCGGTTGGTCACCACGCCCCGCACCCGGCCCCCGGCGACCTCTATGCCGGTGACCTCCACGTCGTTAAAGAGGCGGGCCCCCAGCCGCCGCGCCCCGGAGACGTACCCTTGGACAACGGAGTTGGGGTCTGCCAGGCCGTCCCGTTCGTGGAACGTCCCCGCCCGGACGTCCTCTAGGTTCATCAGCGGCACCATCCGGGCGATGTCTTCCGGCTCCAACCATTGGGTCATCACTCCCAGGCGGCGCTGCATCTCCACGTTCTGCCGGAACGCGGCGACGTCGTTCTCATTGGTCAGCAGGAAGAGGTAGCCGCAGTAGCGGAGGTCTATGGGCTGGCCCAATTCCTCCTCAAAGCGGTCCAGCATGGGGAGGCTGAGGAGGGAGAGGCGGACGTTGATTTCGGTACCGAACTGGTAGCGGATGCCTCCGGCGCATTTGCCGGTGGCCTGGATGCCGAAAAAGGATTCGCGCTCCAGCAGGAGGACGTTGCGGCAGCCCTTGAGGGCCAGGTGATAGGCGGTGCTGGCGCCCATCACCCCGCCGCCGATGATGACGACATCTGCGGTGCGAGGAAGGTCCATCCCGATCCTCCGGTTACGCCGTCGCTTCCGTTGGCTGCGCGAAAGCCAGCCGATAGAGCAGGATGACCGCGACCAGATAGGCGATGGTCTTGGGGAGCATCATCGCGCCCAGAACCGGGTACTGCTCCGCGCCCAGGACGGTCACCCAGTACGTGGCGAAGGAGACGACCAGGCACCAGGCGATGGCTTCCAGGAGACGGCGGTCCCGCCCTGTGACCTCCGACCGGTCCCGGAAGAGGGCCAGGACGACTATCAGCCCCATCAGGGTGAAGGGGATGTTCCGGTAGATGCGCCAGCCCGGAGCGGCGCTTCCCTCCCAGCCGTTCAGCGGGCATGGGAGCAATCCCAGCCGGACGACCAGCAGACCCAGCATCAGCCACGACCAGAAGTCCCAGCGGACTCCCCGCCGTTCCTGCCGGTACTGGAAGAGGAAGAGATAGAAAAGGCTCATCGTAGCCGAACTGATGACCAGTCCCAGAGCGATCCAGTCCCACTGGCGGCCAAACCAGGCCAGCAGGGTGGGGAGGGTGTGGCCGCTGATGGTACGGTAGATGCGGGGAATGGTGTGGAAGGAGTCGCCGAAGGCCAGAATCAGGACGGCCAGGAAGGGCCATTTTAGAACAGAGCGGGTTTCGGGGGAGACGCGCCGTAGTGCCAGGACCATCAGGACGGTCACCGTCCAGGCGCCGATGAGATAAATAATGCTGACGATAACAGTGCTCCATTCGGCTGCGGGGGGCATCATGGGAGACCTCCAGGGTGAGTGTCTTATCCTTCGTAGAGGGATTCTTTACCCGGCATACAGCACTTCTCCCTCTTCCAGAATTTCCGCGATGAACTGATCGCCGACTTCTAACCGATGGGCCAATTCCTGAGGAGTGAGGATGAGGGTCTCCAAAGGGATAGAACGTTGAGGATCAGAGAGCAGGCGGCCGACGGTAACCCAGCGGTCAATGAATCGCTCCGACGTCTCTTTGACAATCAACAGATCAATGTCGCTATCCGATCGCGGAGTTCCACGCGCGTATGACCCGAACAGAATCACCTTCTGGGGCGCATATCCCGCAACCAGTTTGCGGACGATTTCCTGGATGACCTTTCGCGCCTCGGAGGCCATTTTCGCCCTCTGATTGGGGGCGGTCCCCGGGA
>JACIWQ010000023.1 GCA_014360895.1 Thermoflexales bacterium | reverse complement strand
CGTCGGTGTCGGCGTCGGCGTCGGCGTGGGTGTCGGGGTCGGCGTCGGGGTGTGCGTGTGCGTCGGCGTTGCCGTCGGCGTCGGCGTCAGGGTGGGCGTGGCCGTCGGCGTCGGTGTATTCGTTGGCGTCGGCGTGGGTGTCGGCGTCGCCGGCAGCCGCAGCATCTCCGTCACCCGCACCCGGTTCCCCACCCCGTCCAACTCGTATTCGTACCGCGCCAGCAACGCACCCCCGCCATCCCGATGCTCTATCCACACCAGCCGCCCCGCCCCATCATACCCGTACCGCGTGGTGACCCCGTTGGGCAGCCGAACCCCGCTCAGCCGCCCCGCCGCCGTATAGGTGTAGACCGTCGTGCCGCCCGTCCAGTCCTCCACCCGCACCAGCCGTCCCGCCGCATCGTGAGTGTAGGTGACCACCTCCCCGCTCGGATAGACCAGGTGCGTCCGCCGCCCCGCCGCATCGTACCGATACTGCGCCTGGCCCGTGGGCACCGCGATCCCCAACGGCTGGTACAGCGCATCGTAATGGTACGTCGTCGTCCCCACCGCATCCGTCACCGCCGTCCGGTGACCCAGCCCATCGTAGGCAATCTCCACGGTGAACCCGGGCACCTCCCCCACCGCCGGGTACTCCATCCGCGTCGGCCAGCCCAGCGCATTGTAGACCGTCGTCACGGTAATCGGGCCGGACTCGTCCGGGTAGACCTCGCCCACCCGCCGCCCCAGCGCATCGTAGACGTAGCGGGTGACGTTCCCCAGCGGGTCCGCCTCCGCCACCCGCCGCCCCGCCAGGTCATACGTGTAGACCGTCGTGTGCCCCAGCGCATCGGTGATGACGACCAGGTTCCCCAGCGCATCGTAGCCGTATTCGGTGCGGACGTTGGTCTGGTAGTCGGCAAGCTCACCAGGCCGCCAGTTCTCCACCACCGCCACCAGCCGCCCCATCCGGTCGTACTCGTACTTCGTGACAACGCCGTTGGCGTCCGTCATCACCGTGCGGTTGCCCAGCACGTCGTAGCCGTACCGCGTGCAGTTCCCCAGCCCGTCGCAGGTCGCCACCAGGCGGCCCAATGCGTCATAGGAAAAGTGGACCGCCACGCCGTCGGCGTCGGTCACCACCGTCCGCCGCCCCAGCGCGTCGTAGGCATATTGCGTGACGTTCCCCAGCGGGTCGGCCTGGGCAATCAACCGCCCGGCGGCATCATACGTGTAGACGGTGGTGTGACCCAGCGGGTCGGTCTGGGCCACCCGCCGCCCCAGCGCGTCGTAACGGGTCACGGTCGTCCCCGAGAGGGCATCCGTCGTGGTAATCAGCCGTCCCGCCGCATCGTATTCGTACGTCGTGACGTTACCCCCGGCATCCCGCTTCCTGCTCACCCGTCCCAGCGCGTCGTACTCCGTCTCCGTCCGCAGGTCCCGGTCGGGCTCGTCGGGCTCATAGACCCCGTCCTCATAGTTCTGGATGACGGCCACCTGGCGGCCCAGCGCATCGTATACGTAATCCGTGATCCGTGATGCGGAATCCGTAACCCGTTGCACCCGGCCGGCGGCGTCGTAAGTCGTCACCCGGATCAGGTCCTCATCGGGCCTCGCCGGATCGTAGACGCCGTCCACATAGTTGGTGGTGACGGTGACCGGGCGATGGAGCGCGTCGTATTCGTAGAACGTGACCCGGGAGGCGGGATCCGTAACCCGGATCTGGTTGCCGACGGCGTCGTACTCATATTCGGTGACCAGGTTGTACTCGTTCAGATAGTTCCGCGGGTATCCAGGCAAATAGTTCTGCCAAACCCGCTGGACGCGATTCAGTTCATCGTATTCGGTGTAGGTGACGTTCCCCAGGGTATCGGTGACCAGAATCTGGTTGTCCACGGCGTCATAGCCGTACTCGGTGACCCGGTTATAGGTATCCAGGTAGTTCTGGGGGTAGCCCGGGAGATAGTTCTGCCAGACCCGCTTCACCCGGCCCAGTTCGTCGTACTCGGTGTAGGTGGCGTTCCCCAGCGTGTCGGTCACCACGACCTGGCGACCGGCCTCGTCGTAGCCGTATTCGGTGATCAGGTTGTAGGTGTTGAGGTAATTCTGCGGGTAGCCGGGCAGATAGTTGCGGATGGTGCGGATGAGGCGACCGGCCCCGTCATACTCGGAGCGGGTAACGAAACCCAGGGTGTCGGTCATCGCCACCTGCCGCCCGGCCGCGTCGTATTCGTACTCGGTGACCAGGTTGTACGTCTCCAGATAGTTCTGCGGGTAGCTGGGCAGATAGTTGCGGACCGTGCGGACGAGGTGGTCGGCGGCGTCATACTCGTTGAGGGTGACCTGTCCCAGGGCATCGGTGGTAGTAATAAGCCGCCCCACCGCATCGTAGCCGTAGCGGGTGACGTTTCCCAGCGCGTCGGTGACGACAACCCGCTGGCCCCAGGCATCGTAGCCATAGGTCGTCGTGACACCGTGGTCCACCACTTGGACAAGGAGACCGCGATCGTCGTAGGTGTTGACCACCCTCCCACCCAGAGCATCGGTGGTGGCGATCAGGAGGTTGCCGTCGTACTCATAGTGGGTCGTGCGCCCCAGTGCGTCGGTCACGACCGTCAGGTGATTGAGACTGTCGTAGGCCATACGGGTGGTGTTTCCCAGCGCATCGGTGACCTGTTCCGGTTGGCCCATCGCGTTGAACGTGTAGCCGGTCGTGCGGCCCAGCGCATCGGTCGTCGAAGTCCAGTTGAAGTGGGCGTCGTAGGTACGCGAGGAGGTGCCGACAGCATCACTCTGGGTGGCAAGCACACCATGACTGCTGTAACCGTCCACCGTTACGTTTCCCGCTGGATCGGTAATGGTCACAATGCCCGTTGGGCCGTACTCGATCTGTAGCGGCGGCGTCGAGAGGTCGCCCTGCCACTGGCGCACCGCACGGCCCTGGGCATCATAGTCAGTACGTTCCACAACGTTCCCCAGCGGGTCGTGCACATCGTACAGAAGATGCGTGCCGGTGTAGGTATATGTCCAGGCCAGGCCGCGTGTGTCAGTCACCACCGTCAGGTCGCCGTTGGCGTCGTAGCCATATTGCACGGTGCGCGCGATGGGATCGCGTACCTCCACGAGGCGGCCTTGCGCGTCGTAGGAAAAGTCGAGGTAGCGCAGGCCCGTCGCGTCGGCGACGCGTACTAGGCGTCCCTCGTCATACGAGAGGGTGAGCGCCGGCCCCTGCGGGCTGCGGACCTCGGTCAGGCGTCCCGCGTCGTCGAAGACGTAAGTGGACTGATCCACGCCGGTGAGTGTGTAGGTGTACGGCGCGGTCAGCGTGCGCGTGAGTGTCGCCCACACGCCCGGCCAGGCCGTGTACGTCCCATCCCCATTGTCCCGGAAGCGGAAGCGTGAGCCGTGGCAGCCCTTGACGATGATGGTGCCCGGCTCGCCACCGGGGTCACCGGGAAATGTCAGATCCATATCGTAATTATGGGTCCACCCCGGCCCCAAGGGCATCGTGTACAGACCGGTGGCCTGAGCATTGTAACTGCGTTCAAAGCGCAGAGGTTGCCCCAGCGCAGGGATGGAGAAATCCTGGCGGCTGTAGTGGTAGTTGCCGGTGCGGGTGTTGATGGGACCGCCAGCCCAGTTCTGGTTCGCCGTGGCACAGCCAAATGGGCACTCACAGGGGGCAAAGACCTGATCGGAAGGAAGTATACTGGTAATTGGGGGGCCCGGCGTCGGAGTAGGACTCGGAGTCGGCGTAGGGACTGAGGGGGGAGAGGGAATACAGGCAGGGATCACAAAGATGCGAACGGAAGATTCAAATCCACCACATCTCTCGCCGAGACCTCCCAAATTGCAACCGGAACCTGCGGTCCAGCGGAAACTCAGGCTGTGAAGATTGGCCGTCGTCGTGATAAAAGTACCAGAGGTGGTTCCTCCTTGGCGGGCTAACCAGGAAACTTTCCAGGCAACGTTAAAGGCGCTAGACCAACCTTTCACCTCTAATAGCGTGTCCCCACAGTTATTTGAGGTATTACAATACGAAGTCAAAGTATAATAAGCGATGACAGTGACGGTCACAGCAGGGTCCGAAAACCAGTCCTGGGAGAACCTATAGTAAGAGTCCAGACTGTAATGGGCAACCCTTACATAGCCGGAGGGCGCTGCCAGATAGACGGACACGGAAATAGGGGTACCCGCTGAAAGATAAGTGGTTGACGAGAGGGGAGCCGGGCCGCCAAATTCAACTGTTGGCGGGCAAGTACCATATCTCATGCAGCCATAAGATGAGCCAAACAACCAGTTATCAAAGCGATATGCACAAGAGGTAACTGAGGAAATGGAAGGAACAGAGGCCACGCGCGCTGACACAGAATGGCCATCGGTCAGCAAAGTCAGAAGAAGAATCAGCCAGAGAAGAGCAATCACACCGGAGTAAAGAAGCCATGCGCGGCGGGGGGAGACTTCAGACATCACAAGACCTCCTTCCTCACAATGACAAGTGAACGTGAGCATAATTGGCTTGCATTTATAATTATACCATTAAACACCCCTTCCGTCAAATCTCGGTGCCGGGACCGTCACGAGTTAGGGATATCGGCCACCTGGAGGGGCCACATAATGCTTTCCGCTGGTTGGCTCAAATTCATTATGGGCAGACGATGGCCGCTTTTATCCCCCTTTTACGGAGCTTCAACCCCCTTTTTGCCTACCCCCTGTGTCCCCGGAATGATACGGTTACCGGCGTCCAGCGCCCGGCCCCAGCCTGGAACGGCTGGACAAAAATGAGGTTAGAGCCCCCAGCGGTTGTTGCAACGCTGAGACAAAGTCCAGCGAACCGTTCCTCGTTCTCCGGTGTTACTTCTTGTGTAAGAGCCGGGATGAAAATTCTACCCTCATACGGAACACACAATAAGGCATGATCCGCAAAGTCCTTGTCGCCAATCGGGGAGAAATTGCCGTCCGGGTGCTGCGGACGTGCCGGGAACTGGGGCTGGAGACGGTCGCCGTCTACTCCGAGGCGGACCGGGATTCCCTGCACGTCCGCTACGCCGACGAGGCCTACTGCATCGGCCCGCCGCCGGCGCGGGAGAGTTATCTGCGCGCCGACCGCATCATAGAGGCGGCACAGGAGGCCGGCGCGCAGGCCGTCCACCCCGGCTATGGTTTTCTGGCCGAATCGGCGGCCTTTGCCCGCGCTTGCGCGGAGGCCGGCTTGGTCTTCGTCGGCCCCCGGCCGGAGACGCTGGAACTGATGGGGGATAAGGTCGCCGCACGGCGGGTCGCCCGGCGGCTGGGCATCCCCGTCCTGCCGGGGACGGAGCAGGCACTGGACGACCGGGCACTCCTTCTGGCAGCAGACCGCATCGGGTATCCGGTGATGCTCAAAGCCGCCGCCGGAGGGGGCGGGAAGGGGATCCGGGTTGCCCGGTCACGGGAGGAACTGGAGGCCGCGATCCCCCTGGCCCGCCAGGAGGCGAAGTCCGCTTTCGGCGACGACGCCCTCTACCTGGAGCGGCAGGTGGAGCAGGCCCGCCATATTGAGGTCCAGATTCTCGCCGACGGCCGAGGCCACGTGGTCCACCTGGGGGAACGGGAATGCTCCATCCAGCGGCGCCATCAGAAACTGGTGGAGGAGGCCCCCTCCCGCGCCCTGACGCCGGACCTGCGCAAGCGGCTCTGCCGGGCCGCCGTCCTCCTGATGCGGGCCGTCCGCTACGTGGGCGCCGGAACGGTGGAGTTTCTCCTGGCCCCGGACGGCCGGTTCTACTTCATTGAGGTCAACCCCCGCCTGCAGGTAGAGCACACCGTCACCGAGGCCGTCACCGGAGTGGACATCGTCAAGGAGCAACTGCGCATCGCCGCTGGACGGGAACTCCGCTACCGCCAGTGGGACATCCAGCCGCGCGGCTGGGCCATAGAGTGCCGCATCCTGGCCGAGGACCCGGCGCGGGATTTCGCCCCGTCCACCGGGCGTATCCTCCGGCTGCGGGAGCCGGGCGGGCCGGGGGTGCGGGTGGATAGCGGCATCTGTGAGGGGATGACCGTCACCCCCTACTACGACTCGCTGCTGGCGAAACTGATCGCCTGGGGCGAGACGCGCGGGGTGGCCATTGTCCGGATGCGCCGGGCGCTGGACGAGTACCAGATTGTGGGTGTGACGACCAACCTGGACCTGCACCGGGCGCTTCTGGACAGTCCCCGCTTCTTCGGGGGCCAGGTCCACACCCGCTTTCTGGAGGAGGAGCCCATCACCCCACCCCCCCCGGAGGACGACGAAGTCCTGGCGGCCGCGCTGACCGCCGTCCTGGCCGACTGGCGCCGTCGGGCCGGGAGCTGTCGGGAGGAAACTCCCAGCCGCTGGCGGCTCCTGGGGCGGTGGGAGCAAATGGTCACGTGAAGAGTGAAAAGTGAAAAGTGAAAAGTGAAAAGTGAAACGTAAAAAGTGAAACGTGAATGCTATGCTTCACGTTTCACGTTTCACGTTTCACGTTTCACGCCTCACGCCTCACGTTTCACGCTGTCATGAAATACCGGGTTGAAGTAGAAGGTCGTCGCTTTGAGATTGAGGTCCGGCCCGACGGGACGGTCTGGGTGGACGGCCGGCCGGTTTCGGCGGACCTGGAGGGGTTGGAGGGGCCTTTCCTCTCCCTGTTGCTGGACGGGCGCTCCTACGAGGCGGCGGTGGAGGGGGAGACAGGAGAAGCCTACCGGGTCACCGTCGCCGGACGGGCCTACCGGACCGCGGTGGAGGCACCCAGGGCGACTCCGGCGGAGACAGGGGCCTGCCCGGCGCCGGCGGGCTCCTGCGAGGTCCGGGCCCCCCTGCCGGGGCTCCTGGTGGAACTGTGCGTCGCAGAGGGCCAACCGGTGCGGGCGGGAGACGTCGTGGCAGTGCTGGAGTCTATGAAGATGCATATGGAACTGCGGGCACCGCGAGACGGCGTCGTCCAATCCCTCTGCGCCGTGCCTGGCCGGGAGGTCGGCCAGGGAGAGGTACTGGCAGTTATCGGATAATCAGTCGTCCCACCGGCCCGCCACCGGCGCGCCGCAGGCCGGGCAGCGCCCTTCCCGTAACCGGTCTTCAACCCGCCACAATCCCCAGCGGCGAATCACTGCCTCCCCACAGGACGGGCAATACGTGTTCTCGGCCGGATGGCCGGGGACGTTGCCGATATAGACGTAGCGCAGCCCGGCGGCCAGCGCATCGCGGTGCGCCTGTTCCAGCACCTCCACCGGAGTCGGCGGAGCGGTGAAGCGATATGCCGGATAGTACCGGGTCAGGTGCCAGGGGGTATCGGGACCCAGGTCTCCGGCAATACGGGCGGCAATTTCCGCCAGAACCCCGCGCTCATCGTTGACACCGGGGATGACCAGCGTCGTCACCTCCACCCAGACCCCCATTTCCCGCGCCCGCCGCAGGTTGCGCCAGACCACCTCCACATCCGCCCGGCAGTACGTCTGCACCGCGCGGGCGTCCCCTTTGACGTCCACGTTCATCCCGTCCAGCCCCGCCTCCACCAGAAGCACCAGCGCCTCTTCGGTCATGTACCCGTTGGTGACGAAGGTGTTGTAGAGTCCGGACCGGCGGGCCAATCGGAACACGTCCAGCGCCCACTCCAGGCTGAGAGTCGGTTCGTTGAAACTGATAGAGGTCCCCCGACAACGATGCCGGACCGCCTCCGCCACGAAGGCCTCCGGCGAATAGAATTCCCCTCCATCCGGCGGACGTTTGGAGATTTCCCAGTTCTGGCACCAGGGACAGGCGAAATTGCAGGACCAGGAGCCGGAGGTCAGCGCCACCGTGCCGGGGTAGAAATGGTAGAGGGGCTTTTTCTCTATTGGATTGGCCGAAAGGGAGGAGACGACGCCGTAGATGAGGGTGACCAGGATGCCGTCCCGGTTCCGGCGCGTACGGCACCAACCCGTCTCGCCGGGCCGGAGCACGCAACACCGCTCACAGGTCCGGCAGCGCACCCGCCCGGCCACGGGGTCGCCGATAGGCTCCTGCAACAAAGCAGGACGGACAGAAGGAGACGAATCATCGGGCGGCATGAAACTTCATCGGAAATAGGACGCGGATGAACGCGGACGAGCGCAGACTTTCGCTATGTGGAAGATAGTGCTGCGCCACTTGGCGCTATTCCCGATAAAGTCTATGGCCTGTTCAGTGTAGTGCAGGCCGCTAGCTTGCATTTTGCAGGCTCACAGCCTGTACTACGTCTTCATTGCCTCACCCACCAGATGGACCCGCGCGGATGGCGGAACCCACCGTTCGGCCCAGACGGAAAGGCGGTACAGGGCCTCGTTGAAGGCCAGGTAGGTCGGGTCGCCCACAGGGATGACGGCGACCGGTTCCAGACCGGCGGTCTGGAGAAGAGCGGTCAGGCCGGGAATGGTGTTGGCCCGGTAGAGGGCCGGGAAGGTATCCGCCTCCGCCCGCCCGTAAAGCCACTGCACTGCCCGGCCGCGCGTCCAGCGCAACCAGCGGTTCAGGGCCAGCAGCGGGTGGCGAACGTTAGGGGTCAGGAAGACGAAACGGCCCCCGGGGGCCAGCACCCGGGCCACCTCCCGGAGCGCCCGCTCCGGGTCGGGCAGGTGCTCCAGCACCCACGAGCAGCAAACCAGGTCAAACGAACCGGGCGGGAAAGGGAGCGCCTCCGCCCGGGCCGCCGCGCGGGGCAAATCGGCCAGGCGGTGCTCGGTGAGCGAACACCAGTCCACATCCACGCCGACAACCTGGCCGGCCCGTCCGGACAACTCCTCCACCACCCCACCCCGCCCACAACCCAGGTCCAGCACCCGGACCGACGGGCCGAGATGGGCCGCCACCCGGTCCCGATACACATGTGAGGCCGGCTGCCAGCCGGGATGTTCCCCTGCGTACCGGCGACGGTAGGCTTCCTGTCTTTCCAGAGGGAAAACGGGCATAGCGCCAAGCCGATTTCAGGGAGCGGTCATTTTTGCGGTCCGAGTTTGCCCTGCACCCGCTCCAGAAAGCGCCCCACGTCCACCAGCACCCGCTCATGGACGGCCTCTCCGACCTTCTCCGCGTCGTCCCACGCCTCTATTTGGAAAGTCAGACGGCGACCTTCAGCGGCGACCAGTGTGGCACGGGCGCGCACGCCCATCCCGATGGGGGTAGCGGCCAGATGGCGGACGTCTATGCGGACCCCGACGGAGGTCTGACCGGCAGGGAGGCGGCCCTCCAGTGCGCGGACGGCGGCCTGCTCCATCAGAGCGACCAGCGCCGGAGTCGCCAGAACCGGCACCGTACCACTCCCCATAGAGAGGGCGCTCCACTCTTCGGTCACCACCTGTTCGGATTCCCCCACACAGGGGGTGGCCAGCAGGTCTTCGGACATGTCTCCCTCCGACAAGGGCGTCGTTCTCCCCTACAGGTTGGGGATAATCCCCCAGAAGATTGCGTACAGGTTCAGCCCGACCATCCCCAGGACCCAGGCCGCCAGCGTCAGGGAACGGCGAGGTCGGGGGAAAAGAAGGGCCGGCAGCCAGAGGGCAGGAAGGAGAACCCCTAGCGCCCCCCAGAGCAACAGGGCCGTCCGCCGCAGCGCCCATACAAGAGCCAGCGGAAGCCCCATCAGCCCCAGCCCCAGCAACAGAACGCCCACCCTCCGCTCCGTCCACCATTCCAGCCCCCACGCGCCGGCCAGCGCCAGCGGGACCAGCGCCGGGAAAAGATAGCGGCCCTGGTGCTGAACGAAGGTCAGGTTGTACCAAAGGTAAGAAAGAGCTGTCAGGGTAGCGGAAAGGGCCAGGAGGAGAACTCCTCGCCGCTGCCCGGAGGTCAGGCGGGGGCGACGGCGGTCCAGCCACCCGGCCAGGAAGCCCACCCCCAGCAACGCGGAGAGAACGGCCAGGGCCCGGTAGACGGGCGGGTGCATCGGGACGCCCATCCATCCGAACTGGCCCCAGAAACTCTGGAAAGTGGTACGGACAAACCGCATAGCCAGGCCGCCGGGGCCGTACTGCGCCAGCCATTCGGCGGTCCGGGGTTGCCCCTGGACGACGGCGTTGTGCCGGGCCAGGCCCAATGGGTCGGTCCAGCCGTAGACCGTCGCGTTGCGGACCAGCCAGGGCCCCGCCAGCAGGAGCGCGGCCAGGAGCAACCGCCCGGTCTGGGCGGCCACATAGGATGCAGGACGCCGTTCATCTGTGTTCATCCGCGCCCCACTCCACCAGAGGGCCAGCAGGGCCACCGGCAGCACGACATAGGCGGTGGTCTTGGTCAGCAGGGCCAGCCCCACCACGGCTCCCAGCCGCCAGGGACGGGGATTCGGGCGGACGGCCAGCCAGAGCGCCGTCGCCAGGACCAGTTCCGCCAGCGCGTCGTTGTTGACGGCAGCGGTCATGGCGACGTGCTGGGGCAGAAACGCGATGAGGGCCATCGCCGCCGGCGCCAGAAAGGGGCGGTCGGGGAACAGGTCACGCACCAGGCGATGGGCGACCGTCAACAACAGAAGCCCCAGCGCCACCGAGAAAAGGCGCAGGGGAACCAGAGCGCCGCCGGAGAGGAGGTAAACCGGGACGGCCAGGAGGTAATAGAGCGGTGGCTGATGGTCCTCGTACCGCAGAGGGGCGACAGAGAGTTGGGGAGGGAATTTCCGGGCCGTCAGGAGGCCGAGGTACTCCTGGTCGTAATCCCCTTCTTCTATGACCGGCAGCGCCCGCTCCTCGGCCAGGGCCCGGATGTAGTTGTAGTGGGCCGGTTCGTCCGGTGCCTGCCAGGGAGGGGTATAGACGGCATAGAGGGTACCGAGAGCGGCGTAGCACAGGAGAAGGAGAATCTGGGCCCAACGGTACCCCTTCTGCATTCAGTTTCCTCCTGGGAGCGCTACGTCGCCGCGGCGCGCACCTGCACGAACTGCGGCTCCTGTCCAGCCCGCCAGATAAATTCCACGTTGACCGGACCTTCCCAGTCCCAGGCCACCCGTTCTACCAGCGCGGCCAGGCGGCGGGCTTCATCCTCGGTCAGGGGCAGAACATCCGGCGGCGGTGCGGGTTCCAGATACCCCTTCGGCCCGGTGACCCGAATCTCCGGAGGGGGCATACGCCGGATATATACGGTATCCCCCTCCACGCTGTACAGGTCTCCGCCGTATCCCTTGACGACGGTCTCTCCGGCGCCACAGGCAGCCTGAATGAGCAGCCCGGGCATAGATGGCACAGGGGATTGGCTGAACGCGACGCCGGAGCGGTCCCGAGCGGTGATCGGTTCCATCGGCTGCAGGATCACGGCCATACGGGGGAAAGGAAGGCCTCTCTGGGCACAGTAAGCGAGCACTTCCTGGCGGAGCGCGGAGGCCCAGACCTGCCGGATCGCGTCCCAGAGCGGGCGTCCCGGGGGCACCGATAAGAGGGAAAGGAACTGACCCGCGAAACTCTGGCCGGGGCGGTCCTCCACCGTTGCGGAGGAGCGGACGGCCCACTGGGTGGGCATCAGGACCAGTTTCTCCAACACCCGCCCGATGGGGTCCAGGAGGATAGCCTGGGTGACCCGGTCTACGATTTCCTGACGACGCGGTTTTATGTCGTCCAGCGCCTGTTGCAATTGGGTCCAGTTGTCGCCGACGTCCGCCATAATTTGGGCGAGCCGAGCAATTTCCTCCCCCAATTCCATTCGCTGAATCGTCAGGTCAAACGCGGCGGTGGTCAGCACCCAGGTGGGCGGGGTGGGAAAGCCGTGGGCCGCCAGCCAGTAGAGGCCATACCCTTTCCCGCCCACCATATCTACGGGTGGCAGCGGTCGTTCGGTTTCCGGCTCCCACGGGGCAACAAGCAACTCCGTCATCCCAGCACCTCCACGACGCCCGTGCGGCCATCCAGCCGCAGCCGCTGGCCGTCCCGGACGTGGCGGGTTATGTCGGCGACCCCCACCACGGCCGGAAGGCCGTTTTCTCGGGCCACAATCGCGGCATGGGAAATCACGCCGCCCAGTTCTGTCACCACCCCGCTCAGCCGCCGGAAGAGCCCGGACCACGCCGGGTCCGTCAGCCGGGTGACCAGAATGACCGGCCCCTCCATTTTCAGCAATCGCCGTCCGGCCTCCAGCGGGTCGTTGGTGACCAGCGCGATGCCCTCCACCGGCCCCTCCCCTGGACTGGCCGGGATGCCCTGGAAATGGGTGACAGGCTCCGCCGAAGCGGCCTCACCCGCCTCCCCAGCCGGACGCCAGTATCCGGTCTCCGGGTTGTACCAGATCAACTCTGGGGGCGGAGGCTGGTTCCGGTGCAGGTCGTACTCCGCCCGCCGACGCTCCAGGATGTCCAGGGGGACCCGTTGTTCACCGTGGCTGCGGGCAAAGGCCAGAAACTCGTCCAGGGTGTAGAACATCAGAATATCATCGGGCTGGTTGGGGTAGAAATGGCGGGCCAGGAGGCGAGCTATCAGACCATAGGTGGCCTGCCGGAGGGCAATGTTGCTCTTGGAATCTTCCCGCCAGGAGATCAATTGGCGGCCCCAGCGAAGGATGCGCTGCCAGAAGGCACGCTGCAAGGGGGACATACGCTGCAGGGTCTCCTGAGCGCGCTGGCGGGCGGCATCAGCCCGCACCTGGGGAGACTGGTCCTCTCGCAGTTGAGCCGCGACGGCCAGGAGGATGTGCTCCGGGCGGTCGGCCAACCGCTCCGTTTCAAAATCGGCCTCAAAGCGGAATCCCCGATGACCGTACTGGCGAAGGAAAGCCCGGACGCCTTCCACGAGCGGAGTGGCTTCCGGGAGGGCCTGATACGCTTCCAGGTCGGCGATGCCATCCTCCAGCATGCGGCGAATCCGAGGCGCGGACTGCGCGGCCAAGTCGCGGAGTTCCCAGATGCGCTGGCCCAGCAGGGAGGTCGCCGTCGCCTCGCCCGCGAAAAGGGGCAAGAGTTCCGGAGCCCGTTGGCGAAGCATTCCATCCAGCGCGGTGATCGTCAGCGAGACAACGATGTGCGCCCGGTCGGTTTCCCGGCATTGGGTGTAGAAATCGGGGTCAAAAAGCGCGTCGGTCAGTGGCATCAGGTCGTCCATGCCCTCCCGGAGCTGCCAGAAGATCTCCCGCAACCGGTTATCTATCAGGGGGAGTTGACGACGATAGAAACGGGTGGCCCAGCGATAGACGCGGCCGAAACGCCAGGGCAGCGCGAGCATCCGGCGACGGGGAACGTGAACGGTTTCCTGAATCAATCCGGCTGGCGCACCAACCGACGTCGGATCAAAGGGAAGGACGCGCGCCATATTCCGAGCATAGTAGTGAATGTTGAGGTACAGCCATCCCTGGACAACCTGGGTCGGCTTGACGGTAGGGTCAAAGTCCGATGTGTCTCCGGCCAGAGCACCCAGAAACCAGGAAATCTGGGCATCCAGGCCGGCCTCCGTCATTGTCACCGTCACCGGTCGCGCCAGACTGGTCGTTTCCTGAGTGTTATGTCCGCTGAGTAACCATTCGGTCATGGGATCCTCCGTGCCTGCTCCAGAAATCCAATATGCCGTTTTCCTTCAGGCGAGGTGAAGCAAGCGGGGCCGAGTTCGTCCCGCAGGAGGTCACCCGGCTGGGGTGCGGGACGGAAAGCCTCGTGACCCGCCGGTCCCAGGTACCCGACCAGGGGCCTGGCAATTCGGGCGAACATCCAGGGTTCCAGGCCAGCGTCCCGTTCTTCCACCTGCCAGCCGTCGGAAACGGCCGTCACTTCTGGCAGGTGCAGAGGGCGAAAGACCCCGTTCCCCGCAAAAAAGCGGCCAAAGCCCGCCGGGCCCTGAGGGGTCTCCACCCGGACGGCGTAGAGGCGCTCCGGAACCCAGGCAACCGTCCATCCCAGAGCGACTCCCATCGGTCGCACTCCCCAACTGTGGTCCCGGTAACAGAGCCATTCTCCGCTCTGGTCCCCCTCGCCGATCCGAATACGGCCACGTAACCGCCCGTCCTGCTGAGTTTGGATGTAGGGGCCGAAGGTGTACCGACCCGGCGGCGTCGTCGCCGTGAACTCCAGTTGCAGGAGCAAAGCAACCTCCCGGCCCGATTCGTTCCGAACCGGACCGCTGAAAGAGCACTCCCACGTCTCCCAGGGTTGCCTGCAGTACATCTGGAGCACAGAACCGGACGCGTCCAGGTCGGAGACACTCCCTCGCAGCCCAGCGGCAGATTGGTGAACCCATGTCCTCCCGTCCACATACAGGACGAGCATTTCCAGAACGGAGTCATGCCCGAAGAGAGTGCGCAGAAGGCCGAATCCGGTGCCATCGGACGCGGTGAAGGCGAAATAGAAAGCCTCATGCTGGCCGGGCTGCAGGGGATGCCGGGCGTCGTCATGGGGGGAAAGTTCTTCGGCCATCTCTCCTCCCCCAAAAACAAGAGGTGACCGTCACCCTGAAGGTGACGGTCACCGGATCGGTTATTTCTCCCCGCAGAGGAAGAGCAGCCGCTCCCAGCGGCGGTCCACCTCGGCCTGGAGTTCGTCTATCAGGTGGCGGTTCTCCGGGCGGAAGAGGTGGCGGAAGCGGCCCTGCCGCTTGAGCCACTCCTCCACCGGCAGTTTTTCCTTCGGCTTGTAGGTCAGCCGCCAGACGCCGTTCTCCACCTCGTAGAGGGGCCAGTAGCAGGTGTCCACCGCCAGTTGGGTGATCTCCAGCGTCTCGTAGGTCTCATGCCGCCAGCCCCGGTTGCAGGAGGAGAGGACGTTGATGAAAGCCGGCCCACCGCAGTTCACCGCTTTGCGGGTCTTCTCCATCAGGTCCTTCCACTGGGTCGGGGCCGCCTGGGCCACATAGGGGATGTCGTGGGCGGCGATGATGGCCGTCAGGTCCTTGCGCATCTGCTGTTTGCCAGGGATGACGGTGCCCGCCGGGGAGGTGGTGGTATGGGCGCCCAGCGGGGTGGCGCCGGAGCGCTGGATGCCAGTGTTCATGTAGGCCTCGTTGTTGTAGCAGACGTAGAGGAACTGGTGGCCGCGCTCCAGCGCGCCGGAGAGGGCCTGAAAGCCGATGTCGTAGGTGCCGCCGTCGCCGCCGAAGGCGATAAATTTGACATTACGCTCGGGGATTTTGCCCTGCCGGACCAGGCTACGGTAGGCCGTCTCCACGCCCGCGATGGTGGACGCGGCGTTCTCAAAGGCGTTGTGAATCCACGGCACCCGCCAGGCCGTATACGGGTAGATGGTGGTGGCGACTTCTAGGCAGCCGGTGGCGTTCGCCACGACGACGGGGTCGTCAATGGCCGCCAGCATCTGCCGGACGATGATAGGAGCCGCACATCCGGCACAGAGCCGGTGTCCCGGCGAGAGCCGGTCGGGTTTCTTCGCCAATTCTTTAGGGATCAATTTGGTTGCCATGTCTCCTCTCCTTCAAGAGCCTCACGGATGGCCCGTTCCAGCAGGTCGGCAAGACCCAGGGTTGCCGCCCATTGTCTCAGGTAGGCGAAATCCAGTGCGCTTGTCTGCACCCGAATCACGCCCACTACGTCGTCCCATTGGCGCTGGGACACTTCGCCGCCCATTCGGAACCAGGCCAGTTTGTGCAGGATGATGTCCTCCGGTGAACTCAGGGAGAATTCTCGTGCCGATGACAGCGTGTCCCGGCGGAACCGTCGGAAGGCCTCCTGCTCATAGGGGTCGGGCCGGAGGACGAACACGTCCACCTTCACCATCGTCTCCAGATGGATCAGGTTGAACGACGAACGACGACGAAGAGCTTCGTAAACGGCCTCCGGGCTGATGTAGTACTGGTCCTGCAGGAGAGCCACCAGCGGCTCAACGTGCTCGGGCTGCAGGTCAGCCACCAGGTCTATATCCACCGTGGTTCGGGGCACGCCGTAGACGGAACTGGCCACAGAGCCTCCGATCTGATAGGCTACGCCCAGTTGCTCCAGAGCCTCCACGATGGGGACCAGGGCCTTCAGGACGTCCGACATTTTTCCTCCCGCTGGGCCAGATACCGGCGCACCTCCTCCGCCAGGTCTTTCCCGTACCAGAGGGCCACGAAGGCCAGGTTGACCTCGGTCTCGCTGGCGCCGGGCATCCGGCGCCGCAGGGCCCGGCGGGCCAGTTCCATCGCCATCTGGCTCAGGGAGCGGACCAGATGGAAGCGCTGGGCGACGGTCGCCCGCCGCAGCATCTCTATCTGGACCCCGGCGGCTTCGGGGGTCGTGTCCGGGCTCCGGGCCCATCCCGTCGGCATCGGGCTTCTACTCCCGCACGCTCAGATACGTCACCAGCCGCTCCACCTTCCCGGTCTCGGCGACCCGGAGCAGGTCCCGGTAGACGGACTCTATCTCCGACGGCTTGATGTCCCGGCCCCCCAGGCCGAAGATGTAGTCGGCCATCGGGATGTGGATACCGTTCAAGGCCAGCGCCGCCGCCAGGTCCACGAAGAGGGGACCGGCGTTATCCAGGTAACCGAAGGCGATGGAGCGGTCCATCACCGCCAGGGCCTTCAGGTGGGAGAGCGCCCCGGCCAGTTCCTTCGCCGGGAAGGGCCGGAAGACGCGCGGCTTCAACAGGCCCACCTTTAGCCCCTGCGCCCGCAAGTTGTCCACCACTACCTTCGCCGTCCCGGCGGTGGAGTTGGCAACGACGACAGCGACTTCGGCGTCGTCCAGCCGGTAGGCCTCAAAGAGGCCGTAGTTGCGCTGGAATTTCCGGTTAAACTCGTCGGCGACCTCCAAGACGACCCGCCGGGCCCTCTCCATCGCCTCTGCCTGCTGGCGCTTGCTCTCGTAGTAGTAGTCGTAGAAGTGAAGAGCGCCGTAGGTCATGGGGTTGTCCACATCCAGGAGAGATTGCTTCGGTCGGTAGGTGCCGACGAAGGCCTTGACGTCGGCGTCGTCGTAGACCTCCACCCGCTCCATCGCGTGGCTGGTGATGAATCCATCCTGGCAGACCATCACAGGGAGCAGGACATCGGGGTGTTCGGCGATGCGGACGGCCTGGATGACGTTGTCGTAGGCTTCCTGGTTGTTTTCAGAGAAAAGGATGATCCAACCGCTATCCCGCACACCCATCACGTCGGAGTGGTCGCAGTGGATGTTGATGGGGCCGGAGAGGGCCCGGTTCACCAGGCTCATCACGATGGGGCAGCGGTAGGAGGCGGCGATGTAGACGACCTCCCACATCAGGGCCAGGCCCTGAGAGGAGGTCGCGGTCATCACCCGAGCGCCCGCCGCGGACGCGCCCACACAGGCGCTCATCGCCGAATGCTCGCTTTCCACACAGATGAAGTCGGTCGTCACCTCCCCGTTCGCTACGTACTCTGCGAAGAACTCCACCGTCTCCGTCTGGGGGGTGATGGGGTAGGCGGCGACCACATCGGGGTTAATCTGGCGCATCGCCGTAGCGACCGCCTGGTCTCCGGTCAGTGCTTCGTATTTGCTCATCCTTGTTCCTCCAGTAGCAGGATCAATCCTGCACTACTCCGCTTTGCCTTCTTCCACCATCCGGATACACAGGCGGGGGTCGTCCCGGTTCACCTTCTCTCCCGCCTGACGGATCACTTTGGCGTTGACTGGGCACACCGAGGCGCAGATGCCGCAGCCCTTGCAGTGGTCCAGGTCAAAGCCGACCATCTTCTCGTTCTCGGCGTCCACCAGGATGCTGGAATCGGGGCAGAAGAGCCAGCACTGAAAACAGTGGATGCACTGGGCCTGGCCGAAGACCGGCCGGAAGGCCCGCCAGCCGCCTGTCTTGTACTCTACCGCGTTCCCGGCCTCCACGATGACGCCGCCGATGGGAATCTCGCGCCAACCTTTCAACTGTGCCATGACAGAACTCCTCTGTGGAATTGACCAAACGGAGCACGGAATACGGAGTACTGCGTATTGCGTATTCCGTTACCCTTCCCGCAGTTCCTGAGCCGCGCGCCGCAGGACGCGCACGTTCGCCTCCACAACAGAGGGGGAGACTTTCTCACCGAACCACTCCCGGACCTGCTTCTCCAGCGCGTCCAGGTCAAAGAGGCCAGTGGCCCGGGCAAACGCTCCCAGCATCGGGGTGTTGGTGATTTCCCGGCCCATCTCCTCAATGGCGATGTGGCTGGCGTCCACGGTGAAGACTTTGCCGGTGCGGAAGCCGGTTATCCGGCGCACCTCTTCGGGGCTCATAGAGGTGTTAACGATGAGAATACCGTCCTCTTTCAGTCCTTCCGTCACCGGGACCGCGCCCAGGAGGGTGGGATCCAGGACCAGGACCACGTCGGGGTTCTCAATCTGGGAGTGAATGGTGATGGGCTTGGAACTGAGTCGGGTGAAGGAGCGGATCGGAGCGCCCATCCGCTCCGGTCCGAAGTCGGGGAAGGCCTGGAAGTACTGGCCGGCGCCCATGGCCGTTTCGGCCAGGAGTTTCCCGGCGGTGACCACGCCCTGCCCTCCCCGGCCATGCCAGCGGATTTCTATCATCTCTTTGCTCATCGTTCCTCCTATGAGAAGAATGCGCGGGTGAGGGACACCAAACGGATATTATGCCACAAATCTTGATTTTCGCCAGTGCCGGATGTCCGGTCGCAGGGGGGCCTCCTATCGCTGTCGCACAATCTGGAAGCGGTCAAAATCCCGGGCGATGACGGTCTCCGGAAAGACAGCCTGCGCCTCCTCCAGCACCTCCCAATCCCGGTAGCGGCGGGAGATGTGGGTCAGCACCAGTTGGCGGACGTTGGCCTCCCGGGCCAGAAGGGCCGCCTGACGGGCCGTCAGATGGCCGAATTCCCGGGCCATCTCCGCTTCCGCTTCCAGATACGTGGCCTCAATGACCAGCATGTCGGCCTCCCGCACAAACTCCACCAGACCATCGGTGCGAGCCGCGTCGCCGACGTGGGCCAGGCAGGCCCCGGGCCGGGCAGGCCCCAGGACCTGGTCGGGGTGGACGACCCGGCCATCGGGCAGGGTGACAGACTCTCCGGCCACCAACCGCCGCCGCTCCGGCCCGGCGGGCACCCCCAGCGCCTCCGCCTTCTCCACCAGGAAGGGACGGCGCGGTCGCTCCCGGAAGAGATAGCCGAAGCACCCCGACCCCCGATGCTGGACCGGGAAGGCGAAGACCTCCAGGTCATCGGCCTCCAGAATCTTCCCCGGGGTCACTTCCACAAAAATCAGTTCCATCGGCGGCTGGGCACCCCGCAGGACCACACCGAAGATGAGGTCGCGGACCCGTTCCAGCGTGGCCCGTCCACCGTAAATTTCCAGATACTCTATCGTCTCCCAGCGGGCAAAGGTGGAGATCAGTCCACCCAGGCCCAGGATGTGGTCCAGGTGACTGTGGGTCAGCAGGATACGGTTCAGTCGCTTGAACCCCAGCCCACTCTGGAGAATCTGCCGCTGGGTGCCCTCGCCGCAGTCTATCAGAAACCGATGGTCCTGATACAGCACCATCTGGGACGGGAGATTCCGATGGATGGAGGGCGCCGATGCGGACGTGCCCAGAAAGACCAGTTCTATCATCCGGATGTAGCCTCCAGAATCACGACTCCGGGCTTCCCTACCTCACCTTCCACCGTCGCCCGGATCGGGAGGAAGGCCTGAAGGACGGTCAGATTGGTCAGCAAATGCCCCGTGATAGCGGATGTGGCGATCCGGGAAGTGCCCCCGGCCAGCGCCATCGGGAGGAGAAGTTGGTCCGCCAGATGGGGGTCCACCGGCGCGCCAGCCTCATGATGGGCCAGCAGGTCCTGGCAGGCCATCTGGGCGACCTGGTCGGCGGGCAAGCCCTTGCGCCCGTAGGCGGTGAAGCCAGCCAGGGCATGTTCGTACTGGACGAACAGGAAGATACCCGCCCCGGGTCCAGCTCCCCGCACCACCAGCGGCTGCAGGTCGGCCTTGAGGCCGGCGCGGGCCAGCAGGTTGCGCGCCCGGTCCACCATCCGCTGAGGAATATGGGCCGGCAGGTTGGAGACGACTCCCCGTCCCCAGACCCGCCGGACCGCCCCCCGGTCGGTCATGGCGATGGGAGATAGCGGGCCCGAGTGCCCCCGAATCCGCACCCGAACCTCCCCGCCGCCCGCCGGGTAGAAGCCCCAGGAGACCAGGTCTATCTCCGCCTCCAGGCCCATCCGGGCCACCGTGGGCAGAAAGACCTCCCGGAGATAGTCCACCGACGGGGCCCAGGGGACATGGGTGCCGCCGCGCAAGGTCAGTCGGCTCTCGCCCGGGGCCAGCGCCAGCGGCAGAAAGACCGTCTGGAAGACCAGGCCGACGGCGCCCGCGCTCCCCCGCCCGGCGATTTCCGCCACGTCAAAGGCATAGGTGCCCGGAATGGGTGGACTCTGGGGCAAAAACCGCAGCGTCTGGCTGCCCAGTTCGGCCCCCTCCACGCGGGCCCGGCAGATGGCGGCGGCGGCCTGCACCGCCGTTAAATGCTGGGGTTGCAGGCCCGGATTGGGCCGCCCGGCGCGGATGTTCACCATTTCCACCGGCTGGCCGGTGAGCGCGGAGAGCGTCAGCGCCGTGCGCAGGACCTGCCCCCCACCCTCTCCGATGGAGCCGTCTATGGAGACCACCCAACCTCCTCGCGCAGATGGGCATGGATTTTGCGGCGGCCTTCGGCCGCCGCAAAATCCCCCCTCTCCCCGAACGCAGGGGATTATACCCCAGGAGCAAGGGAGAAGCAAATGCGCAGGATTATAGGATTGACAGGATTGACAGGATTGACAGGATTTAACAAAAATCTTGTCAATCCTGTTAATCCTGTCAACTGAAATTTAACAAAAATCTTGTCAATCCTGTTAATCCTGTCAACTGAAATTTAACAAAAATCTTGTCAATCCTGTTAATCCTGTCAATTGAACGCTATCGCCCCCAGGCTATCTGGCGCAGCAGCCCTTCCAGCCGCAGCAGGTCGCTGCCCAGCAGCCGGGCCAGTTCCCGCCCCGCTTCCAGCAGGAACGGTTCCCGCTCTTCGGGCGGCCGGGCCGCCACAGCAAACCGCAGGCTGGCCACCAGCAGTTCGTCCGCCGGAACATCGCGCGCGCTCAGGACGAGCCGGAAGTAGTCCAGCCGTCGGGTAAACTCCCGCACCTCTCCGGGCGCGCACTGATAAAGGAAGTCCATTGTCACCGGCGGCTGGGGAGGGATACAATGGAGGATGCGGTCCCCCATCCGACAACCTACCGCCAGAACGCTCACCTCAATGGGCACCTGTCGGTTCTCCTGCTGGTCGCGGACGACCTCCTCCGTCGGCTCGGCGACCACAATGTGGCGGACGAACTGGTCGTCCCGGAGGGCGACGTTGTAAATCAGGCCGTAGACGGCGGCATCGGAGGAGCGAATGTCGGCCCGGACGAACGAGCCAAAGACGGGAATCTCCCGCTGCATGGCCCGGCATCCCACAACGAACCCCCGGTTGGAGGCCTGCAGAATACGCCCCACAGGGATGGGAGACGGCATGTCGGTCATGGTCATTCCTCCGGCGGTTGATAGCCGGGGCCGTAGTGGTAGGCCGCCCGGCGCGGCGCGTACTTGCTGACGAACACGTTGTGGTAGAGCAGATTCCCCGCCGCATCATACACCCACCGCTCCACCGTCGCCGTCAGCCCTTTCTGCGCCGTCTGCCATTCCACCACCGTCCCCGGCGGGAGTTTCTCGTCCAGTTGATAAATGGGCGGGCCCGGCTCCGTCTCGTCGGTGATGACGGGCCCTTTGATCTCCACCCGCCGCCCGTCGTCGGTGGAGTAGAAGCGGAAAATCAGCCGGTGGTTGGCTTCCTCTATCTCCGTCTCTATCAGCAGCGCCGTCGGGCGGTCGTTGACGAATTTGAAGTCCACCAGGGGCGCATAGACGGTGGCATCCAGGCCCGGCCCGTGGCCGCGCAATTCGTAGTAGCCGACCCGGTGGTAATGGGCCCAGCGCTCCACGATGGGATACCCCCCGCGCAGCGCGGCCCGGAACGCCGTGGTAGAGACCTGGCAGATACCCCCGCCGACCTCTATGGCCAACTGCTCCCCCATTGTGACGTAGGCCTCGTCGTACCCTGCCTCCGCGCTCACTTCCCCCAGGTAGCGGTTAAAGGAGAAGGTCTCGCCCGGGGCGATGACCAGTCCGTCAAATTTGCTGGCGGCCAGGCGGATGTTGTGGTCCCGGCCGGAGGGGGAGCCGATGAAGTACGAATCCCCTTCGGCGACCTGTTCCCGAATGCCCAGTTCCTCCGCCGTAGCCGTATCGGGATAGCGGGGAGGGACGGTGCGCAGGGTCAGCGGCGCGGTGTGCTGACCGGCCGCCGCGGCGGCCAGGATGTTCTCTATGCTGGCCTCCACGTCCAGCGCCCGCCCGGGCGACGACGGAGAAATGGGCACCAGTTGGCCCGTCCTCGGGTCAAAGTGAAAACGGGCATCCACCGGCTCTATTGCCAGAGAAGGGGCAATGTCCTCCAGCACTCCCCGCAGCGCCTCCCGGTCCAGGGTGACGGCGAGGTAGCCGCCCTGGACGGTGGTGGTGAGCATCCGGGCCAGTTCCTCTGGCGCCAGAGGCCAGGGGCCGGGGTCGCCCTGGCGGGGATTCGGGAGGAGCAGGATGAACGGCGCGGAGAGGAGGGCCTCCGCATGAGCACGGGCAGCTTCGGCATCGGTGATTTGCGGCGGGACTTCCCGAACGACCAGTTCCACCCGGGCGCCCCGGGGGTCCTGGAGAGACTGGCGGAGAGCCAAGAGCGCCCCTTCCACATCCAGCGCGCGGCCCGGGCGGGCCGGAGTAGAGACCGGCGTCAGCCCCTGGAGGGTGAGGGTGGCATCCTCCGGCGGGACATCTATCCCCTTCGCCAGCGCCTGCAGATACAGGCGGGCCGCCGATTCGTCAAACGAGAGAATGGGGGCAACGGAATAGCCGCCTAAAAGGAGCAACAGGTGGGTGAGCGGGCCGTCCTCCGGCCCCCGCCCCACCCGGAAGGCGGCACGGGCGGTGGCATCCGCCAGCAGTTGCAGGCCGACGTCGGCGGCGGGGGCATCCCACGCCCGGTCTGGGCCCACCAGATGGACGGGGGGAATGGCCAGTCGCTCCTGGAGATGGCGGGCCGCCTCCTCCGGCCGCAGCCCGCCGACCGGAACGTCCCCCACCCACACGCCGGGGTAGATGCGGTCGGCGCACCATGCCTCGTAGGCCATAGTCAGCCCGAAAGCGCCCAGAAAGGCCAGCAAAGCGGTCAACAGCAGCGCCAGCCATTCCAGGTTACCAGCGGCCTCGTCCCCTTCGTCTGGCCTACGGCGCGGTGACCCGAAGGTTGTCAAACTGGACCTCCACTCCTCCTTCGTAGAAACTGCCTGCATAGAGACCAATATCACCGTGAGAGAACCGGTCGTCCTCCACCTGGGCCAGTTGCTGGCCGTTGACGACGAAGGTTAACCGATTCCCCTGGGCCACGACCTCCAGGGTGTTGGTGCCGATTCCCGGATGGACGGCGTCGGAGGGAGCCCAGTCGGCCCCCAGGGGCTGACGGACGCCGTCCACGAACCGGCTCACCAGGAAATAGCCGTCGCCGCTGATGGAGAAGGCGTAGAAATTGCGGGGGTCCTGCATCCGGACCAGGACGCCGTACTCGTTATCATCGGGCCCGGCGACCTGAGAGGCCTCCACGGTGAGACGAAAGTCCCGCAGGTCCTTCCCGGCCGAGGCCCAGGCCAGTTGGTTGGAGGCCGCGATGGAAATCCGGAGTACGCCCCCCTCCACGGTGACCCGGGCGGCCGCGTCCGATTCCAGTTTCCAGGTACCGGGAGCGGAGAAATCCTCCTCCCAGGGGAGGTCGCCCTTCGGGCCGCACGCGCTCAGGAGAAGGGAGGCGCAGAGGAGGCAGAGAATTCCATACCCCGGGTGTTTCATGGTTCTTCCTCCTCGGGCGCGGTCACCCGGAAATTGTCAAAGTGGACACGGACGGAGCCTTCCGGTCCGGAGCCGACCCCCAGGCCCACGTCGCCCTGGCGGAAGGTCGGATCGGTGACGGAGGCAATCGGCCGGTCGTTGACGAAGAGTTGGAGGCGCTCCCCCTGGCAGACGGCGCGGAGGTGGTAGACGGCCGCGCCGGTCGGGATGTCGGGGGAGGGCAGAAAGCCCGCGCCGGAGAGAATCTTGGGGTGGCTATCCCGAACCCGTATGATGGCGTAGTAGCCGTCATCGGTGATGGCGAAGTAGTAGAAGTTGGCGGGCGTCCGGTAGCGGCAGATGAGGCCGAAGTGGCCCCCCGTCCCGGAGACCCGACGGGCATCCACAGCCACCACCACATCGCCGAACCGCTTCCCCGGCCCGGCCCAGACGAACCAGTCGGGGTCGTAGACTTCAATGAAGTACTCCCCTTCCTGGTAGCCCCGGTCGTAGGATTCCCGGCTTTCGCTTCCCCAGCCGCTGTCGGGGTTGCCGAAGCGGTCGTAGAAGAGGACGCCCGACGATGTCCCCCGACAGGCCGTCAGCAGGATCAGGGCCAGCACCAGCAGAAGCGGGCGCGGGTTGCTGGGTGTCATAGTTCCCTCCACCGGCAATGAAGTGGCGGCAAAACTGCCAGATTATACCACGAACCCCTGCATCCGCACAGAGAGGGAGAAGAGCAAGAAGAATCCCAGGTTAGGATAAATCCGCGCTCGTCCGCGTTTATCCGCGTCCTCTCTCAAAAAACCGCGCGATGGCCCGCCGCAGGAACTCCTCCTCCAGCACGCCCAGGGGCGAGGGGGTCTCCAGGATGCGGCGGGGGATGCGCAGCCCGGCCGGGTCAAACCCCTCCTGGACCTTGAAGGCATGCTTGCGGGCCAGCGTCTCCGCGCCCAGACGGGCCAGGTCGTCGGCGGAGCGGGGCATCCCCGCAGCGGCCAGGGCCCGCTGGACGACCTCCGGGGTGTAGACTCCGCGCGCGAAGAAGCAGACGACCAAGCTCGCCAGGACCTGCCGCCACGCTTCCTCCTCCCACAGCGCATCCGCCACGCCCTCCGGCGTCAGCGTTTCCCCCTTCTTTGCCGCCGCGCGCTGGTCCAGGCTGTAGCCAGCGCTATCCAGGTGGCTGTGCCGCGCGCCCGTCAGGTAGGTCAGGTGGCATCCGGGGCCGGTGTGGTAGCCGGGCATCTCGTTGCCGCCGAAGGCCAGCGCGAAGTCGGCGCCGCCGTAGACCGACGCCGCGTATTCCACCCCCCGCCCCAGGGCCCGGTAGAAGTCGTTGGGCGGGTCCGCGATGCGCCCGACCGCCCGGATGTACGTCTCCCAATCCCCCCAGGCCAGAGGCAGGCCGTCCGTCTCCTGCAGAGAAATCAGCCCCCGCTCCAGCGCCTCCGTCGCCCAGGCCAGGACAACGCCCGTGCTCATCACGTCCAGCCCCGCCGCGTCCGTCTCGTCTATAATCCGCAGCATCCCGGCGACGTCGCCGACCCCCAGCATGGAGCCGACGGCGTAGATGGGCTCGTGGTCGTAGCCGACCATGACCGTCTTGTAGAAGTAGGGGTCGTTGGGATAGGGGATGCGCAGCGCGGCCAGGTGGATGCAGGCGACGGGGCAATGGGCACAGGCGACCCGGCGGCCCAGGTAGCCCCGGGCCAGGTTCTCCCCGGAGATGGCCTCCGCCCCCTCAAACCGGCCCGACCGGAGGTTGCGGGTGGGGAGCGCGCCGATGCTATCCAGCGGGAGGACGTTCATCGCAGTCCCCAGTTCGTGGTACTTCTGCATCAGGGGGGACTCCGTCGCGGCCCCGAAGACCGCGTCGTAGGCCTCCCGGTAGGCCCTGCGGTCGGCGACGGGGAGGGCCCGCCGCCCGGAGACGACCAGGGCCTTCAGTTTCTTGCTCCCAAAGACGGCGCCCAGGCCCAGCCGTCCAAAGTGGCGGTAGGTCTCGGTAATGACGCAGGCGTAGGTAACGCCCCGTTCTCCGGCCCGCCCGATGCGCATGATGGTGCGGACCCCCGCCCCGCGCTCCCGCTCCCGGATCACCCGCCCGACGGTCGCGCTGGAACGCAGTCCCCAGAGGGCCGAAGCGTCCCGGAAATAGACGTTCTCGCCCTCCACGACGACGTAGACGGGGGTGGGACTGGCACCCCGTAGGACAACCGCGCCGTACCCGGCCATACGGATGGCGACGGCGGAGCGGCCCCCGGCGTGGCTCTCCCCCAGGTTACCGGTGTGGGGGGATTTGAACATCGCCACCGTCTTGGAGGCCATGGGGAAAAGGCCGACCAGGGGCCCGACGGCGAGGATGACGGGGTTCTCGGGCCCCAGGGGGTCGGCACCGGGCGGGCATTCCTCCTCCAGGAGACGGATGGCAACACCCGCGCCGCCCAGGCCGTCCTCAAAGAGGTCGGGGCGGTCCGCCACCCAGAAGCGGCGGCGGGAGAGGTCTACGTAGAGAATCCGGCGGAGGGGGTCATCGGGTAGCATAAAACTCCCTTGAATGGGACGCGGATGAACACGGATAAACGCAGATTTCTAAAACCGCAGAGGGCGCAGAGAACGCAGAGAAAAAATCTAAATCTTTGCGCTCTTTGCGTCCTTTGCGGTTCCCAGATTCAGCCCGCGCCAGCCGGACTTTGCACTCCCGACGCTACATCCTCCAGCGCCAGGACGTCGTAGGGGCAGTAGCGGGCACAGTAGCCGCAGTAGACGCAAATCTGGGGCTTGTTCTGGGACGCGTCCCAGAAGACGGCGCCGAAGGGGCAGGCCTGGACACAGTTGCCGCAGCCGATGCAGAGTTCGGCCCGCAGGCGGACCCCACCGGGGGGCCGGAGGACCAGGGCATCGGTGGGGCAGACCCGCGCGCAGGGCGGGTCGGGGCATGCCCGGCAGACCACGACGACGAAGCCGCGCCGGATGCCCCCGGCGGAACGGACGCCGATGCAGGCGCCCGCCAGGCCGCCCTCCCCCAGCCGCCGCGCGCAGGCGAACATGCAGGATTGGCAGCCGACACAGCGGTCAACGTCTACGACGGATAAACGGTTGGGCATATTTCATGGCGAGACTGACAGCTACGGGCACCGCCCCTGCCAGTGGTCCTTGCAGGAGCGGGGGTCCCCAAACATTCCATTATCGCGAATGGCGATGCCCACTTCGTAACTCCATGCCCGCCCCAGGGGTTGCCTGCCCCGCAGTACGGGCAGTTCCTGCCGCCCGGCCGCATTCAACTGGTTATAGAGGTCCCGGAGCGAAGGTTCCACGCAGATGCCGGTGATGTAAATGGTGTAGCCGGCACTCTGGTCCGGGTAAGATATTCTGTCGTCGCGGGTATATTTCAGGGCGATCTCCCGCTCGGAAGCGTAGATGACCATCGCGTCGTTGCCGTATTGGATATCATAACCGCTATCGGGCGTGAGGATAATCTCCTTCGGCTGAACGCCAACGCCCAGCACGGTCACCGGCCACGGATTGTCCGACGGCGGGGGCAGCGGCCGATGGTTCTCCCAATCCCAGCCGTGGGCGCGGTAGGTGTTGACAAAGGCAGGCGTGCGCTCGTCCGTGAACATCGTGTAGAACTGAGGGGCTTTTTGGTCTGTATCACCCCCGTAGAGAACCAACCCCTTGTATTCATCTACCCAGTCGTAGCCCAGCAGGAGCAGACTGTAGTCCGGATTGTTCTCCGGCGGCGGCTTGCCCGGCTCGTAGCCCACGACCACCCCCAGATGCGTGTAACTCACCCCCGGGATGGCCTCGCAGGCGTTCGGAGCTTTATGGACCAGGGGCAGGTAGACGAAATAGTCCTGGTCTGCGGAGGAGATGGCAGGCGGGGTGGGATACTCCGCGATCGCCGTCCCCGCCGCCCTCCCGGCCGCAATCACCAGCAGAGAGACTGCAACGATCAGCAGGGGGCGGAGCAAACGGGCCATTTTCACACCTCCTTATCTCGTCCCCGCCCCCTGCATCCGACTTACCGCCGGGGGAAACGGTCCAGCACCTTCCCCGGCGTCGCCATCGCCACCCGGTCCCCGATCTCCAGTTCCTCCAGCGACTTCTCCGAAGGGGCCCGGGAGACGGCGAAAACGAAGATGTCCTCCCCCGGCTCTGAGAACCGACGGTCCACGTAGGCCATCCCCACCAGGTATCCCTCCGTATCCATCGCACAGGAGGTAACCTGCCCGATCACTCGCCCCCGCCGGTCCACCACCCGGTCCCCCTGCTCGGGGACGGGTACGCCCTTCTCGGTCAGTCGGAAGCGGATGAGGGTCATCTTCCGCTGCGCGGCGTGGCGCCGGAAGGCCTCCCGCCCGATGAAGAAGGGCTTGTAGAGTTTGACGTAGCCCTCCAGCCCCGCCTCGTCGGGCCGGATGTCCAGGGGGCCCGCCAGTTCGTGGCCGTAGAGGGGAAGGCCGGCCTCAATGCGGAGAGAGTCCCGCGCCGCCAACCCCGCCGGCCGCAGCCCCTTCGGCGCGCCGTAGCGGAGCAAGAGGTCCCAGAGCAGCGGGGCCCAGTCCGGGTGGACGAAGAGTTCAAACCCCATCGCCTCGCCAGTGTAGCCGGTGCGGGCGATGATGAGGTCAAAGACGCCGCCGGGGGCATCGGGCCAGGGCCAGCGGACCTCTATCAGTTCGGTGCGCTGCATGCTCAGGAGTTTGCCGCGGATTTCGTCGGCCGCAGGGCCCTTGGGGCTGGCATCCAGCCAGGCCAGCAGGATGTCCCGCGAGCGGGGCCCCTGCAGCGCGAGGTTCACCCGCGCCAGGTGCTCATAGCCCGGCGCGCGCAGGTCCACCAGTTCCGCCCGGAACGGCGACCGGGCCCAGGGCCGGTCCGGGTCTATCTGGACCCGGCCCTCGTTGACCGCGTTCAGCCAGGCCCAGTCCTTCGCTGTATTGGCCGCGTTGACCACCAGCATGTACCGCCCCGGCGCGCGCATATAGACCATAATGTCGTCTATGACGTGCCCCTCCGGGTCCAGCAGGAAGCCGTAGTGGGATTGCCCCGGCCGGAGCCGGTTGACGTCGTTGGTGCTGACCAGGTCCAGGAAGGCCGCGGCGTGGGGGCCGGAGACCTCAAAGATGCCCATATGGCCCACGTCAAAGAGCCCGGCCGCGCCCCGGACGGCGCGGTGTTCGTCCAGGACGGGACCGTAGCGCAGGGGCATCTCCCACCCGGCGAAGGGGACGAAGTGCGCGCCCAGTTTCTTGTGGGCCTCGTAGAGGACCGTCCGTCGCAGGGGTTCCTCCGGGGGCTCCCACTCCAAGCGCGGGAGCGGCTCCCCGCGGGGCTCCGCGGAGCGGTGCGCGGAGAGGCCCACGTAGTAGGGTTTGGGAGAGAGGGGTGGGACGAAGGGGCCCTCCGGGGGCGGGCCGTCGGGCGCAGACGTCGGCCCCAGGTTGCGGACGATGACCGGGCCGGGGAGTTTGGCCTGCAGGTCCTGGGGGTCAAAGAGGACGTAGCCGTCGGAGAGGGCCCGCAGCCAGGCCAGTACCCGCTGGAAGGCCGCCGACGGCACGGCCAGCCGGTACCGCTGATGGCCGAAGGTGGGCCGGGAGACGTAGCTCCGGGCCATCACACGCCCGTCGGCCTCCAGGAGCGTCGCCGGACGCCAGGTGTCCGGCGGCAGGTCGCCGATTTCCTCCACCAGGACGTGGCTCAGGAAGGCCAGGACGGCGTTCCCCTCCAGTTCTATCAGCCCCCACTCTCCCTCCGGCGGCCGGGTGTCGGTGATGAGGCAGTGGTGGGGGTACCCCGTACAGCGGACCTCGTAGTCCACGTTCGCCTTCGCGGCCAGTTCGGCGACGGCCAGGCGGGCCTCCTCCAGCGCGTCAAACTCCACCTTGCCCCGGTAGATGGGGCCCTGGCGGCCCGGATAAGTGTAGGGCCGGATGGACTTGAGGGTCTGGGCGATGAGGTGGGCCAGTTCGGCCATCTCCGGCTCCCCCAGCCCCCGCTGGGTGACCCAGGGCGTCCCCAGCCGGATGCCGCTGGCGAGAGCCGGTGAGGGGTCGCCCGGCAGGGTGTTGCGGTTGCAGACGATGCCCACCAGGTCCAGAACGCGGGCCGCCGTATCACCCAGGAGGGGTTCCCCGAAGGGCCCCCGGACGGTCTTGCAGTCCAGGACCAGCAGGTGGGAGTCGGTGCCGCCGTAGGCGACACGCATCCCTTCCTCGGTGAGCGCGCGGGCCAGCGCCTTCGCGTTGGCGACAATCTGGTGTTGCAGGCGGCGGAACTTCTCCGTCCGGGCCAGGCGGAAGGCCACCGCCATCGCGACGAACTTGTTGACGTGCGGCCCGCCCTGCAGGCCGGGGAAGACGGCGTGGTCAATCCGGCGGGCCAGGAGCGGGTCGGTGGTCAGGATGCAGGCGCCGCGCGGCCCGCAGAGAGTCTTGTGGGTGGTGAAGGTGACGACGTGGGCATAGCTCAGGGGGCTGGGGTAGGCCCCTGCGGCCACCATCCCGGCCACGTGCGCGATGTCCGCCAGCAGGTAGGCGCCGACCTTGTCCGCAATCTCCCGGAACTTGGCCCAATCGGGGACGCGCGGGTAGGAGGTATACCCGGCGATGATGATACGGGGACGGTGTTCCAGGGCCAGCGCTTCCACCTGGTCGTAGTCTATCAGTTCGGTGCGGGGGTCCACGCCGTAGAAGACGGCCCGGTAGCGCTGACCGGAGACGTTGGCAGGCGCGCCGTGGGTGAGGTGGCCGCCGTGGGTCAGGCTCATGCCCATAATGACGTCGCCGGGCTTGAGGAGCGCCTCGTAGACGGCGATGTTGGCCGGCGCGCCGGAGAGGGGCTGGACGTTGACGTAGATGCGGTCGGCGGGGACGGTCTCGGTGGCGAAGGCCTCGGCGCACCTCCGGCGGGCCAGCGCCTCGGCGACGTCGGCGTACTCCACGCCCATATAGTAGCGCAGGTCGCCGTAGCGCCGGTAGAAGGCCATGTGGGCCTCGTAGTCCAGAATCTGCTCCTCCGTCATCCAGCGGGTCTCGGGGAGGGGGTAGCCCTCGGCGTAGATGTTGGTGAAGACGGACCCCAGCGCCTGCCGGACCGCGCGCGGGGTGTAACTCTCGGAGGGGATCATAATCAGTTTCCGGGCCTGTCGCTCTTCCTCCAGGTTAATCAGGTGAGCAACGGCCGGGTCCAGTTCGTCCAGGGGTTCAGGGAACAGAAAATCGTTCATCGGGCCTCCGGGCTCTTTGTTCACCACGAAGACACAAATCACAGGTCGTGGACGCTTTCAATCTCCAGACGGGCCTGTTCCAGGGCTGCGCAGGCGGCCTCCCGGGCCGGACGCGGGATGCGGACGCAGACGCCGCAATCGGAACTGAGATGGCGGGGGACGGGGATGAGTTTACACTCTATGCCCGCCGACCGCAGAATCTTCTCGGCCCGAAGAGCGTGGCTGGTGGAAGGGACGAGGATGACAGCGTACATCACTCCCTACCCCCTACTCCCTACTCCCTACTCCGTACTCCCTACTCCGTACTCCGTAGTTCCGAAAATCTCGGCGGCGGCCGCCAGCAGTTCCCGGCGGCGCTCCGGGGGGACCTCTTTGGCCTGCAAGTACCGCTCCAGGAGTTGAGGCGGGGTCAGTTCCTCCGGGCGGAGGGTGCCCAAACGCAGGCGCGCCGGACGCTCCACATCCCGGCTGATGCTGCCGACGAAGGCCGCCTCCGCCAGCAGGGGGCGGACGTCGGCATCCCGGACCAGACGCTCCTGCTCCGGGCGCAGTTTCATCTCCACGCGGACCACCGCGTCCCGCAGGTCGTGGGCGGCGACGGCCCGCGAGAGCGCCCCCAGCGGGTCGGTCTCCGCCCGCAGGTCGGCCCGGACGGTGACGAATCGGCGGGCGGCCACCTCCACGAACTCCCACGTCGTCTCCCCGCGCCGCAGTTGGACCCAGCAGAAGCCCTTTGGCTCCCGCTCCTCGCCGAAATCAATGCGTTCCAGACTGCCCGCGTAGACCACCGGCGGGTACGCGCTCCCGTTCAGGCTCTGGTGCTTGTGGATATGGCCCAGCGCGACGTAGTCCCATACGGGGTCGGCCAGGGCGGAGAGGAGGACGACCGTATCCCGTCCGATCATCACCCCGCGCTCGGAGCCGTAGGTCGCGCCGGAGACGCTCAGGTGGGCCGCCAGGACGGCGGGGATTTCGGGGTCCACTTTCCGGGCCAGGGCCTGGATGTTTTCGGTCACAATGCGCCGCAGCGCCTCGTCCAGTTGCTCCAGCGAGAGCCCGCGAAACTCCTCGTGGGCCAGGAGCCGCTGGCGCACCGGGAAGGGGACGACGGCCACCTGGACGGGGCCGCGCCGGGTGGGGATACGAAGCAGGTCCTCCTCCCGGCCCACGTAGACATTGGGGACGGCCAGGGTGTGGAAGATGTCCACGCTGGAGGCCCGCTGGGGCATGGTCGGCAGGTCGTGGTTGCCCACCAGAAGGACGACGGGGATACCGGCGTCGGCCAGCCGTTTGACCCGCCGGGCGAAGGCCCGCTGGTAGGTAGGGTTGGGGTCGCGGGTCTTGTAGGCGTCCCCGGCGAAGAGGACCAGGTCGGCCTCGTGGTTCAGGGCGTACTCCACCACCTCGTCCAGCCGGTCCAGAAAATCCCGCACCCGGCTGTTGACGCCGGTGGTCGGGTCCAGGCGACCGTAGTTCTCTATGCCGATGTGCAGGTCGGCGAAGTGGAGCAGACGGATAGCTTCCATTTACTCCGTACTCCGTATTCCGTACTTCTTACTCCATACTCCATACTCCATACTCCATACTCCATACTCCATACTCCATACTTCTTACTCCATACTCCGTACTTCGTCCTTTTGCAATTTGCGCAGGCCGTTCTCCACGACGCGCAGGGTGCGATGGAGTTCCTCTTCCAGTTGACAGAGGACGCCGAAGACGTACTCGTCGGCCTCCCGGCGGAGGGTGGCGGCCTCCCGTTCGGCCTGTTCGCGGATGGCGGCGGCCCGGGCCTCAGCGGCGCGGACGACGGCGTGCTCAGCGGTCAGTTCCTGAGCCCGCTGCTCGGCCTCCCGGACCCGTCGCTCTGCCTCCTCGCGCGCCTGGGCCAGGATGCGCTCCCGCTCCTGGTTAACCCGCTGGGCACGGCGCACCTCTTCGGGGATAGAGATGCGCATCTGTTCCACCAGGGCCATAATCCGTCGTTCATCCACCAGACGGATGGAGGAAAAGAACAGTCGGCGGCTGTTCTTCACCGTCTCTTCCAGCCGATCTACCAGGTGCAGGATGTCCATATCCCACCTCGCGTTTGTTGTGACCACTGCCCACTACCCACTGCCCACTACCGACTGCCCACCACCGACTACCGACTGCCCACTACCGACTACCGACTGCCCACTACCCACTACCGACTGCCCACTACCCACTACCGACTGCCCACTACCCACTACCGACTGTCGTCATTAATCCCGCAGCGAGACCAGGGGGACGGGGCCCCGCTGGCGCTCCAGTTCGGCGCGCTTCTGGGCCAGCGCGGCGACCACATTGGGCGGCGCCATTTGGGTCACGTCGCCGCCCAGCAGCGCCACTTCCTTCAGAATGCTGGAACTGAGAAACGCATGCTCCTGCCGGGTCATCAGGCAGACAAACTCTATCTCCGGGGCCAGTTGCCGGTTGGTCAGGGACATCTGATACTCCCACTCAAAGTCGCTGACCACCCGCAGGCCCCGGACGATGACTTTAGCACCGACGCGGCGGGCAAATTCCGCCGTTAGTTCGCCGTACGGAAGGACCTGAATGTTCGGCACCCCCTTCAGGGCCTCCCGGGCCAGTTCTATCCGCTCTTCCAGCGAGAAGAGGAGGTTTTTGGACGGACGGTCGTAAACGCCCACGACCAGGTCATCAAAGATGGCGGCGGCGCGGATGGCGATGTCCATGTGACCGAGGTGGATGGGGTCAAAGGTGCCGGGGTAGAGCGCACGACACATGAAATGTCTCCTTTGCTCGTGGATTGAGAGACCAGCAGAGATATGTCCGCCCATTTAGAACACTGCTCCCAGTTTGTAGTGTAGCACGGAACGGAGCGGAGTGCCGCCGTCCTCTGCAATCAACTGACCTCCCCTTCGCCGGAGGCCCAGAGGTCCATCACCCGGCGGGCCAGCAGACGGTGCTCTGGATTCTCCAATGACGGGTCAGTCTCCAGGAAGCGTGCGGCGGCCTCCCGCACCCGTTCCAGCAGCCGCAGGTCGGCGATGGAGGCCATTTTCAGGTCGGGGAGCCCGGATTGACGGGTGCCCAGAAACTCCCCAGGTCCCCGCAGTTCCAGGTCCTTCTGGGCCAGGACGAAGCCGTCGGTGGTGGCCTCCACCGCCCGCAGCCGCTCCTCCGCTTCGGCGGAGGCGGATTCGGCCACCAGCAGGCAGTAAGAGGGGTGCTCCCCCCGGCCAACCCGGCCCCGGAACTGGTGGAGTTGGGCCAGGCCGAACCGTTCGGCCCCCTCCACCAGCATCACCGTGGCGTTGGGGACGTCTATGCCGACCTCCACCACCGACGTCGCTACCAGAATATCCAGTTCCCCCCGGGCGAAGGCAGACATGACGGCGTCCTTCTCCTCGCCCTTCATCCGCCCGTGCAGGAGGCCCAGGCGCAGGTCAGGGAAGACCTCCCGCTTCAGGCGCTCGTACTCCTCCACGGCGGCCTTCGCTTCTATCTTCTCCGATTCCTCCACCAGCGGGCAGATGATGAAGGCCTGACGCCCTTTGGCGACCTGGCTGCGGACGAAAGCGTAGGCCCGTTCCCGCTCCCGGGGCATGATGACGCGCGTGGTGATCGGCTGGCGGCCCGGCGGCATCTCGTCTATGACCGAGACGTCCAGGTGGCCCCAGAGGGTCAACTGGAGGGAGCGGGGGATGGGGGTGGCCGTCATCAC
This sequence comes from Thermoflexales bacterium, assembly GCA_014360895.1. Taxonomy (GTDB): domain Bacteria; phylum Chloroflexota; class Anaerolineae; order B4-G1; family DUEL01; genus SpSt-77. Next base: position 1,360 of record JACIWQ010000023.1, on the reverse strand, counting down.
CAGCAGGTGGGGGTTATACCCCTTCTGCCGCAACGCCGCCCGCTGGCGGACCCCGAAGCGGTGCTGCTCGTCAATGACCACCAGGGCCAGGTTGCGGAAGGAGACGGACTCCTGGATGAGGGCGTGGGTGCCCACGACGACGTCCACCGAGCCGTCGGCCAGGCCGGAGTAGACCGTCTCCCGCTCCGCGCCGGTGACGCTGCCGGTGAGCAGACGGAGATGGATGGGCCGGCCCGGAAAGCGGGCGAAGAGGACAGAGAGGGTCCGGTAGTGCTGTTCGGCCAGAATCTCCGTGGGAGCCATCAGGGCCGCCTGGGCACCTGCGGCCACCGCCAGGGCCATAGCGACCGCCGCCACCACCGTCTTGCCCGAACCGACGTCGCCCTGGAGGAGACGGTTCATCGGGTAGGAGGAGGCCAGGTCGGAGACAATGTGCTCCAGCGCCCGCCGCTGAGCGCCAGTCAGCGGGAAGGGGAGACTCTGCAGGAGCGCCTCCAGGGTAGCCCGGTCCACCGGCAGTGGTTGTCCGGGGACGGAGCGCCAGAGGTACCGCTGGCGGAGGACGCCCAACTGGAAGATAAAGAGTTCGTCAAAGGCCAGCCGGTAGCGGGCCTTCTCCAGCGCCTTCCGGTCATCGGGGAAGTGGGCCTGCTGGAGGGCCGTACTCAGGTCCACCAGGCCGTACTCCTCCCGCAGGGACGGCGGCAGGTGGTCCGGAAGGCGCGGCGCCCAGTACTCCACCGTCCGATGGACCATATCCCGCAGCCATTTGGCGCTGATGCCCTCGGTGAGGGGGTAGACGGGGACCAGCCGCCCGGTGTGGAGGAGTTCCGGCTTGAGGGGCTCCCACTCCGGGGAGGTGAAGCAGAGGTGGCCCAAATACTCCTCCACCCGTCCGCTGACCACAATCTGCTGGCCGGGCCGGATGCGCTCGCTCAGGAAGGGCTGGTTGAACCAGGTGGCCTCAATGAAGCCGGTGCCGTCGGTCAGGATGGCCTTGAAGATGGGCATCCCGCTGCGGCTCTCCCGCGTCCCCGCCTCCCAGACCCGGGCGATGATGGTGACGTCCTCGCCGTACTCCAGCCGGTTGATGGGCTTCAGGCAGGAGTAATCGTCGTAGCGGCGGGGGAAGAAGTAAAGGACGTCCCGGATGGTGCGCAGGCCCAGCCGGGCCAGCCGCTCGGCCTGTTTCGCCCCCACGCCCCGGATGGCGGTGAGGGGGGCCTTCAGGCCCGGGGGCTCCTGAGTGGGGACAGGCTGGGGACGTCGCTCCGGCGCAGCGGCGCGGGGCCGCGCGGGCGGGGCCGGCGGCACGGCCGGCGCCGGCGCCAGTTCGGCGGGCGCGGCCGCCGACGGCTCC
>JACIWQ010000229.1 GCA_014360895.1 Thermoflexales bacterium | reverse complement strand
TGGCCATAACCTGTTGGCCCTGGGACGTCAGGTCCAGGCCGAGGTCACCCGGGCCATCCAGGAGATGGTCGGGCTGGATGTAGAGGCCGTCAACGTTTACATTGAGGACGTGGTCCCCGCGTCCCGCTAAATTGGGGCAGGGCTGATGCCTGCCCGCTTCTCAGGGAGGAGCGGTGAAGGTTCGCCGACTTGCGCGCACCGTCGCTCTGCAGGCTCTTTACGAAATAGATTGCACTCATCACCCTCCGGCCCAGGTGATCCAGTACCGCCTGGAGGAGACTCCGTTGCCCGAGTCAGCGGCAAAGTTCGCCCGCTGGCTCATCTACGGCGTCCTCCATCACCAGGCGATTCTGGACGCCTACATCCAGAAACATGCCCCCGAATGGCCCCTGGAGCAGGTGGCCATTATTGACCGCAACATTCTCCGCCTGGCCCTCTACGAACTCGCGATGGATAGCCGGACCCCTTTCAAAGTCCCTATCAGCGAAGCGGTGGAATTGGGGAAGATGTTCGGCTCCGATAGCACTCCCCGCTTCGTCAACGGCGTCCTGGGGGCCCTGGTGCCTTTGAGAAAGGAGATCGCTCGTCGGATTCAGGAAAATTCCCCGCCCCCCAACCGACCGAAACAACGTCAGAAAAAGGAGTGATGGTATGCCGAAACGAGTCATCATCATGGGCGCCGCCGGGCGCGATTTCCACAACTTCAATGTCTACTTTCGCGATAACCCCGACTATCAGGTCGTGGCCTTCACGGCGACCCAGATTCCCAACATTGAAGGGCGTCGCTACCCGCCCGAACTGGCGGGACGCCTGTACCCGGAGGGGATTCCGATCCACTCTGAGGAGGAACTGACCGAACTGATTCGCCGGTATCAGGTGGACCAGGTGGTCTTCGCCTATTCGGATGTCTCCCACGAGTACGTGATGCATAAAGCATCCCAGGTGCTGGTGGCGGGCGCCGATTTCCGCCTGATGGGGACCGGCTCCACGATGCTGAGCAGCCGCAAACCGGTGGTCGCCGTCTGCGCTGTCCGGACGGGCAGCGGCAAGAGCCAGACCACCCGCCACGTCTGCGATGTGCTGCGGCGGATGGGACATCGGGTTGTCGTCGTCCGCCATCCCATGCCCTACGGCGACCTGACCGCCCAGGCTGTCCAGCGCTTCGCTACCTATGAGGACCTGGACCGTTACCGCTGTACCATTGAGGAGCGGGAGGAGTACGAGCCCCACATAGACCGGGGGGTGGTCGTCTACGCCGGGGTGGACTACGAGCGCATCCTGCGCCAGGCCGAGGAGGAGGCGGATGTGGTCGTCTGGGACGGGGGCAACAACGACCTGCCCTTCTTCCGCCCGGACCTGCACATCGTCGTTGCCGACCCCCACCGGCCCGGGCACGAAGTTCGCTACCACCCCGGGGAGGCTAACCTGCGGGCCGCCGATGTGGTCGTCATCAACAAGGTGGATACGGCCAACCCGGAGGGGGTCATGCGGGTCCGGCAGAGCGTCCAGGAGGTGAACCCCCAGGCCATTGTGGTGGAGGCGGCGTCTCCCATCTTTGTGGAGGACCCGGGGGCCATCCAGGGCCGACGGGTGCTGGTGATAGAGGACGGTCCCACGTTGACCCATGGCGAGATGGCCTATGGCGCCGGCGTGACGGCGGCGCGCCGCTTCGGCGCGGCCGAACTGGTGGACCCGCGCCCCTACGCGGTCCGCTCCATCGCGGAGACCTTCCGGAAATATCCGCATATGGGGCCTCTGCTGCCCGCGATGGGCTACGGCGATGAACAGATTCGGGACCTAGAGGAGACCATCAACGCCACTCCCTGCGACCTGGTCCTGGCGGCGACGCCCGTGGACATTCGTCGTCTCCTGAAGGTGCGCTACCCGGTGGACCGGGTCCGCTACGAACTGCAGGTGCTCGGTCGGCCGACGCTGGAGGAGATTCTGCTCCGGCGGTTTGGCAACCCGTAGGGGTTGACAACGGGCCGTTTTGGAGTATAAGAGGGGGTGGGATCGGTCTGGGGATTTCGCGGCGCGGTCGGGGGCGCGCCGCAAAGTCTCTCTCCGGTTACGGATGTGCTCTCAGAAAGGAGCAAGGTGGCCGGGAAAAGCAGCGGAGTGCAGCGATGGCTGATTCTGGGGGCGATCCTGGTGGTTCTGGTGGTGGCCGGGCTGATCGGTCGCGGGGTCTGGCGGCAGATTGCCCATCTGCGCCATCTCCTGGCGACCGAGGCGGAACTCCGGGCCCAAATTCAGTACGAGCAGACCCGACAGCAGCAACTGGAGCAGGAACTCCGGCACGTCTCCTCCCCGGACTATCCGGAGGAGTGGGCGCGGCGGTATGGCGGTATGGTGTTGCCGGGGGAGGTTCTGCTGGTGGTGCCGGATTCGGCAGGTACAACCCCGAATCAGCCGTAGAGGCCCTGTCGGTGGTAATCGGAGGGGCTTCTGC
>JACIWQ010000228.1 GCA_014360895.1 Thermoflexales bacterium | reverse complement strand
CCCGCGCTGAGGTGAGCCCGATGCTTCAGCCTCGGGCAGGGCTATTTTTATACCGGCTGCGGTTGACGTCCCGCCACAAGCGGGTAAAATATCCCCGATGCCTGTGATTACCCTGTTGACCGACTTCGGCACCGAGGACGAGTACGTCGGCGTGATGAAGGGGGTTATCCTTTCCATCGCGCCGGGAGTCCCGCTGGTGGACCTTTCCCACCGGATACCGCCCCAGGACGTCCGCCGGGCCGCGTTTCTCCTGGCGAACGCCGTCCCCTACTTCCCGCCCGATACGGTCCACCTGGCCGTTGTGGACCCGGGGGTGGGGACGGAACGGCGGCCGCTGGCGGTCCGCACTCCGACGGGGACGTTCGTCGGCCCGGATAACGGCCTCTTCTCCTGGGTGCTGGCGGAGGTCCCGGAGTGGACGGCGGTGGAGATTCGGGAGCTGGCCTACCGGCTGCCGCGCGTCAGTTCCACCTTCCACGGCCGGGACATCTTTGCCCCGGCGGCGGCCCACCTGGCAGCGGGAGTTCCTCTGGAGGGACTGGGGCCCCGGGTAGAGGACCCAGTGGTGCTCCCCCCGCCCCGTCTGGAAATCCGCGCCGGCGTTCTGGAGGGGGAAGTCCTCTACGCCGACCGCTTCGGCAATCTGGTCACCAGCATCGGGCGGTTCCGGTGGGAGGGGGGCGACCTGCGGCTGGCGCCGGCCTTCCGCCCGGCGTCCGGCGAGCGGACCGTCGGTGCGGCCGCCGCGCGGGTCGTGCTGGCGGGGGCGGAACTGCGGGGCATCCGGCGGACCTACGGCGACGTCCCGGTGGGGGAGCTGCTGGCCCTGGTCGGGAGCAGCGGGTTTCTGGAGATTGCGGTCCGCCAGGGGAGCGCGGCGGCGGTCCTCGGCGCCGCCCCCGGCACCCCGGTGACCGTGTGGGTGTAGACCGCGAGACGCGGAGGGCGGGAGATGTTGGAAAACCACGAAGGACACAAAGCCCTATTTTGCGCCCTTTGTGTACCCTTCGTGACCTTGTGGGGTGGAATTTATCCCCTGCGGTGAGCCTGAGATACTGGAGGCTGAGAGTGGACGAACTGGTAATTGAAGGAGGTGTCCCCCTGCGAGGGACTCTGACGCCCAGCGGCAACAAGAACGCCGCGTTGCCGGCGCTGGCGGCCTGCCTGCTGACCGACGAGCCCGTCACCCTGCACAATCTGCCCGATATTCAGGACGTCCACACGATGCTGGACCTTCTGGCGGACATCGGCGTGCAGGTGGAGCGGCTGGACACCCATTCCTGGCGGTTGCACGCGCGGGAGATTCGCCTGCCCCCGCTGGCGCGGGAGAAGTTCCGACGCATCCGGGGCTCCATCCTGCTGGCGGGCCCGCTGCTGGCCCGCCTGGGCTGGGTGGAAATCCCGCCCCCGGGCGGCGACGTCATTGGTCGGCGGCGGGTGGATACCCACTTCCTGGCCTTCCAGGAACTGGGCGCCGAGGTGGACGTGAACGACCTCTTCCGGCTCAACGCCCGGGGACTGCGCGGGGCGGACATCCTGCTGGACGAAGCGTCCGTCACCGGTACCGAGAACGCCATTATGGCGGCGGTGCTGGCGAAGGGGACGACGGTCCTGCGCAACGCGGCCTCGGAGCCCCACGTCCAGGACCTCTGCCACATGCTCAACCGGCTGGGAGCCCGGATTGAGGGAATCGGCTCCAACGTCCTGACCATCCACGGCGTGGACCGCCTGGGGGGCGGGGAATTCACCATCGGCCCCGACCACATAGAGGTGGGGAGTTACATCGCGCTGGCCGCGATGACGCGCGGGGAACTGCGCATCCGCAACGCGGCCCCGCAGCACTTGCGGATGATCCGCCACGTCTTCTCCCGCCTGGGGGTGGAGGTTGAGGTGGACGGCGAGGACGTGATCGTGCCGGCAGAGCAGCCCCTGGAGGTCGTGCCGGACATCGGCGGAGCCATCCCGTCCATCGCCGACGCCCCATGGCCAGCCTTCCCCGCCGACCTGATGAGCATTGCCATCGTCCTGGCGACGCAGGTGAGGGGGACCGTCCTCTTCCACGAGAAGATGTTTGAGAGCCGCCTCTATTTTGTGGACAAGTTGATCTTTATGGGCGCCCGCATCGTCCTCTGCGACCCGCACCGGTGTGTGGTGCAGGGGCCTTCCCGCCTCCAGGGGGACGTCCTGGTGAGCCCCGACATCCGGGCCGGTATGGCGCTGGTGGGGGCGGCCCTCTGCGCGCAGGGACAGAGTATCATCCGCAACGTGGAGCAGATTGACCGAGGGTACGAGCGGGTGGAGGAGAAACTGCGCTCGCTGGGGGCGCGGATAGAACGGGTGAAAAGATAACCAAAGTAACCAAAAGTGACGGTCACCTTTGAGGTGACCGTCACTTTGGTGGGCCCGGCAGGATTCGAACCTGCAACCGACCGGTTATGAGCCGGTTGCTCTGCCGTTGAGCTACGGGCCCGGTTTTTATCACCCCAAAGACACGAAGACACTAAAATTAATAATGAACTTCGTGACTTTGTATC
>JACIWQ010000227.1 GCA_014360895.1 Thermoflexales bacterium | reverse complement strand
CGTTACTGCCCGGAGAAGATTTCCTGCCGGGCGGCCTCCAGGCGGGCCAGGATGTCGTCAATGGCGCCGGGGTTATCCCAGAACTCCAGGAAGGCCGCCATGCCCTTCTCGGCCATCTCCGGAGTAGTGTCCCGGTCGTAGAACTGAGACACGTAGTCGGCGCCCTGGATCAGTTCCAGGCCCTTCAACTGCATCGGGGTGAACTTGCTGGTATCCACCCCCATGTTGGTCGGCAGCCGCCCCAGGGTGTCGGCGAAGTACTGCTGGGCCTTCACCGAGCCCAGGAAGGCCAGGAACAGTTTCGCCTCCTCCGGATGCTGGGAGTTGGCGGCGATGAAGAAGCCGTCCGTTGGTGCCTCCTCCCCGATGGGCATGTTGGGGTCAATGATGGGGAAGCGGAAGAAGTCCAGGTTCCCCTCCAGTTCGTCCGGGTAACTATCCCGCAGGAAGTCGCCCATCAGGTACATCGCGGCCTTCCCCTCAATCATGAACTGGAGCGCTTCGGACCAACTGTAGGCGGCGGCGTTCTCCAGGAAGTAGCCATTCTGGATGAGCGGCGCCCAGTAATCGGTGAAGACGCGCTTGACGCGCGGGTCGTCGTATCGTTCCTTGCCCAGCATCAGGTTGATGTGGAACTCAGGGCCGTTTACCCGCATGTTGAGGTAGTCAAACCAGCCGGCCGCCGTCCAGGGGTACTTGGTGCCGATGGTGATGGGAGTGATGCCGTTCTGCTTGAGGGTCGCGCAGACCTGGAGGAACTCGTCCCACGTCTGCGGGGGCTTCAGGCCGTACTGGTCAAAGATGTCCTTGCGGTAGTAGACGGCCCACCAGTACCAACTCGCCGGGAGGAAATACTGTTTGTCGTTCACCGTACTGAGGGCGCGGAACCCCTTGGGGTAACTCTCGTTCCACCCCTCCTTCTCCCAGACGTCGCTGATGTCCATAATCAGGCCCTTGTCAATGAAGAAGCGGGCCCGATTCCCGGCGAACCAGGTCAGTACATCCGGCGGGGTGGAGGCGGTGAGGTAGGCCCGGATGGCCTGCTTGAAGTCCTCGTGGGCGATGGTGCTGTGGATGACGTCAATATCGGGGTGCTCTTCCTCAAACATCTTCACGAGGGCGGCGTCGGCCTCCCGGGGCGCCGGGTCGCTCATGTAGGAGTTATAGATGACGATGCGTTTGGCAGTCGGCGCTACCGTCACCGGGACCTGTACCGTCTCCCGCACCGGGACGGTTCGCTCCACGGTCACCGTCACCGTCTGCGGAGCGCACGCGGCGACCAGGGTCAGGGTGGTCACGAGGGCCAGCAGGGTCAGCAGATACCGTTTCATGGCAACCTCCTCCTTTCTGTTTTGTGGGGAAATCACGCGGTAAGTTCAGTGTGGATCAGCGGAAATGGCCGTTCGTCCGATAGGCACCTCCTTTCGCCAATCAGAAAACTCCTCTCGTAGCGGCGAGGCCGCCGCGATAAAATCCGCCGTATTGACCGCGTTACCGCGCTGCGCAGGAGGCCCGCTCTACGATGCGGGCCGGCAGAAGCCGTCGCTCCGGCGTCAGGCCGGGCTCGCGAATCGCCGAGATCAGGAGACGGGCGGCATGTTCACCCAGTTCGGTCATCGGCTGGCGCAGCGTGGTGAGGGGAGGGTCAAAGTAGGAGGCCAGCGGGATGTCGTCAAAGCCGATGACGGAGACATCGCGCGGGACCTGAAGGCCCGCTTCCCGGAGCGCCCGAATCGCGCCGATGGCCATCTGGTCGTTCTGAGCGAAAATGGCGGTGAACGGGATGCCCGTCTCCAACAGGGAGCGGGCGGCCCGGTAGCCGGAGATGGCGGACCAGTCGCCCTGGACAATCAGACGGTCGTCCACCGAGAGCCCGTTCTCTTCCAGCGCCCGACGGTAGCCGTCCAGCCGGTCGTCCACGCACTCCTCGTTGGCCGGACCGATGATTGTCGCAATGGTAGTGTGTCCCAGCGCCAGCAGGTAGCGGGTGGCCTGGAAACCGCCGTCCCGGTCGTCGCAACGGACCGAGGAGACGGGCTCGTTTCGGGGGGTGTTGCCGAGGTAGACGACGGGGACGCCGTTCTGGATGAGGGGGAGGAGGTAGCGGAAGCGGCCGTCGGCGTACGGGTTGAAGACCATCAGGCCATCCACCTGGCGGTGGAGGAACTCTTCCAGCAGGGACTCCACTTCCCTTTCGGTGGGGGCGCTGCCGGTGAGGATGAAGTAGCCCTGGCGCCGGGCTTCGGCCTGGGCGCCTTCAATGATGCTGGCGAAGGTGAAGTCGGTGAGGCTGGGGGCGATGCAGCCGAGGGTACAAGTATGCCCGCGCACCATGCTGCGGGCGACGGCATTGGGGCGGTAGTTGAGTTCTTCTATGGCCGCCAGGACCCGCTCTCGGGTCTCCGGCCGGACTTCGCCCTTGTTGTTGAGGACGCGCGAGACGGTCTGGCGGGATACGCCGGCTCGCCGGGCGACGTCCTGGATAGTGGGCCTGGAGCGCATGGGGCTTCCGGGGTAATGTGAACGTTCACGTGAGCGTTCACATTATACCCCTTTTCTGTGGGTTTGTCAAGGGGGGCACCCTGAGGTTCGGACGGGAGTTCGGACAGGGGGATTTGCAAG
>JACIWQ010000226.1 GCA_014360895.1 Thermoflexales bacterium | reverse complement strand
AAAGAGCCGTTCCCGTCCGTTCATCGCCACCTCCTGCCTGCCTGCCTACTTTCAAAACACACACCCCCACCGCTTCTTCCCGGTAGGCAGGCAGGAAGAGTGTGTGTGTTGCGCTGGTAGGCAGGCAGACTATTCCTCCTCCTGGAGAGCGACCACCTCCAGCCCCTCCTCCCGCAGTGCCTCCAATTGCTCACGCGCCAGCCGCAGGAGCCGGTCCGCCCGCACCGACCCGGGCCGGCCCAACCCCCGCTGCTCCAGCGCGGCCTGCAGCCGAGGCCGTCCCCACCCCCGCACCACCGCCGCCAGCGCCACCGCCAACTCCTCCCCCGTGTACGACCACCGCGGCTCCTCCACCTCCTGCCCCACATCCTCCGGCCCCATCGGGGGATAGTCGTCCATCTCCGGTTCCGACCGCTCCACCTCGTCCAGGTCCTCCCCCTCCACCAGCGCCACCTGTACCCGCACCGTCTGCGTCGCGATGGCATAGGCATCCCCCGCCCCCGTCAGGCGGTCCGCACGCGGCACCGGACCCCCAACCACCACCTCGCTCGCCTTCGCATCCAGCACCCGCAGCGCCAGCCGCCCCGGAAGGTTCCGCTTCACCGCTCCCCCTTCCTCCCCAAACATCCGCACCGTCGGGTGTTGCGTCGCCAGCAGGCAGTGCACCTGCGCCGCCCGCCCTTTCAGGACAATCCGGCGAAGGAGTTCGGCGATGAGGGGGTCCGAAGTGTGCTCCTGGAACTCGTCATAGACCACCACCAGCCGGGGGAACGCCACAGCCCGCCCTGAAGCCATCATCTCGTACCGGCGCTGGAGTTCCCGGTGGACCCACCCCAGCGCATTGCGGGCCGACTCCAGGTCGGTGGCAATGGGGCCAACCAGTCCGGGGAGATTCCGCAGAGGGTACAGTCCTGCCCCGCCCTTCCCGTCTATGAGAACCAGGCGGGTCTGGGGGTCCCTGGAGAACTGCAGGGCCGCTCCCAGGAGCGCCGTCGTCTTGCCGCTCCCGGTCGTCCCCGCCAGAAGCCAGTGAGGCGTGGCGTGGTTGAGGGCGCCGATGACCGTCCGCCCCAGTTCGTCTATGCCGATGGTCCAGCGCCCCCCGCCGCGGGGCTGGCGGTTAATCTCCCGCAGGCGGACGGCCTGAGTCGCTAACTCCGGCGGCCAGGGGGCTTCCACACGGACCGCCCGGCCGTCCAGATAGACCTGGGCATCCTGGAAATCCCAGGGGATGAACTGGCGGGCCAGGGCGCAGTCGTCCGCCGCCAGAATCCGCAGAAGGGGGCCAGTGTGCCACCCGGCGAAGAGCCGGACCGCCCCGGCCCGGGGGCCGTTGACGGTCTCGGCGCGGGGGATGGGGATGGGGTCGCCGAAGGCTCCCTGGGAGGCCGCAGCGACCAGGGTCTGGGCCATCTGGTTCAGCAGTGCCTGTCGGTCCATTCCTCTCCAATGTCCGTGATGTCGGCCAGTCGGGCCGCCTGGGCGTATGCCCCTTCCCCGTACCGGGTCAGCGCCAGCGACACCCGCCTCACCCACTCCACCACCTCATCGGTGATGAGCCTCGGCGCCGCTCCGTCCTGCCGCCCGAACAAGTCCGCCTGCGCCGTGAACTGGGCCACCAACTCATCCAGCGCACCCAGAATCCGCCTCCTCGCCAGTCCCCGCAGCGCCTCGTCCATCCTCCACCTCCCTCGCCCCTTCGGCCAAAGGACGCTCCGGCACCACCTGAGCGCGCGCCAGAAACGCCCCCAGGTCGTCCGGATGGACACGCAACACGCCCCCCACCCGGTACGCCCGCAGCAACCCCGCCGCCACCCACCGCCGCACCGTCCGCCGCGAGACCCCCAGACGGCGCGCCACCTCCGTGGACGACAGCATCGTCGCCCCATTGTTCGGCTTCATCGCTCACCTCCACAATGCAGGATGCAAGATGCAGGATGCAAGAGGAAATGCCGGGGAACAACAGAGGACCACGCGGGGAACGCGCCCAGCGTCCGCTTGCGCTTTCGGCCAACTGCGGTATAATACCTTCGGCCTCAGCGCCACAAAACAAAAAAGGGTCACACGGTTCTCCGCGTGACCCTCAGTGCGATGCCAACTTCACAACCGGTCTCTTCCCACCGGCGGGGCAATTTTACGTTTGGTGGCTATTGATTCCCGTCGGCCCCGCTGCCGGTAACCACTCCCCCACAGAACAGGCCCAGGGCCTGCAATCAGGGTGAGTGCCCGGTCTCGGAGAGCCATCCCGGTTCGGTTGCCAGCCCGCGGGGATGGCTCTTTCCTTTTCCCCCGAACACTCACCCCAGCCCCCGTCCACCCCAGGGGCCTCTCCCTGTTAACGTCCCTGCCTCGCTTCGCACAATTCTTTTGTTATGCAGTATTAATAACCACTTCCATTATACCACTACCCCCTGATCTTGTCAAGCACCAATTTCCCAAAACGGAATGCCCCCACTCTCCCCCCTCCCTTCCGCGCCTCCACCGCCATCAACGTCATCTCGCTGACCACCAACGCCCCCTCCCCTCGCCCCCTCATCTCCTCCCTCAACCGCTCCATCCCCGCCTCATACTCCTCCTCCCTCAACACCTGTAATACCCCTCCCCGCCGCCGCGCTATCTCCCAAAT
>JACIWQ010000225.1 GCA_014360895.1 Thermoflexales bacterium | reverse complement strand
GTCGCCCAGGTCGTCGTGCCCCTCGTCAGCCGGAAGGTGTCGGGCAGGGTGCCGGTGTTGGTGAGGTAGAGGGTGTAGGTGACCGTCTGGCCCGGGTTGGCGCTCTGGGCGGGGGTCTCCGCCGTCAGCGCCAGGCCGTAGTCCTCCACCTGCACCGTCCGGCTGACCACGTCGGAGCTGCAGGGGTTGCTGGCCGTCAGGACGACGGTGTAGGTGCCGACGGCGGCGTAGGTGTGCACGGGGTTGGCCGCGGTGGAGGTGTCGCCGTCGCCGAAGTCCCACTGGTAGGCCGTGGCGTTGCGGCTCAGATTGGTGAAGGCCACCGGATAGATGACCAGGGCGGGGGCCGAAGCGGAGAAGTCCGCCGTTACGCCTTCGGCGACCGCTGCGAGGCTTACTGGCAGGCCGGCCGTCGGGGTGGGCCAGTTGGAGGCCGTGACGGTGTAGGCGTCGTTGACAATCAGCGTGCCCGAGGGAACGCAGGTCAGGGTGACGCCGAAGGAAAGAGTCACCGAGGACTGAGCAGGCACCGTCAGGCCACTCCAGACCACGGCGTCCCCGACCTGGGCGCCGCCATTATCCGCCCAGGCGAAGAGGGTATTCGCTGGTAAGGTATCGGTCACGATGGCATCCAGGGCCGGACCGCCGGTGTTGGTGATCCGCACGGTATAGGTCAAGGGCATGCCGACCTCCGCCCGTGCCGCCGAGGCCCACTTCTCCAGGCCCAGTTGGGGCGGAAGGGCGACGGTCACGGTGAAGAAGGCCGCCGAGACAGGCCCCCAGTTCCCGGCCGCGTCCTGGCCCCGCACGAAAACGATGTGTCGCCCGGCATCCAGCGCCGTTGTGGAGATGGTCGCTCCCACCGCTTCCGTTTTCTGGTTGAAGGCTCCGTCCAGCGGGAACATCGGATGGGCTACCGGCGCCGGCGTCGTGACCCAGGGGGGTACGTCTATGTAGTACTCGGCCGCGACGATGTTCTGGGTGGGCTCGGTACCCTCGGAGTTGTTGTAGCGGGTGTCGTCTATCAGGGCCGTCAGAGAGATCGGTTCGCCCGCCGCGACGCTGGCGGGAGATACCGTCACATTCAAGGCATCCGGTCCGCTGGGGAGCAGGTAGGGGGCTCGGGCCACTTTCGCCGCATACAACAGCGCAGGAAGGTTCTCCGGGATGATGGTGCTTTCAAAGTACGAGCAACTCTGGAAGAACGATGTGCCAATCTCAAAAGTGTAGGCCGCCAGGCCCAGTTCGCCGTATGCAAAATCGTCCGTCGTCCCGTCGGTCGGGTAGAGGCCATAGGACTGTTCGGGGGTGTAGCCGTTAAAATAGGCGAACTTCCGGCCCAGGGTCTGGAGGGCAGTTCCGTTGGGGGCTGGATTGGCGGTGAAGCCCCACGGCCAGAGGACCAGTTCACTGTAACTGTGGATGTCCAGGAAAACGCCGGTGGCGGTGACCGGCGCGGCTGCGCTGAGGGAGTCATCTCGCTGGTCGGGGAATTGGGCCCGGACGTAGTTGACCACGGCCTGGGTTTCCGGCTCCGAATTCGCCGCCGGGCCCCGGTAGGTCTCCGCGCAGGGGCTACCGCTGGAACCGCCGCAGCAGGCCCACTGGAAGGGGTAATTGCGGTTCAGGTCGGTGCCCCAGGAATTGGGGTCCGTACACCCGTCATCGTTATCGGTATTCTTGCGCCAGTAGACGCCCGTCTCGGCGATTTTCCGACCGTCGGGATTGGAGTGTAAGAGCAAATGGACTTCGTGGTAGTCCAGCAACCAGGTCACATCCGGGTCGGAGCCATAGTGGCTGACCAGGTACTCGGCGAAACGGGTGACCAATTCAGCGGTGGCGTACTCCCGGGCGTGGATGGCGGACATCACGAAGAGTTTGGGCTTGGGACCGGGGATGGCGGAGTTGGTCAGGCGCAAAACCATGATGTCGTAGCCCGGATTCCCGGCGGGGGTAACTTTCTCCCAGGAATCGCCGATGTCTACCCAGGTCGCCAGGTTGGGGTAGGCGGTGGCGATGGCGGCGGCGCTGGCATAGGTCTCCTCTACGGTCCGGTAGCAGGGGTAGCTGGGGATTCCCTTGACCTGTCCGGGCAGCGGATAGTTCGGCTGGTTCATGCGCGCCGTGTTCTCCTCGTCTACCTCCACCCGGAAGCCCTGGGCCAGGAGCCACTCGTAGCCTGTGCGGTCTACGACCACCACCGCGTAGTTCTGATCGGGATGGACTTCCCAGGGTTCCATCTGAGCCGCCAGATGGTTCAGCATCTCCCGGGTGGTGTAGTAGGCCCGGACCACCCAGGGGCCGTCGCCGGGAGGAGGCGGCGGGGTGGCCGACGCGACGGGAAACGGCCAGAGGCCGGATGCCAGAAACGCCAGAAGCAGGATAGAGATCAGGGTGAGTGAGGGCTTCATACGGAAAATCCTCCTGGTTGAAAAGTGCATGGGGCTGGGACGTGCCAGGCACTTCCGGAAGTGCCTGGCACGTTCCCGGCGACAGGGGGATTGCTTCGCCGCCCTGATGGGCGGCTCGCAATGACCCTGCAGGGCAGTGTCGGGAGATTGCTTCGCCGCTGCGCGGCTCGCAATGACGGACCGGGGTCATCGCGAGCCCGAAGGGTGAAGCGATC
>JACIWQ010000224.1 GCA_014360895.1 Thermoflexales bacterium | reverse complement strand
CCCGCCGGTGACGCGAGCGGGGATTTTGTGGTGGGCCAGGACCGCCTCAATGCGGTCGGCCTGGTACTCCAGCATCTGGCGCATCGGGCTCCCTCCGGGACGGAGTTCTCACCGCCGAGAGCGCCCGTCCTCTGCGCTCTCTGCGGGCATCGGATTAGAACATCCGTTCTAATTATAGCCCGGATGCGCCCGCGTTGTCAAGAGGGATAACCCATGACTTATCCGTAAATTTATCCCAAATATCACAAATATCGCAACCAGATGTAGGCAGTCGCCAGGAGCAGGGAGACGAAGGTCGTCAGCGCGCCGTAGACGAAGAAGCGCCAGAAGCGGATGGGGTGGCCGCTCCGCTCCGCCAACGAGGCCACCACCACGTTGGCCGACGCGCCCACCAGCGTGGCGTTCCCGCCCAGGCAGGCCCCCAGCGCCAGTGCCCACCACAGCGGCATCACCGGCATCGCCTGCCCCAGGCTCTCCACCAGCGGGATCATCGTCACCGTGTACGGGATGTTGTCCACCACCCCGGAGATGACCGCCGACATCCACAGGAGCACCATCGCGGCCAGCCCGGCGTGTCCGTCCACCACCTGCAGAATCGCCTGCGCCACAGCCCGGATGACCCCCGTCTGGACCAGCCCGTCCACAACGATGAAGAGGCCAACGAAGAAGAAGAGCGTCGTCCACTCCACCTCCCGGATGATGTGGTGGGGGTCCTTCCGGGTCCAGAGGAGCAGGACGGTGGCTCCGGCCAGCGCGACGGTGGCGGACTCTATGTGCAGCGCGCCGTGGAGGAGAAAGCCCAGAATCACCCCGGCCATCACAACGACGCCCCTGCGCAGAAGCGGTCGGTCGGTGATGAGTTCCGCCGTCTCCAGCGCGGAGAGGTCGGCGGCCCGCACCCGCCGCGCCCGCAGTTCCTTGCGGAACATCAGCCAGGCCAGGCCGAAGAAGACCAGCAGGATGAGCAGGCTGATGGGGCCCATGTGGGCCAGAAAGGTGGTGAAATCAATCCCCGCCGCGCTCCCGATGAGGATGTTCGGCGGGTCGCCGATGAGCGTCGCCGTCCCACCGATGTTGCAGGCCAGAATTTCGGCGATGAGGAACGGCAGCGGGTCCAGCCCCAGTTGCCCCGTCACGAACAGCGTCACCGGCACCACCAGCACGACGATGGTCACGTTGTCCAGAAAGGCCGAACTGAGGGCGGTGACCCCGCACAGGATGAGCAGAATGCGCACCGGGCGGCCCTTCCCCAGCCGAACCGCCTGGACCGCCAGCCACTGGAAGAGCCCTGTCTCCCGCAGGACGTTGGCGATGACCATCATCCCCACCAGCAAGAAGATGACGTTCCAGTCTATGCATCGGAACGCCTCCGCCTGGGTGAGCACCCGCAGGAGAATCATCGCCACCCCGCCCAGCATCGCCGAGGTCGTCCGGTGGACCCGTTCGGTGACGATAAGGATGTAGGTGACCGCGAAGATGACCAGGGCGATCCAGGTTGAACTCACCGGGCCTTCTCCTTCTCCGCGTCCCGCTGGGCCAGGCAATGGGTCAGCAGGCCCAGGAGGTCCACGTATCCCACGACGTGGTACGATTCGTCCACCACCGGCAGGCCGGAGAGACGGTGTTCGTGCATCAGCATCAGTGCCTGCTTGAGGGTGTCCGTCTCCTTGACCCAGACCGGCCGCTGCATGCCGTCGGCGGCGGTCCGGATACGGGTCTTCTGGGTGAACTTGGCCACCCGCTCCAGGTCGGTGATTTCCCGGAAAAGTTCCTCCGGCAGGATGTAGAAAAGGAGGTCCTCGGCGATGGTATGGATGTCCAGCAGGCCGATGAGGCGGCCGTCTTCCGAGACGACACAGGCGACGCGGACGCCGGGGCGCGCGGCCAGGGCCCGGGCCACCTCGTCCAGCGGCGCGTCGGGGGGGACGGCGACGGGCTCCAGGCCGGCGGCGCGGGCGATTTCCCCGACCCGCATCTCCCGCCAAGCGGCGCAGACGGGGTGAGGTGGGGCAGTTTCGGGGATGGGGAGCCGTTCCTTCCGCAGCCCCCTGGCCTCAGCGACGGGCAGAACCAGGAGGATGCCACTGTTGGGGCGCTCAAAGCTGCCCACGACCCGCTCCGCCTCAGCGACGGCGCGCTCCAGGAGCGCCTCGTCGTCTATGGCGGTTAAGAGGGTGCGGCGGCGGATTTCCTCGGCCTCAAAGAGCCGCTCCAGCGCGCCCAACCCGACCCGCTCCAGCCAGGTATGGGCCCGGTACGCGCCGACGCTCTCCAGGATGGTCGCCCCGGGCACCCTCGCCTCCCGCCAGGCGTGCAAGAGGTCGGGCAGTACTTTGAGGTCGTCCAGGATGACAATTAACAGGTGTACCATCCCTCTCTCCTTGCTGGCCAGGTGTGCGTCCATAGTCCCAGATAGGGGCAAACCGGTGCAACTTTCGTTGCTCAAAGATGGCCTGTATTTGCGAACAGAGCGTTGTGTGGCTTGCAGGTCTTTTAAGAGCCCCTTGGGATTTTTGTCAGAGTTCAGCCTCATGATACCACAGATGAAAGGAGGAGACCAATTCTATTGCCGGGGGGCTTTGGTGCATAAATCGCCTGATAAGGACAGGATAGAGGGGAGGGTTCCCTGATGTGGGACCCCTTCGCTATCGGTTCAGGTGACCGCATAACTGTCTGGCATCCCCAGATGGGTCATTTTGT
>JACIWQ010000223.1 GCA_014360895.1 Thermoflexales bacterium | reverse complement strand
GGTTTTTTTGGGTGTTTACCTCGGGGTAAACACTCTTCGCCAACACGTGCCTGCCACTTCCCAACGGGCCGGCCACGTCCCCCTATTTACGGCTCCAGCCGCAGGATTCCCTCGGCCTGGGCCTCCACCGCCGCCCGCTCCCAGAGCATCGGGTGGTACTGGAGGTTCCGCCAGGGGTCAATCATGTCGTCGTAGTGGCGGTGGAAGGGATGGCCCGATTGCCCCGTGGTGTGCATGGAGAGCGACCGGGACCAGTCCCCCACGTCCACAATCTGGCGGTAGGAGGGGACGGAGCGGACCGTATACGGCGCGTTCAGGTTGTAGGCGGTGTTGTTGACCGTCCCGGCGGTCCCGTCCACGGCCACGGGCCCCCGGTTGAAGATGCGCTCCACCCAGGCGATGCCGCTCTGGCCCAGGGCTTGGTTCTTGAAGGTCGCCGTGTGCAGGTCGCCCCAGCGCCACTTCTCCATATCCGGCCCCAGCCGCTCCGTCAGTTCCTTCACCGCGTCGTCCATCGCCTGCCGGATAATGTCGTCCCGCGTCTCCACCTGGGGTGTCCTCCGGTCGTCAAACCAGGGGGACCGGGGGGCCGCCAGGAGGCCCTCCAGCGCGTACATCACAAAGGTCCTCGCCTGCCGCAGGAGCGAATCCCCCAGGTCGTCCCGGAAGGTCCGCTCTACAAGATGGACGCGGAAGGACTCAAAGAGCGCGGCGGCCGCGCTGTCGCGGGTCGCCTGCAGGTCCCAGTCGCGCAGGAGTTGGGCCGGGCGGGGGTCGGGGTAATCGGCCAGGGCGGCCAGGACGTAGGGCATCGCCGTCCGCGTCCAGACGGAGAGGTTATCCCCCTGGATGGCCTGCATGTCGTCCACCGAGATGGGCGTCCGCTCTTCTATCAACTCCACGATACGCTGGGCCCGCAGGGCGGTCCGGTCGCTCCAGTCCACCGTGAGCAGGTAGGGGTAGTCGGGGCCCACCACCGCGTTGTTGGCGGTGACGATGTACCCCTCCGGCGGGTTGAAGGTCCGGGGGAGGTCGTCAAAGGGGATGGTGCCGACCCACTCGTACTCCCCGGTCCAGCCGGGGACGGGGAGGGAGCCGTCGCCCCTGGCGCGGATGGGGATGCGGCCCGGCGTCTGGTAGCCGATGTTCCCCTCCACGTCCGCGTAGATGAAGTTCTGGCTGGGGACGTCCCAGTAGGAGAGGGCTTCCCGAAACTCCTCCCAGTTCTGGGCCTTGTCCAGCAGCAGGATGCTCCGCATCAGCGTTCCCGGCTGGAGGGCGGTCCAGGAGAGGGCCAGCGGCTGCCAGCTGTAGGCCCATTCTTCCTCCTCCCCGCCGACGATGTCGTTGATGATGGGGCCGTGGCGGGTGAGGCGGGCGAAGACCACCACCGGCTCCGCCTCCCCGGCGACGCGGATTTCCTCCCGAATGATTTGCATATCCTCCCAGCGGCCCTGGTACTCGTACTGGTTGGGATTTTCGGGGTTGACTTTCTCCACGAAGAGGTCCTGGACGTCCGGGTTGACGTTGGTGACGCCCCAGGCGATGCGGTCGTTGTGGCCGATGATGACGCCCGGGCAGCCGGGGAAGGAGGCGCCGACGACGTTGAGGGGGCAATCGGGCCCTTTGGGCTCGCAGTGGAGGCCGACCTCGTACCAGATGGAGGGCATCTGGATGCCCAGATGGGGGTCGTTGGCGAGGAGCGGCGTCCCCGTTTCGGTACGGCTTCCGGCGACGACCCAATTGTTGCTCCCCAGGTCGGCCCCCTCGCCCAGGAAGCGGGCGAAGGCGGCCTCCGGCACGCTCCGGAGCGTCGCCTCCGTGAGCGGATGAGGGACGATGACGGGCCGGTCCGGCGGCGGGGCGGGCATCAGGTCGGCGACGGCCCCGGTCCCCAACCGGGCGATGATGCCGGCCCGGGCCAGTTCGGCGCTCATATTGCCGCCTAGGTCCCAGGCCATCACCTTCCCCCAAGTGATGGTGTGGACGGGCTCCCAGGGTTCGGGCTCTACGTCCCGGCCCATCAGGCCCAGGAGGGTAAACTCCAGCCCCAGGCGGCCCTTATGGGTGGAGATGTAGGCGTTGACGCCCTCCGTGTAGGCCTCTATTGCGGCACGGGTCTCCGGGTCGGCCTGTTCCCAATCCCGCGCGGCGGCGCGATGCCAGCCGATCGTGCGGACGAAGCGGTCGGTGGGGAGCGCGGACTTGCCCAGGATTTCGGAAAGCCTGCCGGAGCCGAGCCGCCGCCAGAACTCCATCTGCCAGAAGCGGTCCTGGGCGTGGACGTACCCCTGGGCGAAGAGGAGGTCGTGGAGGTTGGAGGCGTAGATGTGGGGGACGCCCCACCGGTCCCGGACGACGGTGACGGGGGCGCGCAGGCCGGGGACCTTCAGGGTGCCCTGGGTCTGGGGCCAGGCCCGGCGGACGGTGGTGTAGCCGACACCGAAACCCGCCAGGCCGAGGACCAGGATGACCACGAGGAAAATGAGCAGGACGCGCACGAGGGTTCGCATGGCCTTCCTCCTTTCCGAAGACGGACGTGGATCAAGGTGGCTATCGCGGCGTCGCGTTGAACATATACTACAAAAAGTGATAAAGGACAAATCGCGCCGGCGGATATGTCCCAAATTTGTTGGGCCGGCGCTACCGCGTAGCGCCGGCCGCCGAACGTAGGGCCTGAGGTTCGGACGTGAGTTCGGACAGGGGGATTTGCACGAGTCCTCACCCCACCCCCAGCGGCTTCGCCGCTACCCCCTCCCCTCTCCTGACCCTTGGTCAGG
>JACIWQ010000222.1 GCA_014360895.1 Thermoflexales bacterium | reverse complement strand
GTGCCAGGCACTTCCCAAAGTGCCTGGCACGTCCCCCAGAGCAGGAGGCAGTATGTCCCGAATCCGCGCCCTTCTGGCCCTGGGCGTCGCCATCGGCGCCCTCGCTTTCACCTTGATGCTCTTCTCCTCTCCACTCCCCGTCCGGGGGGCGACGGTCACCCTGGACGGGCTTCCCGACCCCGCCTACGGGCCGGCCCTCGCCGCCGACCCCCGGGGCGACCTGGCTTCCCCCGGCCCCAGGGATTGGAACGGCACCCACTGGACCGACGTCATCAGCCTCTACGTGACCAACGACGGCCAGAACCTCTACGTCTTCGTCCCCCTCTACGCCTATACCCGCACCACCTCCTCCGGCTCCTTCGGCCTGGCCGTCGCCACGGGCCGCTACACCGCCACCGGCGGCTCCCCGCCCCGCGACCCCTGGAATAACGCCGTCTACTTCGCCTACACCGCCACCCACGCCAACGTCGGCGGGACGCCGGTCCTGCTTCCCTACCGCATCATCCCCGACGTCGTGGTCCGGGGCAACATTGTCGGCGCGTACGGGGGCGACAACGGCTGGACGGAACTGCGCCGCTGGAACGGCACGGACTACAGCACCGGCGCGGGCACCAACTGGGGCGGCATCTCCGGCGGCATGGTCGGCACCCACGTCGCCTTCGCCGACGGCGTCGGCGTGGAGTTCGCCATCCCCTTCGCCGACCTGGGCATCACCCCCGCCCCCGGCACCCCCATCCACCTCCAGTTCTACGCCACCCAGACCGGCGACACGAAGGGCGCCTACGACACCGTCCCCGCCGACGACCAGTCAACCAGTTGGGACGACGCCACCACCCAGCAGTACCTGGCGACCTACGTCCTGGCCCCCGCGCTCACGCTGGAGGTGACCCATCCGCCGGAGGGGGCGTTCTTCGCCGCGCCGGAGATCACCGTCACCGGCCGCGTCTCCCCCGCCGTCGGCGTCACCGTCACGGTGAACCTGAACAGCACCGCCTTCCACACCCCCACCGTGGACGCCGACGGCCGCTTCACCCAGCCGGTCACCCTGGCGCGCGGGGCCAACACCCTCACCGTCACCGCCGAGAGCGAGACCGAGGCCGCGACCGTCGTCCGCCACGTCACCTTCGGCGCCCAGCACGACGACGATGTCTTCTGGGACGGCCTGCTCCACGACTCCCGCGACCCGCGCTACCGGACCCCCGTCGGCCCCGTCCCCGCCGGGACACTGGTGACGCTGCGGCTCCGGGCCTACGCGGGCGACCTGACCGGTGTCTCCCTTCGGGTCTGGGACTCCTCACCCCTCCCCCTGGCCTCCTCCCCTCTCCCGACCGAAGGTCAGGAGAGGGGAGGGGGTGCCGCCGAAGGCGGCGGGGGAGGGGTGAGGATATACCCGATGCGCGTCGTCGCCTCCGACCCCGCCTACGACTACTGGGCCGTCACCATCACCCCGACCCAGCCCACCGTCCTCTGGTACCGCTTCATCGTCCGGGACGGCGCCGACACCGACTACTACGAGGACGACCACGTCGTGGACGGCGTCTACCGGGGCTACAACGAGGGCGGCCCCGGCCGGGCCTACGACGAGTCCCCCGACCTCTCCTTCCAGTTGACCGTCTACGACCCGACCTTCCGGACGCCCGACTGGCTCAAGAACGGCGTCGTCTACCAGATTTTCCCCGACCGCTTCCGCAACGGCGACCCCTCCAACGACGTCGTCTCCGGCACCCACTTCTACTACGGCAACCCGACCGGGGGCATCACCTACACGACCTGGAACGCGGAGGTCATAGACCCCCGCGACCCCCAAAGCCCCTACTACAACCGCTGGGGCGAGGACTTCTACGGCGGCGACCTGCAGGGCGTCACGGAGAAACTGGACTACCTCCAGTCCCTGGGCGTCACCGCCATCTACCTGAACCCCGTCTTCCGCTCCCCCTCCAACCACAAGTACGACACGACGACCTACGAGGAGGTGGACCCGCACCTGGGCGGGAACGGGGCGCTGGCGGACCTCCTTTCCGCCGCCCAGGCGCGCGGCATCCGGGTGATTCTGGACGGTGTCTTCAACCACACCTCGTCCGACAGCGTCTACTTTGACAAGTACTCCCGCTACCCGACCCTCGGCGCGTACGAGTCCCAATCCAGCCCCTACTACGACTGGTACACCTTCTCCGCCTGGCCCGACGACTACGTCTCCTGGTGGGGCTACGAGACGCTCCCCGTCCTGCGCTCCTCCAACCCCGCCGTGCGGACCTACATCTACAGCGGGACGAACGGGATCGCCACCCGCTGGATTCTCTCCGGGACGGCGGGCTGGCGGCTGGACGTGGGCGGCGACGTGGACCCCGGCCTCACCCGCGACCCCGCCAACGACTACTGGGAGGGCTTCCGCCAGGCCGTGAAGGGCGCGATGTCCGACGCGGCCATCATCGGCGAGGAGTGGGGCGACGCCACCCCGTGGCTCCTGGGCAACGAGTGGGACGCGGTGATGAACTACCGCTTCCGCAGCGCCGTCCTCTCCTTCCTCCGGGAGACCCCCTACGAAGATAACGACAACAACCCCTCCTCCGCCAGCGGCGTCCTGGACCCCATCACCGTCTCCCAACTGGACGCGTGGCTCCACTCCCTGGCGGAGGACTACCCGCCGGAGGCGCTGGCGGTGATGCTCAACCTGGCCGGGTCCCACGACACCAACCGGGTCCGCTTCGTCCTCTCCTATGGTCAGAAAAGTGCCAGGCACTTACCAAGTGCCTGGCACTTTGCCGGCCTCTCCCCGGACGAGACCGACGCCTACCAGTAGTTGCTGGCGCTCCTGCAGTTCACC
>JACIWQ010000221.1 GCA_014360895.1 Thermoflexales bacterium | reverse complement strand
GTCGGTCAGACGGATGTTCTCGTCCGGCGCGTGGGCGCGGGAATCGGCGTACCCCACCCCCGCCGTGACTATCGGCGTGCCGAACTGACCGCAGAGCAGATAGACGGGCCCCGTCCCTGCCATCATGGGCAGCAGTGCCGGTCGGTGGCCGTAGACCCGTTCGGCGGCCCGGACGGCGGTCTGGACGAAGGGGTGGTCGGGGTCTCCGGCCGATGGAGCTTCTCCCTCCCACCAGGCAATCTCCACGTCCGGGAACCCCTCCGCGTCCAGGTGGGCCCGCAGCGCCTCCAGGACCTGCTCCGGCCATTGGTCGGGGACCAGCCGGAAATCCAGTTTCGCCACCGCCTCGCAGGGGAGCACGGTCTTGGAGCCGGGGCCGCCATAGCCGCTATGGAAGCCGTCTATGTTGCAGGTGGGGCCGAAGAGGAGCCGTTCCTTGAGGGCGGTCCCCGTCAACCCGTCCAGGAACCGGTCAATCCCGTAGAGGGCCCGGACTTCGTCCTCGGGGAAATCCCAATCCGCCAGGGCGGCCCGCTGGGCCGGTGTGGGTGGACGGACGGCGTCGTAGAATCCGGGGATGCGCACCCGGCCGTCGGGCCCCTGGAGGCTGTGGAGGGCCCAGAGCAGGCGCCAGGCCGGATTGACGACAATGGCGGCGTTGGCGGAGTGAAGGTCCCGCGCCGCCCCCCGGGCCCGCAGTTCCACGTAGAGAATCCCCTTGCAGCCCAGGCCGATTTCATACCGCTCCCGGGCATCCCGACCGCCCGCCTCCCAGACACATCCCAGGACGCCCCGGAGCGCGTCCTCCCGCGCCGCCACAAACTGGTGGAGGTGAAGGCTCCCGATTTCCTCCTCGCCCTCAATCACCCATGTCAGGCCAACGGGGAGGTCGCCCCGCACGCGCCGGTACGACTCCACCGCCCCCAGGCGGGCGAAGATGGCCCCCTTGTTGTCGGAGGCGCCCCGGGCGTAGAGTTTGCCCTCCCGGACGGTCGGCTCAAAGGGCGGCGAGGTCCAGAGTTCCACCGGGTCCACCGGCTGAACGTCGTAGTGGTTGTAGAAGAGCAACCGCTCCGGGCGCCGTCCCTCCATTCGGGCCAGGAGGACCGGCGGCCCATCGGTAGGGACCGTCTCCACCTGGAAGCCGACGGCGCGCAGTTCCTCCGCCAGCAGGGCGGCCATCTCGGCGATGCCCGTCCCATCGGCCGCGACGCTGGGCTGGGCCAGGGCCCGCTTCAGACGGACCAGGTACTCTTCGGTATGAGCGGCAATATCCGCCAGGACGTCTTCCATTTTTCACCTCCCCGTTCCTATCGCGTGCCGCAAAGGATACTCCAGATTCTCCAAACCGTCAACCCCTTGCGCCCTGCGACGTGCGACCTGCGCCCTGCTTCACCCCCGCTGTTGCAGCGAAGCCGGTTTCGTTTATAATCATAGATGCCCTTTCACTGCCAGCGAGGTCATAAATACCTTCTCGGGAACCCACCTGTGAAACCGCAACGACACGCAGCACGAAATACGGAACACGCATGCTCCGCCGACTGCTGGCCCGCTTCTACCACCTGCGCGGGATGACCTGGCGCCATTGGGGCCACCGGTACGACGACCCGGTGGCCTACCGTCGGGCTGAACGGGATTTCACCCGCGCCGTAGAGATTCTGCCGACCTTCGTGCAGGCACTCTACGACCGGGGCCTCCTGCGCTGGCGGGAACTGGGCGACGGGGCCGGTGCCGAGGCAGACCTGACGCGCGTCCTGGAACTGGACCCAAAGCGGGCGGAGGCGTGGTTCAACCGCGCGCTGGCCCGCGAAGTGATGGGCGACCTGCCCGGCGCGGTCGCCGACTTCCGCCGGTATCTCTCCGAAGGCAATGACCCTCTGTGGCGGGAGATCAGTCGGCGGCAGATTGCCGTTCTGGAGGCCAGCAGTACCCGGGAGGAGAAATGAGTCCGGAGCCAGAGAACCCCCTTCGTCACCTGCAACCGCTGTTGGGATTGTGCGCAGCGCTGCACGTCTACCGCACCACGCTCCAGGTGCTGGGTGAGCAAGCCTGGGAGCCGGACCGGCGGCGGGAATTGCTGACCCTCTGGCGGCCCTGCCAGGAACGCCTGGACGCTCTGCTGGATGTCCTCCCGGCAGAATCGGCCGGCCCGCTCCGCCTGCTGCGTCAGGAGATAGAGGACGGATTGCTGGACGACCCGCCCTGTCTACCGGCCATCACCGACGCGCTGGACGCGCTGGAGCAGGCCTGCGAGCAGATGCGGCTGGGCTTCGGATGAGCGACGTCCCCGGAGCAGGAATCAGGAGGGAAGGATGAACCCGGTCTTTGAAGCGCTACAGCGGCGGTACCAGGACCTGATCGCCCGCAGCGGCACCCCGTCACCTGGAGACGAGTTCTGGGAGAGCATCCGCCTCTTTCTGGAAGACGCCCGACAGGCTGGCCGGGCGCTGACGGACCCCGGGGAACGGGCCCTGTTGCGGGCGTACATGCGCTTCCTGGCCGTTCTGCTCCACGAACACGGCGAGACCCCTCCACCTGTAGAACTGTTGCCCCCGGACCGGGCGCGGTGGGCCGAAACCCCACCTGCCCGCCGGGCCGAACGGGGATTTCCGGCCTGGTTCTGGGGACTGGTCGGAGCCGCCGCGATGGCGGTCATTGCCGGGCTGGCCGCTGTACTGGGGGCCTCCGGGGGGTTCTTTGCGCCCCGGCCAACCGCCCTGCCCTCCCCCCTTCCCACCACCCCACCAACCATCGCACTGCCAACCGCCACCCCGCCCCCCGCGCCCTCCCCCTCCCCCACCCCCAACGTCCCCCCGTCCCCCACGCCTGCCGGACC
>JACIWQ010000220.1 GCA_014360895.1 Thermoflexales bacterium | reverse complement strand
CCCACCGGCACCCCCAGCCCGGCCAGCAGAGCCCACACCATCCCCATCCCCACGCTCCGGTACAGCGCCAGATACACCGAAAGCCCCAGCGCCGTCCCCGCCACGCCGCCCAGCAACCCCAGCACCGCCCCCTCCAGCAGAAACAGCCGCGCCACCGCCCCCGTCCGCCAGCCCAGCGCCTTCAGCACCCCAATCTCCCGCCGCCGCTCCAGCACCCCAACCAGCAACACGTCCACCGTCGCCAGCGCCCCCACCCCCAGCACCACACCCACCATTCCCCAGTGAACCCCGCTCACCCGCACCAGAATGTACCGCCCCAGCAACGTCAGCGCCAGATACCCCCGCATCCCCCACAGCAGACTCATCAAAAACACCAGCATCCCCGCCCCCGCAGCTATCACCCCCGCCGTCAGCACCGTCCGCATCCTCCGAAGCCAGAGGGATGCCCCCACATATCCCAACCAGCGGGGCACCCTCCCCGGCGCGCTCTGCTCCCCACGCCGCAGCGCCACCACCGGCACCACCCGCGCTGCCCGCAGCGCCGGAAGCGCAAACCCTCCCAGGGAGAGCAGAAGGGCGGTGGGCAGAATCAGCAGCGCCCGTCCCAAGGGGAAAGTCAGCCTGAGGGCCTTTGCCAGACCCAGAGCCAGCACCGTCCCGGCCAGCCCTCCCACTATGCCAATGAAGAGCCCCTCGGTCAGGACGAGGCCCGCCAGGGAACTCCCTCGCCAGCCCAGGGCTTTGAGGAGGCCGAATTCAGGGATGCGTCCGGCGACGGTGGTGGAGGTGGTGTTGAAGATGAAGAGGGCGCAGACGATGAACATAGCGGCGAAGAGGAGGAGGTTGGCTTTCTGAACCTCCCGGTGGGTGGTGAGGGCGACGCCTTTCTGGACCCAGTACTCTTCGGCATAGCCGATGCCGGGGAGGTGGACGAGGACGGGGCGGGGGGAGGAGCCGACGACGATGTCCACGTCCAGGCCGGTGCGGTTGATGATCTCGGCGGCGACGGCCTCTATCTTGGATTGGGCTTCCGGGGAGAAGCGGTCCACCCCGGCCACCCGGACCCGGATAGCGCTGATACAGTCCTCCCCTGCAATAGCCCGGGTGGCCTCCATAGTGGTCAGAAAGAGGGGTGGAGAGATGAGATAACCGTAAGGGTCTGTCGTTGGCCGCAAAATTTTCGGCTCCACAGGGATCCCATTTTCATCATATCGGAGCACGGCTTTGGAGGGAAAGTAAGTTTCCAGCGGAACTGCCGCGAGCTCCTCCGGTAGACCCAGTTTCTCCGTATTGAAAACCCCCACAACGAAGTATCCAAACCGATGGGGTAAACGAGCTTGTTGCGTTCTCTCTCGTGTTGATGGGATTACTTCTAATACAGGGGAGACCTGCGGGACAGAGGAAGCGGAAAGCCAGCGGTATTGAGTGAGTGAAGGGACAACTAAAGGTACAACCTCCCCTGTAGGAGGATTAAATAATAGGGTAAGCACCCTGTTTGTAATCTGCTGAAATAACCACTGATATGCTTCTTCCCGTCCCACCGTTTTTCGGGCCACAACCCTCTGGGAAGGCAATTTGGCCAAAAAATCTGGGCCGCCCTTCTCAAGAATATCCCGGATCCCCTCAATCTCCGGAGGTAATTCCAGTTGGACGACTTCGCCAGATACGGTGAAGGAGATGTAGGGAGTGGTGTTTATCAAAACGGGGACGGAGTAGGCATTCATTTGCGAGAGCCCTGGGAAGACTCGCCCGGGTGCAATTTCATCTGTGAGAAAGAGCGAAATCGGCCCCCTATGAAGGTAATTTCCCTCAGTGGCCTGGCTCAAGCCCACCAGGGCATCTTCTGCTTCTGGATCAACACCCACTAAGAGTCCCGGGATCTCAACGCTGCAATCTGCTACATTTGCGGGCCAAATCAGAGCCCGTTCCTTTTCGGACATCAGATTCGCGTCAGGGCCTACGTACCGGAAATACGGCCCATAAATTCGCTGGAAGGTTTCCGCACCGTTATCCTCCTCAAGGGTACACCAAATACTGAAAACTCCGGAGGGAAGAGAATCCGCGATCATTACAGTCAGGCTCTCCGGAAGCATACCAATCACTGCGACAGGTGCCACTATTTCTACCCCTGGGATATTCCGGATGGCCTCAAGTTGAGCGAATGTGATCCCGCCGGGAATCCCCAAGAGATAATTGGGTTGTACGAGACGCAGTTCCTTCTCTATTTCGGATTTATAACCTGGTGGGCGTATCAGAATATCATAGGCTGTGCGCCAATACTTCGCGAGGCTTTCGTTTACCTGCACAACAGCTGTTTCCGATGCGGAAAGGAAAACTCCGAAAGCCGCGCTGACCATTAACACCCCGGTGAGAAGGAGCGTCATACGGAAAATCTGGTTGCGAATTGAGGAAAGTAGCATAAGGATGACTCCGGTAACTGGATTGGTTACCTCTATGGCTTTTGCTGGCCTTGCACTACCACTACTTGATTAGGAAGGAGAAGCGTAGGGGCAGGCGGCTGCCACCACCCGCCCCTCTGCTCATCCTTTACCCTTTACTCCAGTGCTTCAGAAAAGCAGGCGGAGTACCGGACAGAGGGCTATCGTGCGATCTAATCAGACGGAGCGCCTGCATAACATCCGCCCGCCCATTCAGCGCACTTAACGTTCGTGCAGGCTTCGTAACCCCAACAAGGATCAACGTTTCGCCAATATACACGGCACCACCCTCCTTCTTGGCGGAAACAGTTACAGGCAATATAGAGACATCCCGTCGGTTGGGGCGGCGCTCCGGAGGCCGCCCCCACCGGCCGCGCCATCGCCAGTGAGGCCGCCGCCAGCAGGAAGGCCACTA